>NZ_NWFK02000001.1:316099-632199 GCF_002313155.2 Psychrobacter sp. FDAARGOS_221
AGTTTGGCTTCAGTGAATTTCAATGCTATGTTTCCTATACTAAATTACCACTAAAATGCGTTTCTGATATGAATGATATGTATGGGTAGCTACTTACTGCAATTCGCTTATAACTGTCTTTGCAAAGGCGGGCAGTTTAAACTGGTTAGTAGGGCTCCATAAGAGGGATAAAATTAAATCTTTACTTGAACGTAACTAAACTTACGCCTATAATAGCTCCTAACAGCACCGCCACCTCTACCTAATCTCTCTGGTAACATTGAATTAGGAAATGTGGCGGTTTTCTATTGTCCATTGATTTATCTTAGTAGATTTTGTAAGTTTCTTCACCAGTCCTGCCAAGTACTAAATCCTATATCATTTAATTTGATAGCTTTATTTGTTGGTGTAGGAAATTTATGAAATAAATCTTCTACTTTACGATCCCAAGTACTGTTTGGCTCAATGACCGCTAACAAATGCTTCATCATAATAAGATAAAAGAACAACCGTTTATTATCCGCTGATGACAACCCTAAAAAACGACTGTCCACTTTTGCCACAACATCAATATTTATATTCCATAATCTCGCATGATGTGCACAAATATTGCGTATATAGTTTAATGACTTAAGCCAGCTTCCGAATACATTGGGATTATCCACACCATAACTTTGTGATATTTGCTTTTTCTGCCTACCTTTAAGTCCTGAATACAATACCGATAAGCTACCAAAATCCATAACCTCTACTCCTACCCATATCGGCAAGTCTTCATAAGTGGCGATGTGATGCTTGATAAATGGACTTTTGTTTGAACGACGTATCTGATATTTATACTTTTTCAACCATGATTCATAGTTAATTTGTTTGCTTTCACCTTGAACAAACTTTTGGTCAAAATTATTTTTATCTAAATGTGCAACAGGGCTGATACGTCCAAAATTGTATGCTATGTTGGTTCTTACAGACATCTCAATGACCTCTAGAGCTTCTAAACACAACATACGTAACTTTTTATCAAAATTATAGATATTTAAAACATCGGTAAATTTAGTATCTTTATAAAAATTATTCTCTCTCGTGTTATTAATTAGTTGCCTAAATGGATACCAATACCCACTTAATCGGTAGTAATTTACTTGCGATAGAATATGTATAGCGTCAGTTTTATCCTCGAATATCATCCCTCTATTCTCAAGCAAGGCTATCTGTTTTTCGAATGATTGCCAAGGTTTGCAACTTTGTTTATTCAATAGATTCAAACGAGGTATTCCTTTGCCTGTTTATTTTACGTGAATTGCAAGTACTAGCATCTTAACAAAAATTTATCGTAGTTTACTCTCCATTGTACTTTTAGGTCACGATAATAATCGGTATATGCAATACACCCTACTTTGTTATATTTTTTTCTTACAGCTTAAATCACGACCTTATATATAACTTTTAATAATACTCCTTTTTCACAGGATCAAATCTCTTAACGGTGCTGTGATGTACATCTTCTATACGCCCAGTATCGTCATTGGGCATTTCTCCTATATATGTCATTTGGATGGGATAATACTTCGAGTTATCATCAGGTAAAACCTTGTAGACTACATCATATTTATAACTCAACGGGGAATCTTCACCATATACCCCAGATATATCAAGACCTCCATCACCTAAATGATAAATGTCAATAAAATCATCTTCTGGTAGATGTAAAGCTTCCCACCAATATGAGTCTTCACCATGTACGAGTTGATTGTTTTTATAGATACTGCCGACAAGATCTTTTCCGATTACTTGTATGCCTGTCTTCACATTAAATGAGTCAAATTTTATTAAACCCCATCCCCCTGAAATTTCGATTTCATTGTCTGGTAGACTCTTACTAACCAATTGATATACTGACCCCTGCCGTCAAATCCGTACACCTAAACTTGGGAGATTTTGATCAGGCAGCTTGACGATAGAAATCCATCCAAACTTGTCTTGGCGATCTCATACCTAAACTCTGCTGAATCCTGACTTGATTGTAATCTAACTCGATATATTTTATGATACTGTTGATTGCTTCAAATCGAGTTTTGTAATTATGATGATATATCAGCTCATTCTTTAAAACGCCCCAGAAGCTCTCTATTGGCGCATTGTCATAACAGTTACCTTTCGCACTCATAGATCCTTTAAAACCGTATTTACTGATCATTTTGCGATAATCTTCGCTGCAATACTGGCTGCCTCTATCTGAATGTACAATAAGCCCTTGGCTAGGTCGTTTATCCTTGATTGCTTTATTTAAGGCTCTACAGACTAAATCTGCTTTCATGCGTTTATCGATAGCGTAGCCAACCAATTCTTTGGTATATAAGTCTTTGACGCCTGCTAAATAAAGCCAGCCCTCATCTGTCCAAATATAGGTTATATCACTGACCCAAGCACAATTAGGACGGTTAACGCCAAACTGTTGTTTAAGAAAATTAGGATAGACTCGCTTGTTATGGTCTGAGTCCGTTGTCACTTTAAAGCGTTTATGACGTCTACATTTGATGTCATGTTCTTCCTTGATACTACGCACCATGTACTTGCTAATCTCATGTCCATGCTCACTTAAATGTGCATGCAGACGCTGATAACCATATCGCTCTTTAGTCTCACTATGCGCAGCTTTTACAAGCAGCTCACAGCGGTTACGATGTATTTGCTGAGCACTGATATTACGCTTGGTCCAGTCATAGTAGCTTGATGGTTTAATATCAAGGGTTTTACACATGCTGGTAATGCTAAATTCATATTTGTGATGGTCAATAAAGGCGTACCTTACTGACCGTGTTTCGCAAAGTACGCCGTGGCCTTTTTTAGTATCTCTCGTTCTTCTTGTGCTATTTTTAGTTCACGCTTTAAACGCTTCATTTCTTCAAGGGCTGAAACAAGCTCTGGATCGTATTGCTTAGTACCCTTGAGCATGCCTTGATTGGCTTTTCGTTGCCAGTTAGCCAGTGTCTGCATTGGCAGCCCTAACCGCCTAGCTGTAGCACTAACATTGCCACCATTATTCTCTATTGCTTTAACTGCTTCTGCTTTAAATTCTTCACTGTATCTTTTAGCTTTCTTTGTCATGGTAAACTCCTATTTGTCTTCCTTAGTTTACCAAGTTTTTGTCTACGGTTTTTTCAGCATAGCTCATACACCACTATCTAACTGTTTGAAAGTATATAAATCAGCTGATGTGAGACAAATACGACACGAAATCAAATAATCTGGATCATCTTCATCTACCTTGAGTTTTTCAATGAGTACCAGATAACGAGTTTCTCCTGAAACGTTTTTATATTCAATGGCAGGATGCATGACTCCCACTGTTCTCAAAACTTGATCATCTACCCCAGTTAGACCGATATATGGATAGCTATTAAGTTCATCGTCACCATAAACCACGTTGACCATTCGATCACTGTAAAATTGGCGCATGATGTATTTGAAATTCAATTCAGGAATTTTAGTTTGCGCTATTTGTTGGGCATTAAATACCGGTGTTGCCGCCATGGCAGAAGTAGCCGTTAGAGAACCCAATCCAATCGCTAAACTTAATAGTAATCTTTTCATAAAAAGTCCTTTGATACGTTTTAAACTAAAATCCCTTTAAATATTTGCCACCAACTTCTCAGCATCAGGAATACGCAGCTCGCCTGACATGAGTTTGGGTAATAGCGTGTCACGGAGTTTGGCTAGTGTTCTACTCTCTTTAGCTTGTATTGAAATTTTTTCGAAGTTTACTGAAGTCATTTCATGAAATAGCTCTAATACTTTATTGCTACTTTTAGGTAGAGCCATATAAAAATCAGAAAAACATGAGTTTTGAACTCGTTGTCGTCCTGAAGAACCAACCATGCTCTGAATAGCATGCAAACGGAATTTATTATTACGAGCTAAACAGGCAACAAACTCCATTGTAATATTATCTTTTTCCCTTAAAACAATAAATTCTGTTGAGCCGAAGCCAACCTCACCAGGTTCTAAAAAGTCTACTAATCCTGTTTTACCATTCTCAAGACAAGGAGTTATTCGAGCAAATAAGACATCTCTATTTTGAAACTTCGTTCCACCTGAATATTCTTTTTCTATTACACCATCAATATTAAAACCAGATTCTGGCAATGCTTTCATGTCAGCATGACTGGCTAAAGTTCCCTTTTTTAAAGTCAGCCTAGGGTTGATTTCTATCATATTATCAATACTATCGACATCCCACCCCTTAGGAATCCAGCCTAAGTCTTCAATAAACTCAAACTCACTCGGGAATAGGTCATTAATCTCTGAATTAGTCTTAGATTTACCACTGTCTAATTGAGCCTGACGCATTTCTGCGCGCTCTTTTAGTGGTTCAGGAATAGCTTTACCTGCCAGCAACGCGTTATCAATCACTGGGTCGAAGTCAACAAACCAGCTTTTAAACAAAGCTTGTGCCATCGCTTCTAGCGTTTCGTTCATTTGACGATTTAGTTCGATTTTATCGTCTAGTGTGCCTAGGATGTGAGCAATCGCTTTTTGTTCAGGCATTGGGGGTAGCTTAAATGAATAACTACTTAAAACTTTCGCGTTTGCACCAGCTTGAGCTGAACCTGTCTTAGCTCCTTGAATAAATGCCCACCATTGAGGAGAACGCATTGAGTACCAAACGAAAAATGGATTGGCTACATCCTCTTTAAGTCTAAATCGGATTAAGTATGAAGCATAAACTGTGTCCTGCTCTCCAGTAAAAATATAGTTTTCACCAGTGCTATTGCCTGTCCGTGCTACTACAATATCTCCTGTATGTAAAAGATATTTCTTTAACTTAGAATCATCAATAGGGCAATAAGGAACAGTATTCCAGTCAACCACACCATTTTGAATATCAGTAATTCGTAAAAATTTTGGACCCACTTCCTCATTTGTTGCACTTTCGGTGTAGCCATATGATACATCACTTGAAATATCTCCGAGTTTCACTTCATCCCAATTATTTGCCATAACCTAACACCTCCAAGTTATGACGAATCGCTTGTTCTAACTTTTCTGACTCAGCCATTTGCTGATACAAGGTTTCGCTAAGCTCACTCATTTTGGTTTCAAATGGAATGCCATCATCCTCAATTGGCGCCATACCCACATAACGACCTGGGGTAAGCACATAATCATTGGCTTTAATCTCATCTAATGCTGCTGATTTACAGAAGCCTGCTTCGTCTTCATACGCCTCATACCCGCCCGCGTGCTGCTCGCCCCGCCACGCATGGTAGGTATCGGTTATCTTTTTAACATCCTCATCAGATAAACTTTTATGCGTACGGTCGAGCATATAGCCTAGATTACGCGCATCAATAAACAGCGTTTCACCTGAGCGATTGCGTAAGCCACGCTCTTTGCTATCAGCAGACTCCGCTTTTTTATCTTTACTGATAAACCATAAGCAAACTGGAATACCAGTGGTATAAAATAGCTGACCGGGCAGAGCCACCATACAATCTACCAAATCATTCTCTAAGATTTGTTGACGGATTTCACCCTCACCACTCGTCGTAGTAGACATCGAGCCATTGGCCAATACGAAGCCGGCCGTACCATGCTCAGACAGCTTAGATATCATGTGCAATATCCAAGCGTAGTTGGCATTGCCCGTTGGCGGTGTGGGATAACCTGCCCAACGTGGGTCATCGACTAGCTCATCATCGGCACGCCACTGCGACTGGTTAAATGGCGGGTTAGCCATGATAAAGTCCGCTTTGAGCTGTGGGTGTTGGTCTTTGAAGAACGTATCGGCCGCCACTTCGCCTAAGTTACTAGAGATACCACGAATGGCTAAGTTCATCTTCGCCAGCTTATACGTGGTCGTGGTGTACTCTTGACCATAGATAGACACATCCTTGGTGTCGCCTTGATGGTTCTCAATAAACTTAATCGACTGCACAAACATACCGCCCGAGCCGCAACACGGATCGTATATCTTGCCCTTATACGGCTCAATCATCTCAGTAATCAAGTTCACTACCGACTTAGGCGTATAGAACTCACCACCGCCTTTGCCTTCACTGTCAGCGAACTTACCTAAGAAGTACTCATAGACACGGCCAACCACATCTTTGTGCTCATTATCGATGGTGTCGATGTTGTTAATCACATCAATCAAAGCCGCTAACTTACTCGGGGTTAAGCCAAGACGTGAGAAGTAGTTGTCAGGCAGTGCGCCTTTTAATGATTTGTTGGTCTTCTCAATAGTGCTAAGCGCCGTATCAATCTTCAGTGCAATATCTTCTTGCTTGGCGTTTTGTTGAATAAAACTCCAACGTGATTCTTCTGGCAAATAAAACACGTTCTCTTTGGTATAAGCCTGTACCAAATCAATATACTTCTCTTGGCCAGCATCTATCAGCTCTTGCTTACGCTTCTCAAAGGTATCACTGATGAACTTTAAGAAGATAAGACTGAGCACAATGTGCTTATACTCTGAAGACTCAACGCTACCACGCAGCTTATTGGCCGCATCCCATAGCGCCTCTTCAAAGCGAACTTCTTTTTTATCACTCTTTTTGGTTGTTTTTGCCATGATTAAAGATTCTCTATTGTTATGAAGGATTGCTCAAAAGTGGATTGTTTTATAATTGATAACATAAATAAATGAGCTAATATTAACGGTTCAGTTACACTGGTGCAATGCTCAGTGCCTTATATCGCACCTAGATTAAAAAACAGGGTGTATAAACCGCTTGTGTATAAACACTGCAATGGTCGTACAAATACAAAAAAAGCCTGCGATGTGCTGGCAGGCTTTGATTAATAACTTAATAAAATCTATATCGTTAAAGGCCTATATCAAATAGCGATAACCAGACCTAAGTCAAATAGGTTAAGTTAAATTCCTCTATCACAACGTACCGTTCTATTTTGTCTATCAAATTTCAAAGCAACGAACTCATATCCTCCAACCTGATATCCATTTATATCGTTTCTGGTGAGATCAGATTCACTGTCCTGTGGTACTTTAAATGCTGAACGTAGATTCACAAAATTATCGTTTTTGAAAAAAAGCTTACTGTGAAATTGATTATAACCTCTATAAGTCTCTATTTTCTGTAAAGGATAACCAAAAGCGACAGCATCTTTTAGAATGACGGTGGTCGTTTCGTTTGGATCATCTCCCTGCGGTTTACTTATTTTTTGATGATCAGCAATAGCGCCCGGCTGCTCTTGAACAAGTTTGTCTAACTCTACGAAGTCACAGCCATCTAACATGGGCTTGATATAGCGACCTATCTCTGTTGCTTGAGACTGTGTATTGGTCGTATTTTGAGAGGCCGGCGATAGTACAGCAACAGCGATATCTTTCATTGCATCGCCCATCTTGCTGTATGTGCTATCTGGACCAGATGCGCATCCTGAAAGCGTGGCAATACTGACTGTGGCAACCATTATTTTAAAGATATTATTTCTCATCATGCTTCCTAGTTGTTACATTACAGGGGTGTTTTATTATCATAATAAAATTCGTCTAAGTTTGTAAGGTTTAATATCCGATAAATGAATCTGCATAATACTAATTTGCATAATACTAAGCCTTTGATAGGACTCTCTCAAAAGTTTGCCTCAGACAGTTAGGCATGTTGTCGCATTTATGGTCAGAACATTGGTTTAAATTAGGTGTTAGGTTAGCTTAAGTAGCCATAGATTCAGTTAATAAATGAACTGATTGCTATTCTGATATTCATTTTAGTTAAAACAGATTGATTTTATATCGCTAAATTGAGTGTCGCTAAACATAATAATCCGCTATGCTTAATACTACTCATTTTGAGTGGCATCTGCTTTGGCGATGCCAATGTTCTCAAATCTATATTTCGACTGCTATCCATTCTAAAGGAGTATTTGTATGAAAAAACTTTGTATATCTCTAACGGTTGCCACTGGATTGGCTTTAAGCGCGCCAGCAATGGCAGCAAATCTAAATGGCTTTTTAACACCAAATTCATTGGGTAAGAATATCAACACATTGAATAAACAATACAACCTTGGCTTAACCAAAGCAGATTGGGATGGCTGGGATTTGTACACCAATAGCTCAAATACTGATTGTGATCTGAGTGTATCAACCAAAAATGACAAAGTAACAGAAATTAAAGTTTCACCAAATGGTGAAAACTGCCGATATAAGACCCAGTCTAGCGGTATCACCTTCCAATATGACAAAACCCGAGTGGTCGATATATTAAATAATGCCAAACTAGCAGATATACAATTTATTCCTGGCTGTTTTAACTGCCCTTCAAGAATTGAACTACCAGATGAATTAGTCGTGTCCAGACCTCAAGATAAATACACCACAACCTTTGGCATTAGCGGCTATAACGATGATTATCTAAAATATATGGCCACAAAAATGGGCATAAAGAATGTTGAACAAGATTACTACCCTGCTATGGACAGCTTAGAAGAAAAGCTCAATGCTAATCCAAAGGCTTATAATCGTGAAGACTTCAAGCGACAAGCCATCAGAACCTATGATCTAAAGTCGACACCTTGGGTTTTTAAGATTACTGCTAAATAAATACACTGAGCATATGCTTAAAATCAGTTGTAGTCATAAGTAAAGCAGCACATAAGTTATCTTATGTGCTGCTTATTCAATTAAGATTCCCTAACCCCTATCCCTCAAAGCGCTCATCCTTTTCTAACTCATCGATTAATGCTATCCATTCTTTCACTACCAATTCGTTTGCAATAAACGCATTATCTGTATCATTGTACTTTCTCAAGCCCTTTAAAATCATCTTATAGGTTGCATTAAATTCTTCAGTGTTTAACTCCTCTAAGCTTACATAGTCCATGCCACATTCAATGGGTAGGTATAACTTAAACTCTAACGCCTCATCGTCAATGAACTGCCGTGAGTATTCAAATATCTCGTAAAACCAAAACTTATAAAAGCACAGTCTCTTTTGTTCATTAATAAAGACTAATGATGGCACAGTGCAAACTCCTAATGTTTCAGGCAGTTAGTTAGGTAGATATTGAGAAGCTAGTCACTATTGAGAACTCAATATCGACTCAACCTCCTGATCTAACTCAATACGTCTTTGATAAGTGCGATCTGTCAGACAGCTATTGTAGACCATAGTGTGCATACTACCGCCTGCCAGCTCTCGAGTGGTAAAATCACACGACTTATCTCTAAAGCTTATCCAAGCCCGCTGCGCCTGCTTTAACTGCTCTTTTTCTGATGCAGACTCTAACAATCCCATTAATGATTTGTATGAAATATTCAGTTTGCTGTCTTCATACTCCAGATTTCTGCCCGTACAATTTACCAAATCAGACGTAATATACTCACCATCACAGAACTCAACAGGCTCTGCCTGAGCGCTCATTAACATGCCAGCCAGCACACCAACGCCCATACCCAGTTGTACCCAATATTTAACAAATCGCATCAGCTTATCCTCTTATTAATTAGTCTTTACCTTCTTTTTGCAGTGTCTATTTTTATAATATTACAGTTTTAAATTCATTTTGTCTTTACGCAGTAGAAATAATTCAGTAATGACAGTAAAATTTAGTTACTATGAAAGTTTAAGTGATATTAAAATTATAGAGACCTATCATTAGTAACGAAGTCATTCATTATTAGGCCATTCATATTAGGAAATTTGTCATGTCTGATGTCGCCAGGCTAACCCCAGAAGCTGCCAGAGCCCTTATTAGAGACGGTAAGCTCAATCGCCCGACCTCAGGGATGTGTGAAGGGCATGTACAGGCCAACTTAGTCATCGTACCTAAGGCACTGGCCTTTGACTTCTTATTGTTCGCTCAGCGCAATCCCAAATCTTGCCCTATCTTAGATGTCACCGATATCGGCAGTCCCGAGCCTAAGTTTATGGCACCAGGTGCAGACCTACGCTACGACCTAGCCAGATATCGTATCTATAAGCATGGCGAATTGGTCGATGAAGTGAGCGACTTAGATGACTACTGGAAGGACGACTTGGTTGGCTTCTTATTAGGTTGTAGCTTCTCATTTGAGTCGGCGCTGATCAATGCCTCTATCCCAATTCGTCACATCGAGGACAATCACAATGTACCGATGTACATCACCAATATAGACACCGTACCTGCCGGCAGCTTTAGAGGCAAAATGGTAGTCAGCATGCGGCCGATACCCTATCAACAAGTCACCCGCACTGTTCAAGCAACCTCAAGATTCCCACAAGTACATGGTGCGCCGATTCATATTGGCGACCCTAGCTTAATCGGTATTAATGATATTCATAATCCAGACTTTGGTGATGCTTCGCGTATTAATGAAGGTGAAGTACCTGTGTTTTGGGCGTGTGGCGTGACCCCACAGAATATCGCCATTACCGCCAAGCCTGAGCTGATGATTACTCATGCGCCGGGCTATATGTTTATTTGTGATCCTAAGGATGAGGACTTGGCGGTGTTGTAACGGCCGTTTTAAAAACTGGTATTTATTTAAACCAATTTAAGTCGGCTACGCTTAGTCAGGCATTTATTATCAATTAAAAACACAGGAGAACCCGTATGAGATTCAAAAAACCACTGGCCGCACTTTTTACCTTTTTAGTCGCCACCCCCTCTGCATATGCCTCTTTAGAATCACAGCTTGAAGTCATGGATATGGCGGGCGCTTTACTAGATTACTACCCCTCACATGACGAAGATGGTAGCGGTGTTTTGACAGAGTATCAGGAAGAAAAAACGCGCTTTATGCTTACTCGTAATGAAACCTATTCTTTCGCCGCAGTCTGTGATGATGACTGTACCGATATTGATCTCTATGTTTATGACAATAATGATAAGGTCGTGGACTTAGATGATGAGGATGACGACCATCCCGTTGTTAGTTTTACAGCCGAATACA
Source organism: Psychrobacter sp. FDAARGOS_221 (assembly GCF_002313155.2). Classification (NCBI taxonomy): domain Bacteria; kingdom Pseudomonadati; phylum Pseudomonadota; class Gammaproteobacteria; order Moraxellales; family Moraxellaceae; genus Psychrobacter; species Psychrobacter sp. FDAARGOS_221. The sequence continues at coordinate 326,979 of NZ_NWFK02000001.1, forward strand.
GTGGTCCTTATTACGCCGAAGTCACCATGTATGAGTGTGCAACCAAGCATTGCGCCTATAAAGTTAGAGCATATAAACAGACTCGGTGATGGTTTATTAGATGGCTGTATCACTAAGCCACTGCTTGACTGCCTATGCTGCTTTTCTACCCATTTAATGCATTGATTATAGAATGCACTATATTTGAAGGTTAATTATGAAACCATTAAAACAACTGGCCGCCCTTGCTGCCCTCATGATCGCTATGCCCTTTGCACAGGCATCTGTATACTCAGAGATTGAGGACAGCGATGCGGCACTCGCGGGCCAAGGCTTCTACCCCTCACATGACGAGGATGGTACCGGTGCATTAGCAGAAAATGAGGAAAAGCTAACTGAGTTTGTACTCACGCGCAATGAAACTTATATGTTCACTGCTGTCTGTGATGATGATTGTACCGATATTGATCTCTATGTTTATGACGACAATGGCCAGCTGATAGAGCTTGACGATGAAGATGATGACTTCCCGATTGTTGGTTTTACAGCCGAATATAGTGGCTCTTATTACGCTGAAGTCACCATGTATGAGTGTGCAACCAAGTATTGCGGCTATATCGTCAGAGCATATAAAGAGGCTCAGTTGGGCTATTAATAATACCTACTCACCTTAATGAAAAGTGTTCTACCAGTGTTTGTCGCTGAACCTAATAACTGTCTATAACTGGATAGCTCATGAATAAAATTACTATTACTTTATTACTATCTAGCTGTTTTTTACTATTAGGGTGCCCTCACAGAACAATGGTAGGCAATGCGAAAGTTTTTTATAAAAAAAATAATAATATGTTATGTGTCAACCATTCTAAAAATATTGAAAAAGGAATCCTAACTACTTTATATGATGGCAATACATCTATATTTTTGAATAAAATCAGCCCACAAACAAGCTGTGCTACTTTTAGCATTAACGATAAAATCACTATAAAATCTGCTAATAATAATGATATTGAAATAATTCCCTATCATGTATACAACTTCTATACCGGCCTTCTTAAGAAAGATATGACAGAAGGTGATGGCTCAGGTTTCGGACCACGAATTTGTTTTGTTAAAGACGAACAGAATCAGTATGTTTTAAATATAGAAAAGACTGCAAAGCTAAACAAAATGAATAGCAAATTTTGCTCCAAAGATGGCAAAGTAATGTTAGATAGTAAATAAGCAGTTATACCAAGATATAAAGGCTTTATGGTGTAACTAATAGATAAAAGCCCTTTACAACGATTAAGCTGTAAAGGGCTTTTATGTGATGAACTTGGATTCAATGTTAAAACTTAAGCTGACTTGATATCATCGGCATATACTTGACGAGCGAGGCGTTTGAAAAATAGTTAAGTTGGTATCTGTACCTAAAGATATTCGCTTAATGCCTCAACTATTTGTTCAGCTTCACCCAATATCTTTTTGGCCATTTCACCGTTAATAATCTGCTCCCAAGGTTTTGTTGTTGTATCCCATAAGTCATAAGGCTCAAAGCTGTAATACGCGGGATACCACCAAGATGACTTGAATACTTTATTGTGAATTTGATCATTTAATTTTTTATTGAATTGCTCAATATGTCTAGGAGCATCTTCATGGTCTCTTTGCTTTTCAGATATAAATCTAAATCCTAAGTCAGGGTTGTTATAAGGTCTATCAAATTCAAAGCAGACAAACCCAATACTTTCTACTGTCGCAAAAGTAATCAACCCATGCCTACTATGCTCTTTAGAATACTCAATATTAATTTTAGGGTTCGTGTTTTTCTCTATTAATTGATTAATTAATTCCAATATCAAGCTTTCTTTCATTCGTTCAATATTATTTTGAACCATTAAGCTAGCTTCAATACTGCTAGTATCTTGTTTCATAATCTCTAGTACTGCATTGCTTTTGCTCATATTCTCTATACCCATAAACTGTTTTTGGATAAATGCAATAAACTGTCTTAAAAAGATTGATACATCGTTGTTTTGACACTCTAGTCTGCAAGCTTTTAGCCACTCAATTAAGCTTCTAAATCTTAAAGATGTAAATTTATTTTCACTTATTAGACTACTTAAATCTTCAGCTGTGATACTGCTCTCACTAGGTAGCTCTCTATACTCACTGAGATATACAATATGCCAGTGATCTACAGCTCTATTTGTCAACTCTAAGGCGTAATCTTTTATTTGCCCAACTTGATCAGATGCATAGGGTTTGTTTTCAATACATATCCCATACTTTTTACCATGCACCACACCCTCTAGATAAATATCCATGCGCCGTCTAGTGCCGCTAGCCTCTGTCAACACTTCAGTAGAAACTTTAGTTTTATCAGCATTTTTTATAAAGGCTTGCCAGTTTTCATCCTTCTTGATGTCTATCATACTGTGCTGAATAAAGAGCTGTAAGAAAAGCTCTTTTTGACCATGTGTCCCTTTAGGATCCAGTAAGTCTGCTAGTATTTTACTAATGCCTAATTCATCAGTTTTAATATAGTTAAAAGTATTAAAGTCTGGTGCTAACTGGCAGCTATACAAGGCTTCAGCCACTCTCAAAGCATCTGACTTCCTGCTTACTTTATTCAATAATTCTTCAAGCTTATGCATAAACCAACTCGCTTCAATTAATTCTTACCTGCCAGCTACACTCAAAATTAAAGTTAGGGATAATTTCTGTCTAATCATCCAAACCAGCACAATGCTTAATAAATATACCAAGATCCTTCATTAACTTAACTACAGATTCTAACTCAATTGGCTTGTCACCACTGTCAAAGATTTCCGTTTCTAGTACAGCAAAAGTCATTGTTTTACCGCTACCAAATCTTTTAGGTTTTTTTACTCTTAAACCAAATTTATCGGCTTCATTAACAAATAGTTTATATAACTTATTCCTAGCTTTTTTGTGGTCGCCACCATCTAATACAGTGATTTTAAAGCAGACATTTCTTTGCTCCAGTTGCAGATAAACTCTGATACCATTGACTGTACAACCTAGCCCCCAAAACCCCATAAACCCCATAAACCCACCACTTTAATTGGCAACATACTTCCATCTACCCTCACCTAACTGACTTTGAAGGTATATAAAGAAGCCTTTCCATGCATGGCGTTTCCACTTATGAACAGGTACTGTTCTAAAGCTTTGTACCGCTGTTTCTATTGATTGCAGGTAGTAATAATAATTGGCATAGATATCACTTTGTCTTGCCGCTTCATTATCAGCATTATCAAAAACCTGAAGTAAGTCTTTTCTTAATACCGGATAGAATCCATGTTCCATGACTTTGTCATAGCTACTTTGATCATGTGTCTGTAAATAAATGGAAATTATCTTATCTTCTGCAAAAGGTTGATGCTGCTTTGTCATTAGATACTGCTTATATCGAGCCAACTGATTTGAATGCTGAACCGTACCTACTTTATCTTCGATAAGCACCGCATAGGTATCATTAATAACGCATAAAACGTCAATATGATTAACCTGTCTCCTCACATCTATATTTTCGATGTGATTGGGTAGTTTCTTACCTGATTTTTGAAAAAATAGAGTTAAAATATCTATCGCGATTTTATTAAGCGCTTTATGCTTATCACTACCTCCTTTGTATTCAGGATTAGCCCAAGATAATAGCCAGGCAATGAATGCGTCTTGTGACAGCTCAGATGTTGCAAATTTAAATAAGTTAGGGGTCTCCATAATCTTCATCTCCATATAGTGAAATTAAATAACTAATCAAAGCGCACCACAATCGCTGTGCCATTGTCATAAGCATTACCTTCTGACTGATACACTTGGGTTTTTAATGTGAGTAGCCATTGCTGTATATCCGTCTGCTCATCTATCAATTCCCACTCATCATTTGGCACCAAGTCATGTATGCCATCGGTGCAAACAACAAAACAATCGCCCGACTGAATGTCTATCGTATTCACCTCACTTTGTGGTGCCCCAGCATTAAACTCATCCTCTGTCGATAAACTATAGCATTCAGTAATGCTATACAGCATGCCAGCCATCCCTGTCTTGTTATAGTCTGACATTTTTGCTTGCGTGCCCTCGGCCTGCAGTTGCTCGTCTATTAACTCATTGAGCAGATTATGATCTCGAGTTAAGCATTGCCACTGCGATGCGCCACTTGCCAGTCGATAGACACGACTGTCACCGACATGGGTTAATTTAGCCTCAGCCTTTCCTTCCTTATCCTGTACTTCAAACATCGCCAGCGTCGCTGATGCACCATAGCGTTTAGTGATATGCTTTGTTTCGCTAATAGCTTTGTGAATATTGATAGCGTTAGGGGGTTGCCGATTATCCATTAGTGTTTTAACCGCTTTGACGACAGCTTTAGAACAATGCTGTGAATAGTTTGAGCTGGAAACACCATCAGAGACGGCCAAACAAAACGGGTATCGTACAGAGGTGACTTCTGTGATACCCAGTGTTTCTTGAAAATAATCATCGATAAAGAAAAAGGCATCTTGCTGACGCTGATTACTGGCATTGCCTTGAAAGGTAATGGCACAAGCGGTTGCACTTATAACTGAGGCTGGCTTGGCTGTCATGGTCTGGTCTATCATTAGATTGGCCTTATGTTTGGATGTCAGCTTTTTGAATCTGTGTTTATTATAGCCAATGACTTAGAAAGTATTTTTCTAGGTTACACCTAATGCTTAATATCTGACAATTTTAATTCAATAAAAAAGCCTTCCAAGCCAATAATTTAGCTTGGAAGGCTTTAGCGTTTTAAAGCAATAGATTAGCTAATTAACGCAGTTCGTCTACTACGGCAAGCATCGCCACTAATGAGGCCTCACCAAACTTGATAGAGCGCTCAGGCGACCAGCCAGTGTCTGCATCTGGCAAGTTCACATTGTCTTTAAACGGCATCTCTAAGGTATTGGCCAGACAATCAAAGTGCTCGGCTACCCAGTTAGTCGCAAGTGTCATGTTGGCTTCACCTGGGGCATCAATCTCATAGCCGTATTCGGTCTGAAAGTCAGCGCTTGCCAGCAACAATGCTGCTGAAAACTTCTCACGCAAATCAGCAAGACGTTGGTTATAGCTTGGCGTGCCTTGTGAGCCGGCTAAGAATACATAAGGCAAGGCTTCATCACCATGTACATCATAGAATAGATCAACGCCCGTCTGCTCCATCTTTTTAATCACATGATAAACTTCAGGGCTTTTCTCTAAACTTGGATTTGACCATTCACGGTTTAAGTTAGTGCCCGCCGCATTGGTGCGCAAATGACCACGCACGCTGCCGTCTGGGTTCATATTTGGCACAATATAGAAGTTGGCTTTTTCAAGCAAACGTTTGCCAGTAGCATTATCACCGTCTAACAGACTGTATAGCAAACCTTCGATTAACCACTCAGCCATTGACTCACCTGGGTGCTGGCGGGCAGTAATCCAGATGTTACGTTTTTTATTGTCGCTATCATTGTCGCTGCTGATTTTAACCAAGGTTAAATCACGCTTATCAAGAGTGTCACCCAAATGCTCTAAAGTGACTAACGGATGTGTTTGCACCGCTGCTAGTAAGTCTAGATGACGCTCATAGCTATATGGCGCGAAGTAAGCAATTTGAATGGTCTCACACTCAAGCTCAACGTCTATGGTCAACTTACCGTCTTTATAAGTGGTCGGTAGGCGGAACCAATATTGACGATCATAAGAAGCGACCGCTTGATAGTCATCCCAGCCTTCAAGATAAGAAGCTTCACCAGCATTCATTAGATGTAAGGTGTAATGCTCACCTATCTGACCCGATAGACGAAAGTTAAACCACTGAAAAAATTCACCGCCAAAATCTGGGCGAATCGCTAATTGAATATTTTTGGGGTCTTGTAGGCTAATAACTTCTATATTACCGGCATCGAAGTTTGCGCTGATATGCATTATCATTCCTTACGTAAGTGAACAGGTGTTAAATTTGAACTCAAAGTTTAGCACTTAGCCAACTGCGAACTCAACAATCAATCGAGTCGCTTGGCTTGCCGCTTATAATAATACCGGTTGTAATAAAGCTTTTGATATAGCATTAACATCGTTAGTTTTAAAGTTATATCGTCATAAGCCCATGGCATATCAGCCGATAAGCTATGGTTGAGCCTGTATAAAAATGCTATAATTTGGCTCACATCAAACCCATCAAGTTTATAAAAATTGTTGCGCAAAATACCTTAAGCCTTCCTTTTAAGTTATTGACATTATTATAGTTATTTCTCTTGTGATACTTACGTCAATACTTAGTCCGCATGTTTAACATACAATGGCAGCTTTAATAGCTCAGCTTTATATAACTTTATATATTAAAAATCAGGTCACATATGGCATTTGTACATCTTGGTATTCATAGTGAATTTTCTATTACCGACTCTATTATCCGCATCAAACCTATGGTGAAAGCGGCTGCTGCCGATGGGCAAATGGCGCTGGCATTAACCGACCTGTCTAACTTATATGCGGCAGTGAAGTTTTATCGTGCCTGCCTAGATGTGGGTATTAAGCCTATTATCGGTGCTGAAATTATCCTAGATGATGAAAATACCCGGTTAACGCTACTGGCCATGGACAATGAGGGCTACAAAAGCATCACTCGTATTGTGTCACTGGGCTACACCGATGGTCGTATGAACCCTGAGAATAAAGGCACGCCGATTGTTAACAAACAGCATTTGCTTGACAACAGCGAAGGGGTGATTGTCTTATTAACCGAAAAATCTGACGTTGGCCAAGCCTTACTGGGCTCAAATCCAGAACGCGCCAATCCGCTGATTGAAGACTATAAAGCGGTGTTCGATGATCGCTTGTACTTTGCTATTAAGCGTACCCAGCGTGCCAATGAGGATGCCTTTATTGAGCAGGCAATTAACATGGGCGCACAGCACAACATTGCTATTGTTGCCCATAACGACGTGCGCTTTTTGTTAGAAGAAGATTTTGATGCGCACGAAGCGCGGGTATGTATTGCAACTTCACACGTATTAGCTGACCCCAATCGTCCGCACGATTATTCGAGTGAACAATATCTAAAAACTCAGCAGCAGATGGTTGAGCTGTTTGCTGACATTCCACAAGTTATTGAAAACACCGTTATTTTAGCGCAGCGCTGTAACGTTACCTTAACGCTGGGCATTAACGTATTGCCCGAATTCCCTGTACCTGAGGGTGAGACCATTGAGACTTTCTTCCGCTCAGAATCACAGCGTGGTCTGAATGCACGCTTAGATAAGCTTTATCCAGTTGATGAGCGTGATGACACTTGGCCTGAGGTACGTAAGCCGTATGATGAGCGCCTCGAGCATGAGCTAAACATTATTCTATCGATGGGATTCCCTGGTTACTTCCTAATCGTTATGGACTTCATCCGCTGGGCCAAAGCCAATGGCGTGCCAGTAGGCCCTGGACGTGGTTCGGGTGCTGGTTCGCTGGTCGCTTATGCGCTAAACATTACCGACTTAGATCCGCTGCATTATGATCTGCTGTTTGAGCGCTTCTTAAACCCAGAGCGTGTGTCGATGCCCGACTTCGATATTGACTTTTGTATTGAAGGTCGTGACCGTGTGATTGAATACGTGGCCAGTCAGTATGGACGTGAAGCGGTATCTCAGATTATCACCTTTGGTACGATGGCGGCCAAGGCGGTCGTGCGTGACGTAGCGCGTGTGCAAAGTAAATCCTATGGTTTGGCCGATAGAATATCGAAGCTGATTCCAAAGACACCGGGTATCTCATTACAAGATGCAGTGCTTGAAGAGCCACAGCTTAAAGACTTAATCTCGAATCCAGACAATATGGATTATGAAGATGCCAATGAAATCTGGGAGATGGCGTTAAAGCTTGAAGGCATTACCCGTAACGTCGGTAAACATGCTGGTGGTGTCCTTATCGCCCCTAACAAAATTACTGACTTTAGTGCCATCTATTGTGATGAAGAAGGTCACCGCGTCAGTCAATACGATAAAGACGATGTAGAAGCCGTTGGTCTGGTTAAGTTCGACTTCTTGGGTCTGCGTAACCTAACCGTTATTAACGCTGCGGTGAAGAACATCAATGAGCGCCGTGCGCGTGAGAATAAGCCGCCGATTGAGCTTGAAGACCTGCCACTGGATGACAGAAACGCGTATAAACTGCTGCAAGATGCCAAGACCACAGCCGTGTTCCAGTTGGAAAGCTCGGGTATGAAAAAGTACCTCTCTAAGCTACAGCCAACCAACATTGAAGACGTTATCGCGATGTGTGCGCTATATCGCCCAGGTCCATTAGATGCCGGGATGGTAGAGATGTACATTGACCGTAAGCATGGTCGTGAGGAAGTGGTATATGACCATCCTAACCTTGAGCCCATCTTAGAAAATACCAATGGGGTTATTGTCTACCAAGAACAGGTGATGCAGATTTCACAGGTGATGGCCGGCTATAGCTTAGGCGGTGCTGACATGTTACGCCGTGCTATGGGTAAGAAAAAGCCAGAAGAGATGGCCAAGCAGCGCAACATCTTTGTCACCGGTGCCACAGAGCAAGGTATTGATCCGGTCGTCTCTGGTGGTGTCTTCGACTTGATGGAAAAGTTCGCCGGTTACGGCTTTAACAAGTCGCACTCGGCTGCCTATGGGGTACTGGCCTATCAAACCGCCTATCTAAAATATTATTACCCTGCTGAATTTATGGCAGCGGTTCTGACCTCAGACATGAACAACACCGACAACGTGGTGTTCTTTATTAATGACTGCCGTGAGAACTTTGGTCTTACTGTCGATAATCCATCGGTAAACCGCAGTCAGTGGCAGTTCGTCGCTGATAAACCAACCAATATCATTTATGGGCTTGGTGCAATTAAAGGCGTTGGTGAAGGCGCGGTTGAATCGATTGTTCACGCACGTAATCAAGGCGGACCTTATAGCGACTTATATGACTTCTGTCGCCGAGTTGACATCAAGAAGGTCAATAAGCGTACGCTTGAGGCATTAATTAAATCGGGCTGCTTCGATGACTTCGCTGTCACCTTACGCCCAGATCTTGAGCCAGATCAAAGACACCAGATTCGTGGCGCATTAATGGATCAGCTGCCAAGTGCTGTACAGGCAGCTGAGCAAGAACGTCAGAACAATGAAATGGGCATGATGGATCTGTTCAGTGAAGTAGACAATGCCACCACTGCCCCGCCGTTGCCGACTGCGCCTGAATTGATTTGGGGTGACAAACACCGTCTAAAAGCCGAAAAAGACACCTTAGGCTTGTACTTAACCGGTCACCCAATAGATCAATATCGGAAGGAAGTAGCGGTCTATACCGCCAATGCCCGCTTAGATAGCTTGTCTGATACTGGCTATAACGGCAGCACCTTATTTGCTGGCTTAATTATCGATATCGCCAACTTCGGTAACCGCTGTGTGATTACTTTAGATGACGGTACTGCCCGTCTGGAGGTCAGCTGTTATGCCGAGCGCTTTAATCGCATCAAAGACAAGCTAAAAGTCGATGAAGTCATTGTGATTAAAGGTGGTATCCGTGATCGTGACGGCCGTTTGTTTGCACGATTGGATAACGCTTATACCTTACTTGAGTGTCGCCAGCGCTGGGTGAAGAAGATTAGCATTAAGATAAACAGTGAAGACACCAAGCTGCTTGATGCATTACAGCCATTATTAAAGCCGGCTCAGTTAGACAGTATTCCATCCGCTGCTCCTGCCTTATTAGATGAGAGTGATGAAGCCAGTGAAGCACAAATGATGGATGCGTATTACAATGAGCAAGCCAGTTACGATATGGCCCCTAGCAGTGCGCCGGTCAATCAAAATGACGGCTGTATTCCTTTGGCCTTGAACGTCTTTACCGACTTTGCGATTGCCAGCGTTAAATTAAATGATGATTGGCGCTTATACCCAACCGATGACAACTTAATGCAATTGGGTCAGGTTGTGCCAAGCGACCATTTATATTTCCATTACAGCTAGACGCGTAATACTTAGCTAATTCGAATCTTTATTAGTCACACAAGCATAAACAATTATCACAAGGTAACTGAGGTCGAGTGTAGGCACTACAATCCTAGACTTAGCTAAGTTAACACCGTAACCATTTTGTGGTTACCTGACTATAGGTAGTAAACAAAAAAAGAAGCGCTAATAGCGCTTCTTTTTTTGTTTCAATTTACTTAGCATTTAATCATTTATAGACTATCAGCGTATCTATTATGAACGTGCTTCAAAAGCTGCTTCAAAAATATCAATAACATCTGCTTTGTCGCCTTGTACTGGGTTGGTGACTGCACACACGTCTTTTAGTGCGTTTTCAGCCAAATCTTCAAAGTCTTCACGTTTGACGCCAAGCTCTTTTAGCGACTTAGGAATATTGACAATGTCTGCCATTTTCTTAATTGCATCAATGGTATTTAGACCCGCCAAGTCACTGTTGTTGGCTAATAGGATTTCGCCCACTTCATCTAGACGCTGTTTGGCAGTTGCTGATGATTCGTTATAGGCTTCTACGTGTGGTAATAGCAAGGCGTTACACACACCATGTGGTAAGTTATACATACCGCCTAGCTGGTGCGCCATCGCATGTACATAACCTAATGAGGCGTTGTTAAATGCCATACCGGCTAAGAACTGCGCATAAGCCATGTCATCACGCGCCTGCATGTTGTTTGGCTCAGCCACTGCCACTGGTAGAGATTTGGCGATTAGCTCAATGGCTTTCACCGCACAAGCATCCGTAATTGGGCTGGCTGCAGTTGAAACATAAGCTTCAATGGCGTGGGTTAACGCGTCCATACCGGTTGCCGCCGTTAGACTGGCTGGCATGCCTGCCATTAGCTCTGGATCGTTAATCGACAAAATTGGGGTAACATTGCTGTCAACGATAGCCATTTTAATATGACGCTCTTCGTCAGTGATAATGGTAAAACGGGTCATCTCTGACGCGGTACCAGCTGTGGTGTTAATAGAGACCAGTGGTAATTGGCTGGTTTTTGATTGATCTAGACCTTCATAGTCTTCAATTTTACCGCCATTAGTCGCTACCAACGCAATACCTTTGGCACAGTCATGTACTGAGCCACCACCAAGTGACATCACACAATCTGATCCGTGTTGTTTTAGTTGCTCAAGACCAGCGTTCACGTTACTAACCGTTGGGTTTGGTTGCACTTCTGCATAGACTGAGACGTCAATGTTTTTGGCTTCTAGTAAGCCTTTGACTTTGTCTGCCAAGCCGATACCAGAGATACCTTGGTCAGTGACCAGTAGTACTTTTTTAAAGTTTAGTTTGCTAACTTGTTCAATACCGGCTTCTAGTGCGCCCTCACCAATTAGGTTGTTGGAAGGCATAAAGAACTGTGATAGAGCCATAAATTACTCCTTAAATGAATGAGAGACTTAAAAATTAAGATAACAGTCTTAATTAACCGAGTACTTAAAGTAATTTTGATTTATAAAAATTGATAGTACTGCTGTTTTTATAATTTTTTTACTTGATTTCTTATATAAGATAGTTAAAGCATTGATTGACTACATTTCCATTATTATAACATGGGTATTAAGTATGAAACATACTAAAAGTTTCGTTTTCAATAAGATCTATTTCTATTCTCTTGAACGCATCATTCTTTTAAGCACCATTTTTGATTGTATTATGCTTAGAGTTGGAAAGTTGAACGTGCTGGCGAGCCTTGATAACGGCTCAAATTGGTCAAAAAATACTCAACTAATGTAAGCGTACGTATCAAAGTATTACATTAGGTAACACTCAAAAATAATGGCAAATTATAAAAAAGTTTAATGCTGTTCAAACCAAACTTGTCAAATGCGATTTATTTTGCCTAATAGTGTTATCAAAAAGATAAAGGGCTTTTAAAAATCAGTTTATAAACTAAAATGGGTTGTGCCTTATATTTCAATAGTATTAAACAATAATCACTGCTTTTAGGTCAATAATTCAGGCGAACTAGAGCTAAATGCTACTTAAACAGCTCTATTAGCTCAGCTACATATAATATTTTTAATTAAAGTATTGTTAAACAACAAAATCGGTTAAAACAGGCCGCTAACATTGTACAGCAACTGTAACGCATGGGTTGCCCTGCATGGGCTCTGAGGATATACTAGTCGCCAATAAGTAATCGAAACCGTTCAGAATCACCTTATCGAATCTGTGGCTTTAATTACTTATTATGATTAAGTTGATATCTAGTATTTACGCTTTTAAACGTTTAATCACTCCAGATATTAACTTTAATTGTAATGATACTTTTACATTGGTTTTATAAATTTAATCTTCATAATTTTGTAATAACCAATACTTCACTTTTGATAACAAGGATAATAAATATGTCAAATAAATTAGAACTACTAACACCACAAAACTCACAAGTAATCTTCATTGACCAACAGCCACAAATGGCGTTTGGCGTACAGTCAATTGACCGTCAAACTCTAAAAAACAACGTTGTTGCTCTAGCTAAATCAGCCAAAGTATTCGACATTCCAGTAACCATTACTACTGTTGAAACTAACAGCTTCTCTGGCCACACTTATCCAGAACTACTAGCTGTATACCCAGAGCATCAAATCCTAGAGCGCACTTCAATGAACTCTTGGGATGATCAAAACGTACGTGATTTCCTAGCGAAAAACGCTGCAAACGGTCGTAAGAAAGTAGTTGTATCAGGTCTTTGGACTGAAGTATGTAACCTAACTTTCTCACTATCTTGCCTACAAGATACTGACTATGAAATCTACATGGTAACTGACGCTTCAGGCGGTACTTCAGTTGAAGCACACGAACAAGCTATGAACCGCATGATCCAAGTTGGTATCGTTCCAGTAACTTGGCAACAAGTACTACTAGAATGGCAACGTGACTGGGCGAAACGCGACACTTATGATGCTGTTATGGACGTAGTAAGAGAGCATTCAGGTGCTTATGGCTTCGGTGTTGACTATGCTTACACTATGGTTCACGGTGCTCCAGAGCGTACTGAACACGGTGAGATGATTGGTCCAAACCCAGCTAACAAATAATCTTCTTAACTATTAATAGGTAATTAATTTATTGCCTGCTAAAAGAAGTTTATAACTGGTTTAGTTTAAAAGGATTAATTGAGTTTGAGATTTGACACCTGTTCTGGTCCATCTCTACTTGATTAATCCTTTCTTCTTTTCACCTAAAGAGTATATAAATTATGAGAATTTATATTGCATCACTAATTGTTGGCATTATAGTTGGCGTTCTTTACAACTTACTTAACGTAAGATCTCCTGCCCCTCCGACTTGGGCGCTAGTCGGTCTATTAGGTATGCTGATTGGCGAGCAAGCCATTCCTTATGTAAAACAGCATTTTTTCAATAACGGAACTCAAGTGAGTCAGATTGAAACGACAGGTACTCAAGAAGACACAAATAACCAGTAGCTGTTGATATGGCTTAGTTATATGCTCAGTTTTATAGCATATACAGAAGTTGTATAGGTTCGTTTTATAGGAAATTTATAACGATACAGGAAGTTGAAATTAATAATTTAATTAAGACTTGTTTTAACAGATAACAGGTTATTTAAATGATTAGTTAAGTTATTGTTGTATAAGTAAAAGTTTCTCGATATGCCATCTTTTTTTAATGAACTTCATTGGGCATAGCTTCATTTTTTCTTGTATTTTTAATAAATAATACAAGTTGGTTTATTAACAAAAGTTATTAGCATAGAGGCTTTGTATATGATTCATATTATTGTGTAACAGCATTATCTTTTGCTCTTGTCGTGTCCTGTTTTCTCCTATAGGATTTTAGATGGTTGATAAACCGCACTAGTTGGCCTAACTAATAGCCAACACAGTCAAAATAACTAAGCAAGATGCTAGATAAGCTAATGAAGGTTATTACCCGTAATAGTCCAAACGTCCTGAAAATCGTTAGCTAAAATTTTTTACTCTCATTTCAATAGGATAATAATTATGACAACTCCCGACATTATTTATTATAACGGTAAAATAACCACACTCGATCGATCTAACCCAGAAGCCACAGCCGTTGCCATTAAAGATGGACGCTTCGTAAAAGTAGGTAACGACTCTGAAGTACTCGATCTAGCCGGTTCGGATACAAAGTCTATCAACTTAAAAGGTCGTAGTGTCATTCCAGGTCTATTTGATAACCATACACACGTCATACGTGGTGGCCTAAACTACAACATGGAACTACGCTGGGACGGTGTTCGCTCATTAGCTGATGCGATGGCAATGCTAAAAGACCAAGTAGACAAAACTCCTGCACCACAGTGGGTACGCGTGGTTGGTGGTTTCACTGAAAACCAATTCGCTGAAAAGCGTCTGCCAACAATCGACGAGCTAAACGCGGTTGCACCTGACACTCCTGTTTTCATCCTACATTTATATGACCGTGCGTTACTAAACGCAGCGGCGCTACGTGCTGTTGGTTATACCAAAGAAACACCAGAACCACCAGGTGGCGAAATCCAACGTGATGCCAATGGTAACCCAACTGGTCTATTATTAGCGAAACCAAACGCAAGCATCTTATATGCAACGCTTGCTAAAGGTCCAAAACTTCCATTTGATTATCAGCTAAACTCTACTCGTCATTTTATGCGTGAGCTAAACCGCTTAGGTGTGACTGGTATTATTGACGCTGGTGGTGGTTCACAGAACTATCCTGATGACTACGAAGTGGTTCAAAAGCTGCATGATGAAGATCAGCTAACCGTTCGTATGGCGTATAACTTATTTACGCAAAAACCAAATGAAGAAAAAGAAGACTTCTTAAACTGGACTTCTTCAGTTACTTACAAACAAGGTGATGACTACTTCCGCCACAATGGTGCCGGTGAAATGTTGGTTTACTCAGCAGCTGACTTCGAAGACTTCCGTCAGCCACGTCCTGAAATGCCAGCCAACATGGAAGAAGATCTTGAAGAAGTGATTCGCATCTTGGCTCAAAACAAATGGCCATGGCGCTTACACGCAACCTATGATGAAACCATCGAGCGTGCGTTAAACGTTTATGAAAAAGTTGCACAAGACATTCCATTTGAAGGTTTAAACTGGTTCTTTGACCATGCTGAAACCATCTCTCAAAAGAGTATTGACCGTATTGCTGAGCTAGGCGGTGGTATCGCGGTACAGCATCGTATGGCATATCAAGGCGAATACTTCGCTGAACGTTATGGTACAGCAGCTGCTTCAAACACACCGCCTGTTAAGCAAATGCTAGACAGTGGTGTTAAAGTATCTGCCGGTACTGACGCGACCCGTGTTGCATCTTACAACCCATGGGTATCTCTATCATGGTTGATCAGTGGTCAAACGGTTGGCGGTATGCAGCTATATGATCAAGACAACCTTTTAGATCGCGAAACTGCACTACGTATGTGGACTGAAAATGTTGCATGGTTCACTAACGAAGAAGGCAAACGTGGTCGTATCGAAGAAGGTCATTTAGCTGACTTCATCGTACCTAATAAAGACTTCTTTGCGGTACCAGAAAATGAAATCCCATACCTAACTTCTGACCTAACTGTAGTTGGCGGTAAGCCTGTATTTGGTGCTGGCGAGTTCTCAGACTTTGACAGCCCACTACCTCCAGCAATGCCAGATTGGTCACCAGTTAACCAGTATGGCGGCTACGCTGCTTGGGGCGACCCAGAAGGCGCAGGTAAGAATTCATTAGCGCCACAAGGTGCTGCTATGGCTGCATCATGCGGTTGCTCAAGCGCATGTGCTGTGCATGGTCACAACCATGCCAAAGCATGGAAGTCTAATGCCCCTGTATCAAGCATGAAAGACTTCTTTGGTGCCTTCGGTTGCTCTTGCTGGGCAGTATAAGTCTCGCAAGTTAACAAGAACACCATTTAACTTAAGCTGTTTAAGTTAACACTATAAGCTTAAGTTAATACGACAAAAAGAGCCCGTTGATTGATTCAGCGGGCTCTTTTTTGTGCTTGACGATTATTGTGCTAAATAGGGCTTAAAGTTGATACACTAGGCGTCATAAAATAGTAATATAGTAAGATAAATTGTATCTACCATAAGCGATAATCGTAGCCCTATGCCAACTCAACAAAACACGCCTGCACCGCACAATAACTCTAACTCCGATAGTGTCGATAACATTGATAATATTGATGCGCTTGATAATAGCCATCATGACCAAAGCTTAAGACAGCGCCTAGCACAAGTGCGTATCGTGATGATTAATACGACCCTGCCAGCCAATATCGGCTCTGCAGCTCGTGCTATGCTGACCATGGGCTTAACCGATTTAGTCGTCGTTGCACCCAAGCATCCCATTGATGATGAAAGCGTGTCGCATGCAGCAGGCGCACAAAGTGTGTTAAACAACTGCCGCATAGTTGATAATTTAGAACAAGCCACTGCCGATTGTCAGCTGGTATTTGCTGCCAGTAGCCGTCAACGTCACATCCCAAGACCGGTGGTTACGCCAGATCAAGCGGCGAAACTTGTGTTAGCTAGACCCACTCACGACACCAAGGTTGCCATTTTATTTGGCCGTGAAGATCGAGGGCTCACCAATGATGAATTGGCTTTGGCTGATTATCATATTCAGATAGATGCCAACCCTGACTACCCTGTGCTAAACGTGGCCTCTGCGGTGCAAGTCATTGCCAGTTTTTTCTACAGTCGCTTTTTACAACACAGTCAACAACCGCAAGGCTTAACCAATACTAACGAAATTAATAACACAGATGATAGTAATCAAGCCATTTATAACCAGGCATTAGATAATGACTTAAATAGTGACTTAGATAACGACTTGAATAGTGAGAACTTACTGATGCCAGTTATGCTGCGCCAAATTTGGGACAGTCCCGCCATCAGTCACGAGCAAAAGCTTAAATTACAATTACGTATTATTGAACTAATGTATCAGTTGCAGTTGCTTGAAGACACTCAAACAGATAAGCTAAGAGACTTACCCAGTCGTCTGTCACGACTGCTGTCGCGACTACAGCTAGATCAAAAAGAATATGAGCTACTCAATGCGATTATTGCCAAAATCATGTTGAAACTCTAAAATGAATCGTCAGTGCTGATTAACATAACAATTCCAGATTCAATCTAACCGACTAACCTAATATAAAACACAACCTAATAAGCAGACGATAAATTAAGTCATCAAACACTCACTAAAACCATAAGATAATGCCATGAGACTCATTAAAGCCCTTCGTAACGCCAAAGCCTCATTACAAGAAGACATCGCTGCGGTATTCAATCGTGATCCTGCAGCGCGCAACAGTGTTGAGGTATTACTGACCTACCCTGGTATTCACGCGCTTATCCTGCATCGCGGCGCCCATTACTTATGGAATAAAGACTGTAAATTTAGTGCCCGTGCGCTCTCTTATGGCTCACGTATGATTACCGGTATTGAGATTCACCCTGCAGCCCAAATTGGTCGTCGTTTCTTTATCGATCACGGTATGGGTGTGGTCATCGGTGAAACTGCCAAAATTGGTGATGACGTTACCTTATATCACGGTGTTACCCTTGGCGGTGTTTCACTTGGTCAAGGCAAGCGTCACCCGACATTAGAAGACGGGGTAATTGTTGGTGCCGGCGCCAAAGTATTGGGTCCTTTTACCGTTGGTAAAAATGCCAAAATTGGCTCAAATGCGGTCGTGGTAAAACCAGTGCCTGAAGAAGCCACAATGGTCGGTAGCGCAGCACGTATGATCGGCAAAGCCCCTGAAGAGACGGAGTCCAATGCGGCGCAATCTTCAAATCAAGCCAATCAGGCAACCAAAGACTCTGATGAATCTCCATGCCCAGACAATGTGACCCGCCGATTAGACAGCAAGCGCACACCACTTACTGAAAAGGTCGACTTTAGTGCTTATGGCTTAAACCCTGATTCTGAAGACCCAGTTGCAGAAGCTTTTACTAAAATCTTAAATCACATTCAGCAATCTGAGAAGCGTATCAGCGAGCTACAGCAAGCGCTTAGCAAGCTAGATCCTAGCTTTAAACCATCAGATACGGACAGCAAGGTGTTATCTGCCGAAGAGTTAGATATTATTAGTAACTAGTTCTCTCGTTTAAACAGCAGTATCTTTAACCCTATAAGCCGAAAGTCTGATAGATTTTCGGCTTATTATTAGCAGTAAGCAAAAAAATTAGCATTCAAACTAACAATCAAAAATAACAACTATCAAAGGACTGATAATCATGAAAACCTCACCAAAGCGCTCGGTTAAGCAAAATACTGTTTTAAAAGCCAGTATCCTAAGTAATATAAATCCTATTAATAAACATACACCTAAACGCTTGGCAGCTTCATTGCTTGGCATGTCAGCGCTAATGCTGGTCGGTACACAAGCTACTTATGCAATTGATCAAAATACGCCTACTCAAAACTCAGCAGTGTCGGCTACAACGTCAACGCCGTTAAATACAGATACTATCAAAGCATTAGAAATCTCTGAAAACAAAACCATTAAGGCTTTACGCAACCCATCAAGCGGCAGTAGTTCTCAAAGCACAACAGTCAACACCAATAGCCAAGCCAACGAGCAAGCCATCTTCTCTGCTGATGCCATTCATCATCCGTTATGGGCTAAAAATGGCATGGTAGCGACTCAAGAAGCGTTGGCCTCAAATATTGGTCTACAAATATTAGAACAAGGTGGTAATGCGGTTGATGCGGCAGTTGCTGTGGGCTTTGCGCTTGCGGTTACTCTGCCGCGAGCGGGTAATATTGGCGGTGGCGGCTTTATGATGATTTATGATGCTAACACCGGCAAAACCGTTGCCCTAGATTATCGTGAAAAAGCGCCATTGCAAGCTGAAAAGGACATGTATCTGGATGATGATGGCAATGCGGTAAAAGAGCTATCACGCTTTCATGGTCTAGCGGTCGGTGTTCCAGGTACAGTCGCTGGATTGGTAACAGCGCTTGAAAACTACGGCAGCATGCCTTTAGCACAAGTCATGGCGCCCGCGATAGATTTGGCTGAAAATGGTATTGAAGTAACCCCTGGTCTGGCCGAGTCGCTTATCTCTCTTGAGGACAGATTAAAGAAATGGCCGAGCTCTGCCAAAATCTTCTTTAAAGCCGATGGTAGCCCTTACCAAGTTGGCGAGCGTTTATATCAACCAGAGCTTGCCATCTCATTAAAGCGCATCGCTCAACAAGGCGCGGCTGGGTTTTATACTGGCAAAACCGCACAAAATATTGTTAAAGCGGTCAACGAAGCCGGCGGTATTATGAGTATGCAAGACTTGGCAGACTATCAAGCCCTTATTCGTGAGCCTGTTACCGGAACTTATCGTGGCTATAAGATTACCTCTATGCCACCACCCTCCTCTGGTGGCGCTCACATTATTCAGATTCTTAATATCTTAGAAGGCTATCCTCTAAAAGAATATGGCCATAACAGTGCCCAGACCATACATTTGATGTCCGAAGCAATGCAGTTGGCTTATGCAGATCGTTCTGAATACTTAGGTGATGCCGACTTCGTCGAGGTGCCCTTAGCTGGTATTACAGCCAAAGCGTATGCGCAAGAGCTGCGTAAAAGCATTGATCCTAATAAAGCAACGCCCGCCAGCTTAGTAAAGCCAAACAACCCTCTGCCTTATGAAAGCAATGAGACCACTCATTTTTCAATTGTCGATAAGCAAGGAAATGCGGTAGCCAATACCTATACCTTAAACTTCTCTTACGGTACCGGTCTAGTCGCTGAAGGCACAGGGATTTTGTTAAACAATGAGATGGATGACTTCTCAGCCAAAGCTGGTGTTGCCAATGCTTATGGACTACTGGGTAATGAAGCTAATGCAGTCGCAGCTGGCAAGCGTCCGCTGTCTTCAATGAGCCCAACCATCGTATTTAAAGATGATAAACCTTATATCGTCACTGGCAGCCCAGGTGGCAGTCGAATTATCACCACAGTGACTCAGATTATCTCTAACGTGATTGACCATGATATGAATATTGCTGAGGCCACTCATGCACCGCGTATTCATGATCAGTGGATGCCTGATGAGATTCGTATCGAGAAGTCGCTAAATATTGACACCATAAACAAGCTCGAGTCGATGGGCCATAAGGTCTCTCCAAAAGCAGCAATGGGATCAACACAGTCGATTATGTTGACCCCACAAGGCTTATATGGGTCATCAGACCCAAGACGTACTGATTCTGCAGTAGTCGGTTATTAAGCTAGAACTT
This sequence comes from Psychrobacter sp. FDAARGOS_221, assembly GCF_002313155.2. Taxonomy (NCBI): domain Bacteria; kingdom Pseudomonadati; phylum Pseudomonadota; class Gammaproteobacteria; order Moraxellales; family Moraxellaceae; genus Psychrobacter; species Psychrobacter sp. FDAARGOS_221. Next base: position 347,207 of record NZ_NWFK02000001.1, read on the forward strand.
TTATTAACTTAGCTGCTAGATTTCATAAGTTAGATATGTAGGTGATAAAGGCACAGAGGTCACGTCTACATATCGACTTTCAGTCTATCCCAATACTTCTGATACAGCGCCATAGTAGAGTCGCTGACATCGCCACGGAAAGTCGCAAGTGAAAGTAACTCTTCTGGCGGATAAATAATCTGATCATTGGCAATTTCAGGCGGTAGCAAATCTTTGGCTGCTTCACTCGGTGAACCATAACCAATTTCTTCACTGATAATAGCCGAGTTTTCAGGACGTAAGATAAAGTCGATAAACGCATGCGCATTGTCGCGATTTTTGGCATTTTTTGGAATGCACATGTTATCCATCCACATAATTGCGCCTTCTTTTGGATAGACAAAATCAAGTTCTGGCATGCCCTGGTCTTGAGCCATAATGACCTCGCCATTCCAAGCCATACCTAAATAGGTCTCCCCTTCGATGAAAGGCATACGCGGCGCATCTGAGTTAAAGGTACGTACGTTTGGCATCATCTTCGATAAGATCTGATACGACTCTTTGATGTGCTGCGGGTCTTCGGTCATGACTGGATAACCCAGTACCAACAGCCCAATGATAAACACATCACGCATGTCATTCATCAGCATCACTCGACCTTCAAACTCTGGAAGCCACAAATCATTCCATGAACGTATGCTATCAATATCCACTCTGTTTTTATTGACCGCGATACCTGATGAGCCCCACAAGTAAGGAATACTAAATTTATTTTCTGGGTCAAAATTGGCATCCAAAAATGCCTTACCAAGATGCTTAAAGTTAGACAGTTTACTGTGATCAATCTGCTCTAACATGCCCTCTTTACGCATCTTATCCACGAAGTCGGTACTTGGGAAAATAATGTCGTAATCACCACGATTGTTCATCAGCTTTAACTTGGCATACATCGCCTCATTGGAGTCAAAGGTGCTGTATATCACCTCAATACCCGTTTCTTCAGTAAAGGCTTCTAGCACATCGTCGGAAATGTATTCGGTCCAGTTATAGACCTTGACTACATTTTTGCCATCCGTATTAACCGTAGCAGATTCAGCATCGTCTGTCTCATTAGATGAGCCTGTTGGCTGACAGCCGCTAAGCGCACCCACGCCTGATAACGCAGCCAACCCGGCCCCTGTTATTTCCAAAAAACGTCGGCGAGTGAGAAACTTAGTGTTTGACATAACAATATCCTTAACGTTTTCTGAGCAACAACAGCTGTGAGATGACCAAGCCAATCAGTGATATGGCCAATAAGATAGTGCCTACCGCATTAACCTCTGGCTTCACCCCAACACGAACCATAGAATAAATTTGTAACGGCAAAATCTCAAAACTTGCACCGGTATTAAAGGTAGACACCACCACATCATCGAGCGATAACGTAAACGCCAATACCCAACCTGCCAGCACTGCCGGCATGATGGTTGGTAATAAAACAGTACGTATCATGGTAAATTCACTGGCTCCTAGGTCACGAGCCGCTTCTAAAATACTATTGTCTAAGCTCGCCAATCGAGCCGATACCGTAATCACCACGAAAGGTAAACAGAAGGTAATGTGCGCTAATAATAAAGTCACAAACCCAAGCTCAATACCAATCATCAAAAACAGCGCCAACAGTGAAATTGCCAATACAATCTCAGGCGACATCATTAGCACAAACAGTAAGCTTTGCAGTACGCTTTTACCTTTAAAGTCATAACGTTGAAATGATAAAGCGGTCAGGCTACCGATAACAGTGGTTACCGTTGCCGCCACAACTGCCAGTAATACTGAATTCATGGCGGCTTGTATCATTGCCTCATTATTAAACAGCTCATGGTACCAATTAAAGCTAAAGCCGCCCCAGGTATAACCCACTTTCGAGGCGTTAAATGAAAACACCACCATCACTAAGATGGGTGCAAACAGCACTAGGTAGATAAGGGTTAAATAAAGGCGAGAAAGCCACTTCATTGTATTACTCATACTCACCCCCTTAAGCCACTTCATTATGATCGGTTTTGCCGATACGTTTACTGCTGGCGTAGTAAGCCGCGATTAATATCGCCATGGTCACCGTCAACAATACGCTTGCTGCCGCCCCAAATGGCCAATCACGCGCATCTAAGAATTGCGACTTGATAATATTACCGACCAATAAGTTACGCGAACCGCCCAAGATGTCTGCCACGTAGAACATACCCATCGCTGGCAGTAACACCAATAACACACCTGAGATGATACCCGGTGTGGTTAATGGCAGTATGATGTGCCAAAAGGTCTGAAACTTATTGGCGCCCAAGTCCTTTGATGCCAACACAATATCATCGCGCATATCGGTAAATACCGCATACAAAGGCAGTACCATAAACGGGAATAACAGATAAACCAATCCACCAATCACTGCTTTTTGGGTATATAAAATTTGTAATGGCTCATCAATAAGTCCCATACCAATCAAGGCTGAACTTAATAGACCATTGGCGGCAATAATTAACTTAACTGCATATAAGCGCACTAAAGAATTGGTCCAAAAAGGTATGATTAATAGCAACATCAAAAATGACTGCCATTTTTTTGACACCCGGCTGACCAACCACGCAAAAGGATATCCCAAAATAAGGCAAATCAAAGTAGTTATCGCTGCCATACTCAACGAATGCATAAACACTTTGACATACAAAGGATCGATAAAGCGTAAGTAGCTTTCAACCGTCAATGGTAATTCCAAAAAGGTGTCTTCATCACGGGTCAAAAAGCTGGCAAGCACTACCAAGATATTAGGAATCAAGGCAAATATAATCAGCCAAGCCCAAATGATAAACACCGTTACCCGCTGAAACAGACGCCCACTTTGATGATGTTTAGGCTGTTTATTCTGATCTGACTTATTCATCTGGTAATATCCACTCCCAACCATCGACCCAGTCTACACGGACTTCCTGGCCAAGCTTATAGTTAAAATTAGGATCATCTTCATTAAAGTACTCAGATGCTTTAACCATATTGCCATTTTCAAGCTCAATCACAGAGTCTAACGTACTGCCTTTATAGGCACTGTCAATCACGTAACCTACTAAACCATCATGACCTTCGTTTAGATAATAAACGCGGATGTCTTCAGGACGTAGAAGCAAATTGATACTTTGCCCCACTTTTACTTCAAACTTAGGACGTGGTAAGTCGCGTACCGGATGGAAGCCGTCTTTTTGTTCTGTGACCTCAACCTTGATGCGCTTGTCATTAATTTCAAGCACTCGACCTTTGAACAAGTTGGTCTCGCCAATAAAGTTCGCCGTGAATAAGTTAGCTGGAGACTCATAAATACCAATAGGGCTATCAATTTGCTGAAACTCGCCAGCTTTCATTACCGCAATGCGATCTGACATCGACAACGCTTCTTCTTGGTCGTGGGTAACGAATACGAAGGTAATCCCAAGTTCACGCTGCAAACGCTTAAGCTCTGACTGCATTTGAACCCGCATTTTGGCATCTAATGCCGATAATGGCTCATCAAGTAATAGCATTTTAGGACGATTAACCACAGCGCGTGCAATAGCAATACGCTGCTGCTGACCACCTGATAAATCTTGGGGTCTTCGATTGATGGTATGCTCGAGCTGCACCATCGCCAACGCTTCTTTCACCCGTTGTTTGATCTCATCTTTAGGCACTTTTTTTAACTTTAGCCCATAAGCAATATTATCAAACACATTCATATGCGGAAATAATGCATACTGCTGAAACACAGTATTAATCGGGCGTTTCTCTGCTGGCAGGTCGGTGATATCAACGCCATCTAGTGTCATACTGCCTGTATCTGGTACTTCAAAACCGCCAATCATACGCAGTAGCGTGGTCTTACCACAGCCTGAAGGCCCCAATAAAGTCAAAAACTCACCATCATAAATGTCCAAATCAATACTTTTTAGAATCTGTGTATCATCATAGGACTTACTGATACCACGAATACGTAGCAATGACTTCTTATCATCGGGCTGATTTCTAGTTAAATTACTAGGCGTTCTATTGACCTTTAATGAATCTATAGATGCATGATCAGGAAGTTTAACGTTAGGATCTAATGCGTTGTCAGCTGCATTAACGGAGGGTCTATTATTAATCGACATAGAAACAGCCTCATTGTAAAAATAAAGAAGACATAAACGAATACAGAGATAGCTTTTGTGTGACAACATCAGCAAAAACTATAGTGACGATAAAAGCTGCTATCGTACAGGAGCAGCAGAAAAAAACCAATACATCAGATAAAATTAGCACAATCATTACTTAATTTATCAAATAGTTACAGCACTCAATAACGCTCAAAGCGTAAAATAATGTCATAAAACTTGAATATAACCGCTATTAATAACTATTTTTAATATAGAAAACTATTTGTAAATTAGGAGTTTTAAAATGAAGAACGCGTGTCTTATGAACCCAGCTGCTCTAGCCCTTATTGTCTTGGCAGGATGTAGTAACCCCAACGAGGAGGCCAAAACTCCTGATGCAGTTAACACCGAACCGGTGGCAACTGAACAAGTTGCTATCGACACCAATGAGGTGGCTGCTACCGCTACCACTGCTCAGTTTATTAGCATAGAAGACGCCATTGCCGCAGCGCTTAAAAATACATCTGGTGACGTCATCGATGTTGAACTCGATACCCATGACAATGGCACCCAAGCTGAATACGAAGTGGATGTCATTGCTAATAATTTCAAGCATGAGATAAAACTGAACGCCATTAGCGCAGACATTATTGAAGTCACCCAAAAAAGCTTGGATACTGATGATCAAGCTGAGCATCAAGCGCTACAACAAGCATCTGTTAATCTTGAGCAAGCCATCAAAACAGCGGCTGATAGTGTCGCCGGGTCTACCGTTACTGGGGCAGGCTTTGATTTAGATAACAATCAAGGCGTTTATGAAATTAAACTAATGGCCGATAATCAAGAGCATGAGGTGAAAGTTGACGCCAATAGTAGTGACATTATTAGCTCTAAACTGGATTAATTAACGCCATAAGGCTACTCTTTATACAGGCCCTATAAATGTCGATAATCGTTAACGACTAACTTATATAACGACCAACCTATATTTAGCGTTTAATAAGCAACCAGTAACCCTCGTTATTGGTTGCTTTTTTGTGGTATGGCCTTTTTGAACAGCATGGCTTGTAAAAGATATGTCTTGTGATAAGCAGCTACTGTTTATTAAAGTGCTTTTCTTTATTAATCTTTATTAAAGTGCTTTATCCTACTGAGCCGCCTTTGGGTAAAAAGCTGCCATCATCAGGTCCTGCCAGCTCTTGTTGTAACAAGCTATTAAGCTTAGCATTCATCGTTACTATCAATTCAACATTGCTGTCACTATCTGCTGCCAGATTATGCATCTCATCAGGATCTTGATGTAAATCAAACAGCTCGACATCATTATAGGCAAATATTTGCTCAAGGGTTTGCGGTTGATTGTGCTGCAACGGTGAAAAATAACGATTGAGTTTATAACGTCCATCAAACACACTGCGGATAGCACCACGCTTACTCAAATCTTGAGGAAAATTTTGCGCAGCAATCTCACTTCTACTGCTACCGGCATTCACAAACTGCTGCACACGCTGCATAAACTGGTAATCCAAATAGGCAAACATATTAAAGCTATATAGCGCCCCCTCGCGTATTTCGTTGATCTTGGCTTGCTCGCCTTTTTGTAATAAAGGGGTCAAAGTTTTGCCGCGTAAGTTAGTCGATAAACGCCGAGTCGTCGACTCATCTGCCCCACTCCAAGCCACAAAGCTTGGCACTAAGTCCAGATGTGATGTCAAAGCCTTACAGCGCTGGCCATGGGTTTGCACATAATCAGGATGTGAAATAACTAACGGCACATGATTTTGCTCTTGATAAGCGGTCGCGCCTTTACCATGATTGCCATGGCTGCCGCCAAGCTCTCCATGGTCTGAGGTTAGCACCACGATGGTATTATCCAGTAAGCCTAAGTCCTGCAATTCGTCTAACAAGATTTCAACTTTGTGGTCGGTAGATAAGATACAGTTATAGTAATAATTTAATAAGCGCTGCCAACGTCTGTCTTCATTGGGGAAAGAGCCTACCTGTGTGTCACGGGCACGTTGATACTCCTGATGCGCTGCAGGACGTGAGGCCTTATCAAACGGCTCATGGCGACTATTTGGTAACTCAAACTGCCACTGCTGCTTGTAAAATGGCGTGTCTGGCTCAGCACTTAGCCCAAGCCATGGCGCAGGCGTGTCTTGCACATGCTCGCCTGGCTCATCAGTGTCCAAAAACATCACATCGTGCGGATTTACCAAATTAACTGCCAAAAACCAAGGGGTTTGCCCTTCATTTAAGGGTTTACCGCGCACGCGCAGCCAACGTTGAGCTTGAGCAGTGATTAGATCATCATTAATCCAGCCTCCGTGCACCATCCCAATGACATCACCAATGCCCACATAATCGTGAAAACCATAAGACTCGAGTATCTCTGTGAGCTTGGCATCTGGTAACGCTTGCTCGTCGAGATTACCTAAATTTGATAAATGCCATTTACCTTTATAAGCCGCATAGTAACCCGCCTCAGATAATAACTGCCCCACGGTACCTATATTAGGATCTAAATCTTGGGACCAAGGAAAGTTGACGTTATCAAACAGTTTGGTTTGCTGTATGTGTTGGCCAGTATAGATAACCGAGCGCGATGAGGTACATACCGCTGATGTAATTTGATGATTATCAAAACTGACCCCTCTCTGTTTAAGGCGCTCACGTCCTGGTAACCGATAACCTTTAGGCAAACTATCTGGATCCAGATATCGCTCTTGATCGGTCAAAATAAACAAAATATTGTGTGGCTTATTTGCTTGTGGTGACTGTTTAGCTTAATTCATAACACCCTCTGTATTTTATATTTTGATTATCTTTGCTGTGTTTTTAGTGGCTATTTTTTGGTAGCTCTAACCTTTGTGGCTTTAGTATTTAACGACTAACGACTCAGTCTTATGTTATAAGTCTTATCTTATTGCACCATATTGTTTGACCACTGTGTGTGTAGATATTTAGGTGTTATGTTGAAGCAGCATCATCGAATACATCAAATATTGGTTATAAACCTTGCAAAACCCGAATTATTGTTATCAAAAATAGAACAATTAATTGCTAAATCTTCTGTTTATTATCATTGGTTCGACAGATATCATAGGTTCAATTCATTCAATCACAAATCAAACAATCAAAATCTAACCATCAACAGGAGATGATAATGGGACTATTAATTGAAGGTAAATGGCACGACCAGTGGTACGACACGTCAGAAACTGGCGGCCGCTTCCAACGTGATATTTCTCGTTTTAGAAATTGGGTGACCGTTGATGGTAGTGCAGGTCCTAGCGGTTCAGACGGCTTTAAAGCAGAGCCTAATCGTTATCATCTTTATGTGTCATTAGCCTGTCCTTGGGCGCACCGTACGCTTATTTATCGTAAGCTAAAAGGTCTAGAAGACATGATTTCAGTGTCTGCTGTGCATCCTTTAATGCATGAGCATGGTTGGACATTTAATGAAGGTGATGGTGTTATTCCTGATCCAATCTTTAACGCTGATTACATGCATCAAATCTACACCAAAACAAAATCAGATTATACCGGCCGTGTCACTGTACCTGTGCTGTGGGATAAAAAGAACAACACCATCGTTAGCAATGAATCATCAGAAATTATCCGTATGTTTAACTCTGCATTTGATGAAGTCGGCGCTAACAAAGACGTGAACTTTTTACCTGAAGAGTTACGTAGCGAAATTGATGAATTAAACGAATACATCTATCCAAATATCAACAATGGCGTGTATAAATCAGGCTTTGCAACCACTCAAGAAGCTTATGAAGAAGCGGTCGTTAGCCTGTTTGAAGCATTGGATAAAATTGAAGAACGCTTATCAACTCGCCGCTACTTAACCGGTGATACCATTACTGAGGCAGACTGGCGCTTATTCACAACCCTAGTACGCTTTGACCCAGTATATGTTGGTCACTTCAAATGTAACATCAATCGTATCGTAGACTATCCAAACCTATGGGGCTACTTACGTGACTTGTATCAAGTGCCAGGTGTGGCTGAAACCGTGAACATGGACCATATCAAAACCCATTATTACGGTAGCCATGACACCATCAACCCAACCCTAGTTGTACCGGTTGGCCCAGAGATTGATTTCATGACGCCACATGGCCGTGAAAAGCTATCTCAGCAATAAATGCTAGTGCTAATCATAAAAACTATAACAACCAGCTTGCTTATTTAGTTAGTAAATAGAGCAAAGCTAATATAATAAAAACCATTAAAAATAATAAAAGACAATAAAACAAAATATAATAAAAATAATGAATCCAACTCAGCTGTGTCTGCCCTCCAGACAGCACAGCTGAGTTTTTTTACCGAACAAACATGCCATCAAAAAAGCCACCCTCGTAATGAGAGTGGCTTTTTGATGGCTCATTATTTAAGAGTTTGCATAATGCTTATTTGTTATCTAACAAGTCATTATCTCTAAGTTATTAACGCGCATCCGGATGCAATAAATTCTCCATTGCTTCCACTCTCTGCGGCTCTTCACGAGGAATGAACTTATTAAGGACTAACCACAACAAACCGATTAGTGGAGATATCCAACAAACAAACGCATAGGGTGCATAAGTCAATGTCGCTGCACCAAGCGTCGCTGCTACGAAGCTACCACCCATATTCCAAGGAATAAGCGGTGATAATAACGTACCACAGTCTTCAATAGAGCGGGTTAACGTCGTGCGTTTAAAGCCCATTTGCTTGTATTTGTCTTTTAATAAGCGGCCTGGTAGCACCAGTGTGGTATACACATCACCGATAATGGTACCAACACCGATGACCACACCGTAGGTCGAACCTACCAATCCAAAACGGGTTTTAATAATTTTATTAAGTTTTACCATAATGGCTTTCAGGGTACCGTAATGCTCAAGTGAGCCCACAAATGCCAGAGCAAAGATAGTTAATGTGACAACCCAAGTCATCGACATTACGCCACCTTTGGTCAGTAGTTGATCGACCACTTCTACCCCAGTTTCACTGACGAAACCATCTTGCAGCACCACAAAGATGTCATGCACGCCAACGCCTTGCATAAAGAACGCAATCAGTGATGCCACAAATACACCGATTAATACGGTTGGAATCGCTGGAAATTTCATTACTGCAGCGCCAACTACCACAAGCGCTGGCAATAAAGTCCATAGGCTGATGATGTAATTATCTGCTAATGTCTGCTGCATCTGCTGCACCGACGACATATCTACCCCGTCAGAGCTATAGCCTGAGCCAATCCAGGCATACAAACCCAGCGCAATGATTAATGCCGGCACCGTAGTCGGCAGTAAGCCCTTAATATGATCCCAAAGCTCAATACCTGCCGATGCTGGCGTTAAGTTAGTGGTATCAGACAGAGGCGACATTTTATCACCAAAAAAAGCACCTGATACAATCGCACCGCCCGTCAACTCAGGAGGTAAACCCAGACCAGTACCAATACCCATCATGGCCAGACCGACCGTACCAATCGTACCCCAAGAAGTACCTGTCGCAATCGAAATCACGGCACAAATAATACATACCGAGACTAAAAATGAAGACGGACTAAAAATATCAAAACCATAATATAAAATGGTCGGTACCGTACCGGCAATAATCCATGAACCAACCAGCATACCAACGCCCATTAAAATGATAATAGCGGGTAAGCCCACTCTAATAACTCGCAAAAAACGAGATTCCATACCTTCCCAGCTACGACCACGCGCAGCCATAAATACGGCAGTAATCAGAACACCACAAGCGAGGGGAATATGGGGAGTGAAGTCTTTGAAGATGAAGAACTGAACCATCAATATCATGGCGGTCAGTACGAGAGGAGCGATATCTAGAAGGAAGTTTGATGAGGCTCTATAGCCCTTTACCTCAGGATCGTAGGGCTTTTTTTTGATCATAAAAGTATAATATCTCCTTAACGTTATCGCCGTTAGTAATTACTTTGACGATATAAAACATCAATTTAATTAGAACATCTGTTAAATAAAATTAAATATTAAGGGTATTAAAATATTAAATTGATTTCAAGTTTGAGCTGAAAAAAACTTATCTTCTAGTATCAACCTCAATTATTCTAAAACTTAATATTATATGAAATTAGAACTCTATAAACTTATGACTTAAGTTTTAATTTAGTATTAATGAAATTAAAAAGTAAAAAAGCGGCCTAGTGGCCGCTTTATCTTAAAACTTACTTTATTTTTAATAACTAACTATCTTTTATCCAATCACTCACTTTTAAAGTTTTTACCTTTAAAAGCGACTATTACTCTTGGTAATTGGGTTCTCATTTTCTGATAGCTTTTCAATTGTGGCAAACCCTTCCTCATCACCAAAATATAAACGCTGGGCATCTTCATCTCGATAGAAGCGTAATTGTTGGCCGTGAGGACCTTCCATCTGGAAATCTTTAATTAAATGCTCCCAATGCGCGCGCTTTTCTTGCTCATTATGATCGGCAGCCAAAGTTGGCTTGAGGATGCTCTTTAAATCTTCACGCTCCTCTTCAGTCATAACACTGACTAATTGATCATGCTCGCACAATCTATGAGCAATTCTTTCGATATCTTCAAGTGTTTCAGGCCCTTCATTTAATTCAATAATAATCATTGCAGTTCTCTTTTGTAATAAATCACATACCCTAATATCAACAGCTTGTGTTGAATAAGTGGCGTAATAATTGGTTAAATAAATTAAACTTAATGTTGTTATCGTTAATTATAACCGCTATATAGGCTTTATTAGAAGTAACGGATAGTAGTCTTTTTGCTACTAACGTGTTTAGCTAGTGACATGACTTGATTATCAAAACAGAACCGATACTGAGTAGAAGTTAATAGCAATCAATGATTAAAAACTAATCATAGGAATTGTAGACAGGTGTATCTATAATGGAGCTATGAGTTAATAAATGGAGCTAAAAGTAAATAAAGCCAGAAGTCATCGATTTTAAGATAGCTATTGATGACCTAACTATTAAGAAGATAAACATCTATAACAACAACATTGTGTGAAATAAGTCGTTTATGAGATAAGCAACGACATTAATAAGAAGCTACCTTAATATAACCACAAACCTTATTTTGCACCGATTAAATAATAAGAGAAAAAAATGCAAAACAACAATCCTCAATTAGATCGTCAAAGACAACAGCAACTGATTCAGCAATATTTGCAAAAGTTAATCAAGACTGACCCGACTTTGTATTATTCAGCCACCACGGATATTGCCCGCGCTTTATACCCTATGATTAAAGAGAATCTGCAACGCATGCCAGTAGAAGATCAAGCGCTACTACGAAACTTAAGTGCACGTGATATAGAAATGCTGCTTAGCTTTCACCACTAAGCAGCATCGTTAGATTCAAAGTTAGACTTTTATCACGACATGATTGACTAAACAATCAAAGATTATTGACCAGTTTTGACTATTTTAGTAATGGTAATGCCGGTATAACCAAAGATTACGGTCAATAAGAATGATAAATAACAGAAGAAAGCATAAGGTAGATAGTCAAGCACTGGTACATCTAGTGCTTGGCTGATAAACACCCCGCACACACTCCAAGGTACCAGTGGGTTAATAACGGTACCGGCATCTTCTAAGGTACGTGATAAGTTTTTGGGATGTAAGTTTAATCGCTCAAAAGTAGATCTAAACGCGGTACCTGCAAGCAGTAAACTTAAGTACTGTTCGCCAATAAGCACGTTAATACTCAAGGCTGACATAGCCGCTGCAGCAATGGCTCGACCCGAGCTGGTCAAGCTGTCTTTAATACCCGATAACAAGGCAGGTAAGATACCTAATGCTGTTAGCAGTCCACCTAAACTTAACGCCAAAATAACGATGGTTTGGGTAAAGAACATACTGTTAACGCCGCCTCGCGACAGCATCCCCCCTACCTCGCCAAGCTCTAAGTTTTCAGCAGGTTTATAACCGCCGAAGAAGTAGCCACCTAACTCGCCGACACTCGGTGAACTGTGCACGAAGGTGACGATAAGCGCCACGATAATGGTACAAATAATGGTGTAGATTGCATTAACCCGCATTACGGCAAGTGCTACTAAAACCACAAAAGGCAACACGGCATAGCTATGCACCAACCCGCTCTCTATTAACTGAGATTGCAGTGTCGTGACCTGATTTAAATCAGCCGCTTTGGTGTCACCCGACATAAACCAAAACAGAAAAGCAGTAATCAGCCAAGCAGGCACCGTGGTATACATCATATTGCGGATGTGCTCGAATAAATCAATACCCACGACAGACGCCGCAATGGTACAGGTATCAGATAACGGCGACATCTTATCGCCAAAAAATGCACCAGAAACCACCGCGCCAGCTGCAATCGCCACGTTGGCATCAAATGCATGACTCATCCCAATAAAGGCCACGCCAAGCGTTGCCACAGTGGTCAAGCTACTGCCTAGTGCAATACCAATAATTGAGGTTAATACAAATGCAGAGATGTAATAGAACTCTGGAGAGATAAGCTCAAAACCAAAGTACATTAAAGTTGGAATGGCGCCTGACATCATCAAAGCGGCAACCATCAATCCAATGAAGAAAAACAGATAAATTGCGCCGATACCGCGCATCACACCACTGGCCATCTGTGCTTGCATATCTTCAAAGGCTAACCCTTTAATCAAGCCAACGGCTAATAAAAAGCAAATTGCTAATATTAATGATAAATGCGGAACCCAGCCAAAACCGATCATGGTCACACCCATAATGGCGATAATTAGCGTGGAGAGAATAAACGCCATCTTTGGCGAAACTTGAGATAATATTTGTGGAGGCATAACACATCCTTATGTTGCCGTTGTCTTAAAAATCCATTTTATTTTAAGTGTTGTTGATTGTATAGCACTGGCTAATCATTCTAGCCAGCGCTTGTTTATTAGGTTAATTCACACTTTATTAAACAGCTCATCGGTCTTTGCCGCCATCACAAAATCATTGCGGTGTAACCCCTTGATACTATGTGACCACCAGCTAACAGTAGCCTTACCCCATTCGACTAGAATACCAGGGTGATGACCCTCAGCTTCACTAATTTCTGCCAGCTCATTGGCAAACTTCATCGCTGCCATAAAGTTTTTGAATTTATAGACGCGGTGTAGCTGTTTAATACCATCAACCTCGACCAGTGTCCACTCAGGGATTTGAGTCATTAACTCATTGGCTTCGTCTTGAGACACTGTCGGGGCACCAATACGGCAGGCTTCACAGCTTGATTGAGATAGAGTTGTCATGATAATTCCTTTTATTTATTTTTGATTGAGTTGTTTTTATGTCAGGTTTTGGGATTTAATTTTCAAATAGCACTTTGGGATTAGTACGCATCAAGCTAATACAAGCTACTAATAAGTCGGTTCAAACAAGCCTAACGACATGGCCTTTCTAACATCGCTCATGACATCGCTACTAGCAATATCAAACAAGCTATCCAAATCATCTATCACATAATAAATGGGCTGAATGTGGTCAATACGATAAGGGGTGCGCAGTACATCTATCAAGTCAAACGCTCGATACTCAGGCTCACCGCTTAGCGCATAAACCGTTTCGGATGGAGAGCTTAATATACCACCGCCATAAATACGGCGCTCATCTGGATTATGACCCACTAAACCAAACTCAATGGTGAACCAATACATACGCGCTAAAAAAACCCGCTCCTCTTTACTCGCTTCAAGACCAAGCTTGCCATAGGTCTCATTAAACGCTGCAAACGCAGGATGTGTCAGCAGTGGGCAGTGCCCGACAATCTCATGAAAGATGTCCGGCTCTTGGATATAATCCATGTCCTCTTGCCGGCGAATAAAGGTTGCTACCGGAAACTGTTTATTGGCTAGCAGTTTGAAAAATTTACCAAAACTGATTAATGCAGGTACCGCAGCTGTTTGCCAACCTGTGGTGCTTTGAAGCACCTCATCGATATCACTCAGCTGTGGAATAGTATTTGAAGATAAGTTAAGTTTCTCAAGTCCTTCTAGATACTCTGGGCAGGCACGATTGGGAATCTGCTTTTCTTGACGTGATAGTAAAGCTTGCCACATCTCATTTTCAGGCTGACTGTATTGAATGAAACCATTAGCGTCAGGGGTATGTGAGACGTACGGCTCTTTGGTCAGTGCAGAGGTCGATGAATGCTGATTTTGCGTCAGCGAGGCTTGAGTCGGTGAAGCAGTGCGTTCCATGCCAGCTTTCCTTATATATATAGTGGTTAGAATAAATGGTGAGTTTTAGCCGTTGTCGTATTAGGCAAACTTGGTTAGACAAACTCCTTTTATCTAACCAAGCTTTGGTTTAACCCTACGACACTACACTCAGTCTCATCCAAATGATTTAATGAATGATAGCGTAATTAGAGCTATCTACACGGCTAAAAGTATCGTTATGAATATTTAGCGAACCTGTCATGTTAAGCACTAACAGCGTCGGAATCATCTTTTTTACCGTCGGTTTCAATCGCACCACGGCGCAACTGATCACGTTCGATAGATTCAAACAAGGCTTTAAAGTTACCTTCACCAAAGCCTTCTTCATAGTCGCCTTTGCGCTGGATGAACTCAAAGAATACTGGACTACCCAAAATGGTCTCTGAGAAGATTTGCAGTAACAATCTTGGCGTACCATCTTCAGTAGTACCATCTAATAAGATGCCACGAGTTTGTAGTTCTTTAACGTCTTCACCGTGACCCGGTAAGCGTTCATCTAGCATTTTATAATAAGTATCATTCGGAGCGGTCATCAATGGAATGCCCGACTTTTTAAGCATATCGATACTGTCTAATAGATTATCGCTTAACAAGGCAATATGCTGAATACCTTCACCATTAAACTGCATCAGATACTCTTCAATCTGACCGCCGCCTTGACGAGACTCTTCATTCAACGGGATACGAATCTTACCATCTGGCGCGGTCATTGCTTTACTGGTTAGGCCGGTGTACTCGCCTTTAATATCGAAATAACGAATCTCACGGAAGTTAAAGATACGCTCGTAGAAATTAGCCCAATAAGCCATACGTCCACGATAAACGTTGTGCGTTAAGTGATCGATAACCTTAAAGCCAAAGCCTTTGGGCTTTCTATCAACACCAGGTAGGAATTCGAAATCGATGTCGTAAATTGAGCTGCCTTCATCAAAGCGGTCGATAAGGTAAATCAACGAACCGCCAATGCCCTTAATAGCGGGTAATTTAAGCTCCATCACACCGGTAGGCACTTCGACAGGTTGTGCGCCCATTTCAATGGCACGTTTATATGCTTTACGAGAGTCTTCTACACGAAAGCCCATGCTACACGCACCCGGTCCATGCTCTTCGACAAAGTAGCTGGCGTGACTTTTTGGCTCACGGTTTAAGATAAGGTTGATATCCCCTTGGCGATACAAGGCCACATCTTTTGATCTGTGATTGGCGACATGAGTAAAGCCGAGCTTTTGAAACAGCTCTTCGACTAACTTAGGCTCAGGTGAGGCAAATTCCACAAAGTCAAAACCACGTAGTCCCATCGGGTTATCAAATAAATCTGCCATGTTAAATCATCCTTAATTTAATTAATTAATAAAAGTTATTGACGCTGTAATCATATTAGAATAGGTTTATTTATAAGACTAATCGTTTTTTATGATTTATTTATCAGGAAATATTATGAATGTAACCTTGCGTCAACTAAATGCGTTTATTCAAGTGGCGGAAACCGGTAGTTTTACGCGTGCCAGCGATAAGATGCACTTGACCCAATCTGCGGTCAGCGGGCTGATTAAGGAGCTTGAAAATAACTTAAATGTGGTTTTATTTGACCGCACCACACGCCAGCTATCCTTATCTGTGGTTGGTCATCACTTATTACCGCAAGCTAAGCGGGTGCTAAACGAGCTCACCTTATTTGAAAATGAAGCCTCAAGTTTGACCAGTCTGGCGCAAGGCACGGTACGTCTTGCCGCGTCACAGTTTGCAGCTTCGTCTATGCCGGCAGTAATTGCTCAATTCGCCAAAGTGTATCCAGACATTAAGGTGAGCTTACTGGACTGCTCAGCCGAGGATGTGTTGCAACATATTGAGAATATCGAAGTGGACTTGGGTGTGGGCGTTGAGCTAAGTGCTGAACAACACGATGATAATTTACGCGCAGATTTATTGTATGAGTTACCGTTTTGTATTGTGGTTCCGCAGCAGCACCCCTTGGCAAACAAATCGATAGTCAACTGGGATGACTTACTAAACCTGCCTTTGATTACCTTAAATGGCCCCTTTATTGATCAGGTCGCATTAGAGCTTAATGAGCATATGGCACAGCAAATAAAAAATGCCGCCTATAAAGTAAATTTCATGTCCACTGCGCTTGAGATGACCCGTCAAGGTTTTGGCATCACCTTGTGTCTGCCCTATATGCCTGAAGTCATTGACTGGGTCAGCGCCAATCAACTGGTGCTAAAACCTTTAACCAATCCAATTAAATCTCGCAAGTTTTATATTTATCAGCGTTCATCTCGCGCTTTATCCCCGGCAAGCAAAACGTTTAAGAAATTTTTACAAAGCTATTTTGAGGACTATTTCACTGATATATCCAAATAACATATCCAATTAAAATACTCAAAAATACATATTCAAAAATAAATGTTTATTCATCTATTCACCTGCGCTCGAGCTTGCTCTTTGAACTACTTTTTAAACATTGCTTACATGTTGAGTTGTACATTATTTGAACGTTATCACCTATTTAAAGGCTATAAACAGTGTTTTTAAATTTAATAATAGCGCCTTTATCGTTAACTAAAACTTTCTAAAAAATTGCAATAAGTCACTTGCAAAGCACTTAAATTTAAATTACATTAGACATAACTGATTACTTATAACGTAATTTAAATTTTAATTTACATCGAGTTTTACACTATAAATAAACGGTGTTTATCGTACCCTCTAATAAACCTCTCAGAAAAAGGATTTTCTATGATTACTTTAGATAAAACATTGACCTCATTTGTAGACGTTGCTGCTGACAGTGACTTCTCTATTCACAACCTACCTTACGGTATCTTTAGCGAAACCAAAGACGGCAAACGTCGTGCCGGTATCGCTATTGGCAATAAAGTATTGGATTTATCAGTACTTGAAGAAGCGGGCTTATTAAAACTGTCTGGCGGTCCGTACTTTGACAAGCCAACCTTAAACAGCTTTATCGAGTCAGGTCGTGACAACTGGACGACAGCCCGCAATACAGTACAGAAATTATTGTCTGCTGATACCGATACGCTGCGTGACAATTCAGAACTACAAGCCAAAGCCCTATTCAATCAAGATGACGTGACCATGCATCTACCTTTGCATGTGCCTGGTTATACTGACTTTTATTCTTCAAGAGAACATGCGACCAACGTCGGTACCATGTTCCGTGACCCAAATAATGCATTATTGCCAAACTGGACTGAGCTTCCTGTTGGCTACAATGGCCGTGCCAGCACCGTTATCGTTAGTGGTCATGATGTGGTACGCCCTTCTGGTCAGATTAAACCAAACGCTGATGAGCGCCCAGTTTTCTCAGCCTGTAAGCGTTTAGATTTTGAATTAGAAACCGCATTTGTGGTTGGTAAACCCAATCATATCGGCCAGCCTATCTCTATCGATGATGCATGGGATCACATTTTTGGCATGGTGCTACTAAATGACTGGTCAGCACGTGATATCCAAAAATGGGAATACGTACCTTTAGGTCCGTTTAATGCCAAAACCTTTGCCTCTTCTATCTCACCTTGGATTGTGACCTTAGATGCGTTAGAACCGTTTAAAACTTCTGTACCGGTTCAGGATCCACAACCTCTGGCCTACCTACGTGAAGACAAAAAAGACAACACTTATGACATCAACTTGTCAGTTGAGCTGATGGCAGATCAAGCAAATGCATCGACTGTGGTCTGTGAGACCAACTTTAAATACATGTACTGGTCAATGGCACAGCAGCTGACACACCACACCATTGGTGGCTGTGAAGTTGAAGTTGGTGATTTGATGGGTTCAGGTACTATTTCAGGCCCAACACCAGATTCATACGGCTCAATGCTTGAGATTGCTTGGAATGCGACCAAACCAGTTGACATTGGTAATGGTCAAACCCGTACCTTTATTGAAGACGGTGATACGGTGATTATGAAGGGCTACAGCGAAAAAGATGGCATTCGCGTTGGCTTTGGTGAAGTGCGCGGCAAGGTATTGCCAGCCTTAAACTTCAATTTTGATAAATAATCAGCCAAATAGTCCCGTTTAGACCCAGTAGGTTTAAACCTAATCAGTTTAAACCTATTAAATTGACTGTATAAAGTGACACCATCAAAAGGAATTTGATATGAGCTTTGAAATCGAAAAAATTCACCACGTGGCGTATCGTTGTAAGGACGCTAAAGAGACCGTCGAGTGGTACGAAAAAAATCTAAACATGTCGTTTATCTTAGCCTTTGCAGAAGACCATGTGCCTTCTACCAAAGCCTATGATCCTTACATGCATATCTTCTTGGATGCCGGTAACGGTAATGTTTTGGCATTCTTTGAATTGCCGAATCAGCCTGAAATGGGCGCTGACCCTAACACCCCAGCATGGGTGCAGCATTTGGCGTTAAAGGTAAAAGACAGACCTGCTTTATTGGCTGCCAAAGAGCATCTAGAAAATAATGGTATTGATGTGCTTGGGGTGACCAATCACGGTATTTTCCACTCTATCTACTTCTTTGATCCTAATGGTCATCGCATTGAGCTGACTTATGATGACGAAACATCGCCTGAGAAGATCGCCATGATCACCGAAGAGATGAAAGTGGATATGCTTGAAGAATGGACACGTACCAAACGTGCGCCAAATCAGACCCACTTCTTGCACGCTCAAGAGCTTGCAGAGGTAAAGGATAAAATACCTGCTGGTGAATAGCTGCCTTAACCGGCCGGCATGTCCGTGCATTGTCTAGCTTCTAAACTTGAGACATTTAGTCTTAGTAATTTAGAAGCTAGACATCAAAAAGCTCGACATCTTGCAGTGAGGTATTGTTAGTAAAGCTTTGTTTGTTAACCACATCCTATATTTGCTATTTTACAAGGAAGTAAAATGAAACAACTTGTACTTAACGAGTATATTGACTCACAAAAAATCGGCCGCTATCAAGTCTTTATTCTTGGTATTTGTTTATTATTAATGATCATGGATGGCTATGATATTCAAGCCATGGCTTATGCTGCACCCTTCATTATTGAAGATTGGGGTGTCGATAAACCTGCTTTAGGTATGGCTTTTAGTGCCAGTATTTTGGGCTTGTTTATTGGGTCATTGACGCTAAGCTGGTGTTCTGACAAGTTTGGTCGTCGCCCTATCCTAATGCTATCAACATTGGCTTTCTCAATTCTGATGATTGCCACACCACATGTCACTAGTATCGAACAATTAACTGTCATTCGCTTTATTACCGGCATATTCTTAGGTGGTATCATGCCTAATGCCATGGCCTACAGCTCAGAGATTGTCCCTAATGGTCAACGCGTGTTTGCCATGATTTTAATCTCTACAGGCTACACCATCGGCGGTATGATAGGCGGCTTTATCTCAGCTTGGTTAACCCCAATCGGAGGCTGGCATGCTATTTTCTATTTTGGCGGGGTTATTCCGTTAATCATCTTTGTCATCATGCTATTTACGCTGCCTGAATCATTACGCTACATGGGTGCCAAAAAAGAAAACCATGATAAGATTCGCTACTGGCTCAACAAGATGTTCCCTAACTGCGGTATCACCAATACCACTGAAATCATCCATCATGCTGATACAGGGGTTAAGCCTTCTCCACTACAACTGTTTAAAGGCAATCGCGCCTTCTTTACAACCACTATCTGGATCATCAGTGCGCTGAATATGATGAGCTTGTATTTCTTAGCAAGCTGGTTGCCTACCTTGGGTAAAGAGTCTGGCTTATCTATGCAAAACGCGATGTACATTGGCTCAACTCTATTGCTTGGCGGTACCATAGGTAGTGTGATGATAGCGCTAAAAATTAATAAACTAGGCTTTTACAAAGTACTTATCCCAGTATTTATCGTTGCAGTTATTAGCGTTGGATTGATTGGCTTTACCTCATCAGTTGTACCTTTGATGTTCTTAGCAGTATTTGTCGCTGGTTTTGCCGTGGTCGGCGGTCAGCCTGCAATTAATGCACTATCAGCCGATTATTATCCTATTAAACTGCGTACCACAGGGGTTGGTTGGAGTATTGGTATTGGCCGTTTAGGCTCAGTGATTGCACCTGTATTTGGTGGTTACTTATCTACCTTCTTAACCATTAATCATTTGTTTTTAATTGCGGCTATCCCTTCGGTTACCATTATTGGTATCTTGCTCATACAGCTAAAAAGCTTACGTTCTAATAAAGCGGTTAGTAACGTCGAAGCGGCATCGGTATAGCCTAAAACAGTTCTGCTAAACCAAAAAAGCACTTTATCAAATTTGATAAAGTGCTTTTTTGTACTTATTGCTTTTGAGCGGTCTTTTAATTTAAATCATATAACTTTGTACACTAATAGCATAGCAAACTACTACACCTGATAAGCACGGCAAATTGACAAAATCTGATCGACAGTTTCGCTATATGAGCTAGACTTATTGTCAGAGTTACCATCAGTATTCAGGGGTAACTGCTCAGCGGTTCCAATAACCGTCAATGCATACTCAAGCCTATACCGATCAACAGCTTGAGTAACTGGGTAATGGTAAAATGGCACACTAATAGCATTGATGCCCAGCAGCATTCTGCCTTCGACATAAGCGTATCCTTGCTTAATGGTTTGTTGCTTTAACGGTACAAATGCCTCCCAACTTAGCATTCTGCTATCAACGCTGCTAGCAGCTTTTGAGCCACTCTTACTGTGCTCATCTGACTCTTGTTCTAGCATTGGTCGAATAGTGTCTTCTGCTAAGTAGCTGGCAAACAGACGCCCCGTCGCTGAGCTACACAGCGGCATGCGTGAGCCAATGCGGGTGATAATACTAATGGGCGTATCAGACTCGAAAGACTGAATGATAATAGGTCCTTCAGAGAACCATTTGGCGATTTGCACACTACAATTGGTGATGTCTTTAATAGCAATAGCAGCTTGGGTCAAACGGTCTAATATATTGTTTGAATTTAAGCCTATGTAACCGAGCGCACTGGCTCTTTGCCCTAATGCATAACGTCCATCTTCTTGCTGCTTGGCATAGTTTTTACGAATTAAACTGACCAAATAGCGATGCACTTTGGCAGGATGCATGTCTATGGCTTGGGCGATGTCTTTGAGCATCATGGGTTCATTTTGATCAATCAAAACATCTAAAACAGCCAACCCAACCTCAAGGGATTGAACGCCCCCTTGGGGTTTGCTTTTGCTAGAACTCATAGAACGATTAACCTTAGTAGCGGCAGTAACGGACTGCGATTGTGACATGATTTGCTCAGTTGCTTATTCACTCATTATTTATGGTTAATAAAAGCTGTGATTATAAACGATAACTGAAAAATTTTTCTTCGATTTTACGATTATTGATTATACCTTTATTTTGGCCATTTGGCACAGATTCGGCTGTAGTTGTATAACTGACTGATAATTTTATTGGCTTACAATTTTGCACATCAAGTCTCATTGCTAAGCGGCACTGGCTTTTTTACAATAGCCGACTTAAGTTTATAGCGATACACCAGTTGTAAGTATTAGCCGTCAAAAATAGTCACGGCTCAATACTAAAACTCATTAACCAAGCAGCTGTTTAAACACAAATATTAGGATACCTCCCATGTCTAAAACCAAGCTTACCCAATTAAAACCCAACCTAGTCTGGCATTACTTTGAGGCATTAACCCAAATACCGCGCCCTTCACATCATGAAGAAGCCGTGCAGCAGTTTGTGTTAGATGAAGCGAAGCGCTTAGGCCTTTGGGCAGAGCGTGATGCTGTGGGCAACGTCTTGGTTCGTAAGCCTGCCAGCGCTGGCATGGAGAATGCACCAGGGGTTATTTTGCAAAATCACCTCGATATGGTTGCGCAAAAAAATGAAGACAGTCATCATGACTTCACTACTGATCCGATTGACGCTTATATTGATCCAGAGATGAATAATGAGTGGGTAACCGCCAAAGGCACAACACTTGGTGCGGATAACGGTATTGGTGCAGCCTCTGCTTTGGCAATCTTGGCCTCTGATGATGTACAGCATGGTCCACTAGAAGCGCTATTCACTGCTACCGAAGAAACGGGCATGGATGGGGCGAAAGGATTACAAGCCGGTTGGATTCAAGGTGATCTACTATTGAACTTGGATACCGAAGAGCTTGGCGATATCTGTATTGGCTGTGCTGGCGGTGTTGATGCCACGTTCTCATTACCGCTACAATGGCAAGCACCGACCGCACAACAAGGCTACAAGCTTTCGGTACGTGGCTTAAAAGGCGGCCACTCTGGTATTGATATCATCAAGCAGCGTGGTAATGCCGCTTTAATCATCTCAAGACTATTAGACCGACTGGCTACTCAAAGTGCTATTGAGGTTGTAGAGATATCCGCCGGTAACTTACGTAATGCTATCCCTCGTGAAGCATCTGCGGTATTTGCTAGTGATAGTGAACATGAGCAACTAAAAGATGCCCTACTTGCTGAAGCAGAGATTATTCGTCGCGGCCTGCCAGCTGAAGACAGAGAAATGCAAGTTAGTATTGAGCCGGCTGATAAGCCTGAGCAAGTTTGGCAGTCAAACTCACAGAGTCAGATATTAACCGCTATTCGTCTGTGCCCTAATGGCGTTGATAGAATGAGCATGGATACCACAGGCGTGGTCGAAACCTCAGTGAACTTAGCACGCATTGAAACACAGTCAAACGCGGTCGAACTACAAAGCCTACTGCGCTCACTAGACGATGATGCACGTGATGATTTGGCAGACAGAATGAAGCGTTTGTTCGAGTCGTTTGATGCTAAAGTGACTCTAGATGGTGAATATCCAGGTTGGAAGCCTGCGCCCCACTCTGCTTTAACCGAGACTGTCATTAATCAAGGCCGTAATGTATTGGGTCGTGAGCCAAATGTCACTGTGATTCATGCCGGCCTTGAATGCGGTCTACTCGGTCATCACTATCCAAATTGGCAAATGGTGTCATTTGGCCCAACCATTGAAATGCCGCACTCTCCTGACGAACGAGTGAATATTGACAGTGTAGAAACCTTTTGGAAATGGTTAACTCAAGTATTGGCTTCGTTACAATCAGTATAGTATCGAGCTTGGCTGTGGCTGCTATTAGCGGCCGCGTGCTATGATTGTTTCATGTTATCATTTCATCGTATTTATTTTATCATAATCAGTTTAAGCTTTAGGCAAATAAGCTTTAATAAAATAGTTTTCACAATGATATTAAGGGCTATTTATAGCCCTTTTTTATGATGTAAATTTTCACAAATTAATTAAGGGCACCTATGGAGTTTTTAGGGTTTACAGTTGATGTGGCCAGCTTAACCGAAGGCGGCATCCAATTGATTATCAAAGTATTGCTTGCCATTCTAATCTTGGTTGTCGGTCGCTGGATTGCCAAGAAAGTGGTTAGCATCGCAAACAAAGTCATGGCTCGCAGTCACTTAGACGATACAGTTTCTAGCTTTTTAAGTCGCTTGTTATACGGTGTGTTACTGGTTATCGTAATCTTGGCTGCGTTAAGTAAAGTCGGCGTACAGACCACGTCAGTGGTTGCTATCTTAGGTGGTGCCGCATTGGCTGTCGGTCTTGCACTAAAAGATCAACTGTCAAACTTTGCTGCGGGTATTTTAATTGTCATCTTCCGCCCTTTTGTACGCGGCGACTTTGTGCAAATTAGCAGTTATACCGGTACGGTTACTGATATCTCTTTAATCAACACCCATATTACAACCACCAATAACCATGATGTGGTGATTCCTAATAGCGACATCAGCACCTCAGCGATTATTAACTATACGTCACTGCCCAATCGCCGCGTCGATATCACGGTCGGCATAGGTTACGACGCCAATATTAAGACAGCCAAAGACGTTTTATTAGCCACTGCTAAGGCCAACCCTATGGCATTTACAGACCCTGAGCCTGTGGTACGCGTAACTAATCTTGGTGACAATTCGGTTGACTTAACTATCAACGTATGGACCTCTAACGATGACTGGTGGGCGATGCAGTGTGACTTACTAGAAGAGTTTAAAGTTGCACTTGACGAACATAAAATCGATATTCCTTTCCCACAACGCAGTATTCATGTTAGCGGTCTCGATCAATTGGTCAATAAATCAGACAGTGACAACGCATAGTTTTTGTTATCAAAACAATCGATGTCAGCATGACAATCAAAAAGCGCATCTATCATTAGATGCGCTTTTTTTTAGTTCAAATATTAATGATTCTGTTAATAAATAATCTATAAATGCTGCTGCAAATACTGTAGTAATACCTTAACTTTGGTCGTTAACTGTCTGTTATATGGATACACTGCCCAAATACCCTCTTCTGGCTCGCGATAGGCATCGAGTAAACTAATCAGCGCACCCGAATCTAAATACTGCTGCACATAATAATCTGGCAATTGCACCATGCCCAATCCTTTTAATGCTGCATCAACCAAGCTATGACCACTGTTATAATGCACCCGCCCTGTCACTCTTATAGAACGCTGTGCATCACCCACTTTAAATCGCCAATGATCTAAGCTACCCAATAAGCAATTATGATCTGCTAACTGCGCTAAACTTTCCGGGGTGCCATATTTATCCAAATACGCTGGTGATGCGCAGACATAACTGGTGCGATGGCTTAACTTTTTGGCCATTAAACTTGAATCATCAAGCTTGCCAATACGTATTGCCAAATCATAGCCGCCTTCTATCAAATCTAAGGTTTGATTACTTAAAAAGGCAATTACCTCAACATCGGGATACAGAACCATAAAATCATTAATCAGTGGCAACAGCTGCTGCTCGCCATAGGTGACAGGTGCGGTCAGCTTAATCTTACCTTGCGGCTTCGCCTGCAAATCACTAATGGCATGTTCTGCGGCGTCTAATCGGTCTAATATATCTCGGCAATGGTTATAAAATAAACGCCCCTCTTCGGTCAATGAAATCTTGCGAGTGGTGCGATAAAACAATTTAATATTGAGCCGTTTTTCTAGCGCGCTAACCTGACGGCTCACCTGAGCGATTGAAATACCCAGTTGTTTTGCAGCCTGAGTAAAGCTTTGATATTCGGCCACATAAACGAATTCACTAATCCCTTCCCATTTCATGATTATTACCACTGTGTAAAAGTTATTTGTAAATATACACTATTATCAACTGTGCAGATATAATCTATAATTGATGTTGTTAACAATATTGCTAATGATTAGGGTGTTATCCCCTATTTTTGCCCTGTATATTAATAGTCTTCTACATATAAATGATTTAGTGAGTAACTAAGTAAGCAATTAAACAATTCACGACTTAAAACAAACAATCAAAAAAGTGAGAGTTTCAATGACGGATAAATTTATTAAATCAAAAGCAGCTGTCGCATGGGGTCCAAACGAGCCATTAAAAATTGAAGAAGTTGATGTCATGCTACCGCGCAAAGGCGAAGTATTGGTTAAAGTACTTGCCAGCGGCGTTTGCCACACTGACGCTTACACCCTATCAGGCACAGACCCTGAAGGCGTATTCCCTGCTATTTTAGGTCACGAAGGTGGCGGTATCGTTGAGCAAGTGGGCGAAGGCGTGACCAGCGTAGAAGTCGGCGACCATGTAATTCCGCTATACACTGCAGAATGTGGCGTATGTAAAATGTGCCGCTCGGGCAAAACCAACCTTTGCTCAGCAGTACGCGAAACCCAAGGTAAAGGCTTAATGCCAGATGGCACCACTCGTTTCTACAAAGACGGTGAGCCAATTTATCATTACATGGGCTGCTCAACTTTCTCTGAGTACACCGTATTGCCAGAGATTTCACTGGCCAAAGTCAATAAAGAAGCACCTTTAGAAGAAGTATGTCTATTGGGCTGCGGCGTGACTACCGGTATGGGCGCTGTGATGAACACCGCTAAAGTTGAAGAAGGCTCAACGGTTGCTATCTTTGGTCTTGGTGGTATTGGTCTGGCGGCTATTATCGGTTCAGTGATGGCGGGTGCTAGCCGTATCATTGGTATCGATATCAACGAAAGCAAATTTGAGCTGGCCAAAAAGCTTGGTGCAACTGACCTAATCAACCCAAAAGACTATGACCATCCGATTCAGGATATCATCGTTGAGCTAACTGACGGCGGTGTGGATTACTCATTTGAGTGTATCGGTAACGTCGATGTGATGCGTTCAGCGCTTGAGTGCTGCCACAAAGGCTGGGGCGAATCGGTGATTATTGGTGTTGCAGGCGCAGGTGAAGAAATCTCAACCCGCCCATTCCAGTTAGTGACGGGTCGCGTCTGGAGAGGCTCAGCCTTTGGTGGCGTGAAAGGTCGTACTGAGCTGCCTGGTTACGTAGAACGCTACCTAGCTGGTGAAATCCCATTACAAGACTTCATTACGCACACTATGCCACTTGAGGACATCAACGAGGCATTTGAATTAATGCATGAAGGTAAGAGTATCCGCAGTGTGGTTCACTTTGATGCGTTAAAAGAAAACAGCTAAACCGCAAAGTAGTTCGAAAAGAAAATAGCTAATTAAAAAACCAACTGTTTCTCAAAACAGATGAATATTGGCGCACATCGCTAATATGTTCTGACTTTGACTCAGTTGGTTTCGACTGCCCTGCTTATTATGCCTGTACTTATTAATACAAGAACTTTTGATGAAACTGTTTTAGCTTGTATTGATTTAGGCATGATAAGCAGGGCTTTGTTGTTTTGCTTAGGCTATTTTATATAAATCAATAGGACGTCATAAAGCGCTATTATTTATAGATAGTTTAATAGTTCGGCTAATAATCAGATAAATAGTTAGAGTAATGATTATCTGATACCTCCCTAGCTATATCCCCAATTGAGTCGCAAAATGCTGCCATAACTTGCTTTTAAAGCTGTCTTTGTGCCAAATTGCCCACCATACCCGCTGCAAATCGATACCCTCAACCTCAATAGCAACCAAGCTTCCTTGCTTAAGCTCAGAGTCAATCACATACTGTGATAAGCAGCCAATCCCAATATCCGCTTTAACCATGTTACGCACCGCTTCTGACTGCTGTACAGCCATCATGACATTGGCTTGCGGTATAAATTGTAGTAGCTGCTCATCGATGACTTGCCGCGTTCCTGATCCTGGCTCACGCACTAATAATGGTAAACCTGATAGCTGCTCAGGCGTGACTTGATACACATAGTGCTGCGAGTCAGCATTGTCTGTCTGATTTTGAATAAGCGTCGGCTGCATACCTGCCAGCCATTGACTGTCCTTTTTGGCAAATACGACCAGCTTGTCGGTACGCCAGGCTCTTTGTTCGATGACCTTAGTATCAGTCGCTCTAGGCTTACCCTCTACCAATCCCAAATCAACTGTTAGCTGCTCGACTTGATCGACCACATCTTGAGTATTACCGATAAATGCAGTGACCTGCGCATCCGGCATCTGAGTATATAGCTGCTGAATTAATGATGGCATCACATTATTACCAATGGTCGTACTGGCACCCAGATGGATGCGTCCTGCCTGATAACTGTGATACTGCTCAAGCGCAGAGCATTGCCCGAGTATGGCTTGCGCTTGGGTATAAATAGCGTGGGCATTTTCATTTTTATGCAGCCGCCGCCCAATGCGTTCAAACAGTGGCATTGTAAGCCGCTCTTCTAGCTCACTTAACGCACTACTGACCGCAGATTGTGACAAATGCAGCTGCTCACTGGCTGCACTGGTACTGCCTGTTTGATAAATACTAACAAATATTGCCAGTTGTTTTAGGGTAATTTTTGGCAACAGCCCCTGCCCGGTTAAGCCCGCTGATAATGATGTACTCGTTAATGATGATAAGGTATTTGATTGCTGAGCGTTAAGCTTTGGCATATCACTGTCTTCTATTTATTTAAGATTGCTATTGAAAGTTACTGATGTTATTGATGATGACCATTAGCTTATTTGTGGATTGAATCATTAACTCATCACATCCGCAGCACTTGCAAATCACTAACCTTTCTTACTCTTACCTATTTTATCGATAATAACTATCTAATCAATCTGTTTTTAATATATACAAAAAAGGCATATAGTTATTCTTATAAACCATAAAACAATCACCATTAACGATAAGTACACAACTAACGATATGCAACCAACCCCACTCAATGCTGAGTATCATGCCATGAAAAAACAGAGCCCAGTGACCTACCCTAGCTATCAAGCGGACTCACCGCAAGTGTGTGGTGTCGGCAAGATCGGTTGGCTGCATAATCTAGCAACCAAAGCAGGGTTAGACAGCTACTTGCCTAGACCTTCTCATGGTCTGGGGCTTACTGTAGTGCTTATTGCCAGTCTGTTTTGCTTATGGTTTAGTGATTATTTGATTGACTTATCAAATGGCAAGCTACTGGGTCTGTCGTCATTAACCTTGGCCATTTTATTGGGAATGCTGCTGGGTAATACCGTATATCCCAGATTTGCCGCACCCTTATCCTCTGGTGTTGACTTTGCCAAGTCACAGTGCTTACGCTTGGCCATCGTACTCTATGGCTTTAAGGTAACGCTGACCCAAGTAGCCAGCGTGGGCAGCGCAGCCATCGCTATTGATGCATTGGTATTGACCAGTACTTTTTTGCTGACCTATATTCTGGGTCACAAATGGTTAAAGCTAGATAAACAAACCACACTACTTATCGGTGCTGGTAGTAGCATCTGTGGTGCCGCTGCGGTGATTGCCACAGAGCCGGTGGTTAAAGCTGAAGCGTATAAGGTTACTATCGCAGTTGCCACTGTGGTGGTGTTTGGTACCTTAGCGATGCTGCTCTATCCACTGCTATATCAGCTTCAATGGCTGGCTGCAACACTTGGCGCTGAGCAATATGGAGTCTATATTGGCTCGACAGTACATGAAGTTGCGCAAGTGGTGGTCGCTGGCAATGCCATTAGCACTGAGGTCGGTAATACCGCGGTAGTGACCAAGATGATTAGAGTGATGATGCTGGCGCCTTTTTTACTCATACTGTCCTTTGTACTAAGCGGCATCCATAATAATGTTAATCCTAACGACAGCCTTGCTTTAAAGCCGACAAAAACAAACTTCTGGCAGCGTGCTAAGCAAGTTCATATCCCGTGGTTTGCGTTTATGTTCTTGGTTATGATTGGCATCAACTCATTGCTTCATCACACTCAGTCAGCCAGTAGCGCACATTTCGTTGAATTGATGGTCAGTCTTGATAATCTGTTATTAACCATGGCAATGTTTGCTTTGGGACTCACGACTCATTTTAGCGCCATCAAAAAAGCAGGCTTTAAGCCTTTGTTATTAGCAGCCTTAGTTTTTGGATGGTTATTAAGCGGTGGTGCTGCCATTAATATGGGCATACAGACTTTGGTTGTCGGTTAGCCATAAATCAACAATAAATAACCAAAATCACTGCTTACCATAAATTTGGTTACCATCACTTACCACTCACTGATTGCCTAGTAACATCAAGGATTGGTACAATAACGCTCCATCGAGATTACAGGTATTTATTTACTGTTTTCATCTAGGTTTAACGCCTATCTATTGCTCTTTATTGCCCTATTGCTGGAGCCGTTATGAAAACCGCACAAGAATTGGTTGCTCAAGCCAAAGCCAACATTCAAAAAGTTCCTGTCGATCAGGCTGACAACGCCTGCAACAACGCCGATGTTATCATTGATGTGCGTGAACCTGCCGAATATGAAGCCGGTCATTTAAACAATGCCATTTGTATTCCACGTGGTGTTTTGGAGTTTAAAATTGGTGACCTTGAGCAAATCAAAGATGCAGATACTAAAATATTAATCTACTGCAAAACCAGTGGCCGTGCAGCTTTAGCAGCTCAGTCTTTAGCACAATTGGGTTTCAACAATGTCACCTCTATTACAGGTGGCTACGATGCTTGGGTTGAAGCTGGAAAGCCTGTGGTCGCTTCTTCTTAAACCCATTTTTTCTTAAATCCGTTGCTTGATTAATCTATAACGCTCAAACCCCTATTACTGAACCATAAAATATTAAGCTAAAACCCCTTAAGCATCAGCTATTGAACGCTAGCCATTAAACTTTAGCTATTAAATACTAAACATTAGCCGTTAACCATTGAACCGTAAAACTGAACCGTGAAATAGGTAATGACATGACGCACCCTGCTGAAAAACCTTCTAGAACGCCTGAACTACTGTGCCCTGCTGGTACTTTTAAAAACATGCAATACGCCTTTGCTTATGGTGCGGATGCTGTATATGCCGGTCAGGCCCGTTATAGTCTACGGGTGCGTAATAATGACTTTGATGAAGATAATTTGCGCCGCGGTATCGAATATGCGCACAGCTTAGGCAAAAAGTTTTATGTGGTGGTCAACATTCAAGCGCATAACGCCAAATTAAAAACCTTTATTGAAGACATCCGCCCAGTCATTGAGATGAATCCAGATGCGTTAATCATGTCTGATGCCGGTATGATTATGATGGTGCGTGAGCATTTCCCAGATATGGAAATTCATTTATCGGTTCAAGCCAACGCAGTAAACTGGGCAACAGTGAAGTTCTGGAAGCAGATGGGCGTCAGCCGGGTTATTTTATCGCGTGAATTGTCACTAAAAGAGATTTCACAGATTATCGATGAAGTGCCAGGTATGGAGATTGAGGTATTTGTACACGGTGCATTGTGTATGGCCTACTCTGGTCGCTGTTTACTATCAGGATATATCAACAAGCGTGATGCCAACCAAGGCACTTGCACCAATGCTTGCCGCTGGAGCTACAACACCTACAAAGCTGAAGAAAACGAAACCGGTGACATTGTACCGGTACAAAGCTATGACCCTAAGCAGATTGAAACTGTGAACTTAAACGGCGACACCGTTATGGGCGATGATTATGTGCAACAGCCTAGCGATGAGGTAGTGCTATTAGAAGAGCAAAACCGTCCTGGTGAGTTAATGGCCATGTATGAAGATGAGCATGGTACTTATATCATGAACTCTAAAGACTTGCGTGCGGTAGAACTGGTACCACAGCTGACTGAAATGGGCGTACATTCATTAAAAATTGAAGGTCGTACTAAGTCGCATTACTATGTGGCGCGTACCGCTCAAGTCTATCGTCAAGCCATTGATGATGCTGCCGCTGGCAAGCCTTTTGATACCTCACTAATTGGCGCATTAGATGGCCTAGCTAACCGTGGCTACACTGAAGGATTCTTACGTCGTCACGTGCACAGCGATTATCAGAATTATGAATATGGTGCCTCAAAAACAGACCAACAGCAGTTCGTTGCAGAAGTTACTGCATTCGACACCGATAAACTGACTTTAGAGATTAAAAACAAACTTGAAGTGGGTGATACCATTGAGATTATGACGCCAAAAGGTAATGTCACTTACACTTTAGAACAGATGTGGGACAAAAAAGGCAATCCGATTGACGCTGCGCTTGGCTCAGGATGGGTCGCTCAGATTAATAACCCATTTAAAGATATGGATCAAACTAACTTGCAGTTTGCGTTAATCATGAAAAACGTTAAGCAGGCCATTTACAGTTAGTAGTTTTTCATAACTAAAATTAGTGTTTATTACGGCGCTACGTACTATACGCTTGATGCCACGAACTTAGATACCACGAACCTAAAAGTTGATAATGCCAAAAATTACCCGAACCTTAGTCTTACAAGCAGTTTTATTAATCACTGGTCTGATTCTAATGATTGACTGTGCGCTATTAATTGCTGCTGATAAGATAAACTTTGGGACGGTGGTGCCTTTCTTTATTGGCTTAATTTTTGCGCTACATGCGATATTTTGGCGACGTATTCAGGCCTTACTAAGCCGTCATCGTTGGCTAAAGCATATTAGCAGAATGCTATGGATAGGCTTTGGCATGTGGCTGGTTAGCTTTATTATCTTTGCCATCACCCTGCAAAGTAATATTCAAAAAAGCCACACCCCATTACAAAAGGTAGATGCCATTATCGTCCTAGGCGGCGGTATCCAAAATGGCATCCCCTCACCGACTTTGGCAAACCGTTTAGATAGTGCGGCGGTATTGATTAAGCAGCAACCGCAAGCGATGGTGATTACCAGTGGCGGTGTTGGTATCGGTGAGACGCGCAGTGAAGCTGAGGCGATGGCGCAATATTTGTACGCGCTACAGCATGTGCCTTTGCAACATGTGCTACAAGAAGATCGCAGTACCAGTACTGAAGAAAACTTCTTATTTAGCCAAACCATACTGCTGCAGCATGGCGTTAGCTTATCAGACCCTATCGCCATTGTTACCAGCGACTTTCATATTCCACGCGCCAAAGCCATTGCACAACACCAAGGTTATGAAAACTTAGTCACGCTTGCCAGCCCAACGCCTTTATCAATTCGGTATAATGCTTGGTTTCGCGAGTACTTTGCTTATATCAGTGGTTGGTTACTGGGCGAGTATTAATCAGCAGCAGTTAATAACTTGTCATTTAATGACTTAGTACTTCATCACTCCACACTTAATGACAGATTTGGGAGCACATTGATTTGGCACTTAAAATTACATCAGAATGCATCAACTGTGATATCTGCGAGCCTGAATGTCCTAATGATGCCATTAGCTATGATCAAAAAGGTCAAAAGACGTATGTCATAGACCCAGATCTATGCACCGAGTGTGTCGGTTTTTATGACGAGCCTACCTGTGATAAGGTCTGCCCTATTGACTGTATTATTCCAGACCCAGATCGGGTTGAAAGCGATGAAGAGTTACGCTTAAAACATCAGCGCATTTGGAACAAATAGTTAATCATCTTTAACCATTTGCTCCCTGTTCGCTTTAAATTTCAGTTTATTAATAGACTTCCTATTAATAAACAGCGGCTGTTAATCCAACGACTTAGACCAACTAACTGTCTTCGCTGGTCCAGGCTAGAATGGCTTCAATAAGCGCAAACTGGCGAATATCTGTGGTCATGGTCACATCATAGTTGTGCACGTAAGCCACTGCGGTGTTACTCTCTACATCACACCAAGCGACCGAGCCGTTATAGCCCATATGCCCAAACATGTTCTGCAACTTATCCGTATCGTGACAGCGACTAAACAAACGATGATATCCCAAACGCCATTGCATACTATTTGGTTCAGTGGCTGGCATGATGGCATCACCGCCTTTGACATGAATGGCCGATAACTGTTCAAACACCTCTGGTCGAATCAACTGTTGACCCAGCCACTGTCCTTTATTGGCTAACATCGCATACATAGTGGCCAACGCCTCAGCTGATGCCACATTGTTGGCGGCTGGGATTTTCGCCATTAACGACTCAGCGGTATAATAATCAAATCCCGAACGTCCAGCCGGCACCAGTGCATATTTGAAGTCTTGAATCTTAATCTGACTCATATCCAAATAAAGCTTGGCAATATCAGCAGTGCCTAAATTAGTTTCGTTCTCACCATCCGACTGAGTATCAGCGTGCTGCCAACATTCATAACTTGGCAGACTTTGATAAACCTCTAGTATGTGCTCGCTATCTAGACGTAACTTTGGTTTGCTACTTCTTTTTTTAACCGCCTGTTTGGCCTCGTCACCCTGCTCATTGTCATCGGTTAACGCAGTTAACTGGTCAAAATTGTCAAAGTTTTTCACCGGAGTGGCGACTTGCTGTACTTTATCTGCCGGCACGCCAAAATAGACACTGTCTGCAATACCCAGAGGTTCGGTCAAATACTGAGCTAAGGCCTCATTTAAGGTTAATCCAGTGACCTTTTCGATTAAACCGCCCAGCACCCACCCTGAGACCAATGCACTATACGCGCTTTCAGCTTGCTCATTAAAAGTTGCTTGCGGCTCTAACTGCTCAACGCGCTCAAGCATTAAGCCCCAGTCAGTCATGTCATCTGCAGATTCAGTAATCTGTTGGATGTTAAATAACCCTGAGCGATGGGTTAACACATCAATTAGGCGGATATCTTGTTTACCATTCGCCGCAAATTGTGGCCAATAATGGGCAATGCGCTGCTCATAATCGAGTAAATCATTGCTGACCAACACATGGATTAAGGTAACCAGCACCCCTTTTCCAGTCGAAAAATTAAGCGACAAGGTGTTTTTATCCCACTTAAGATCAGGCGTTGCCTCACCCACACAAGCCTGCGCAATAAGCTCGCTGTTTTTATACACCACCACACTACCGCCGGCTGGCATATCTTCGAGCTGTAATTGCTGCATAAGCTGGGTCAGTTTGGCTTGTAGAGTGGATGACATAAATTTACCTTCCGTAATAGTGGGCGATTCAAAATTAATTATTAAAGGTTTATAGCGCTAGCGAGGTACCAATAAACGCATATGCACTTCTTGCTCTAGATCCTGTTGAAGACCATGATCCTTACCACGCTGCATGGCGGTATCCATCTTTCGGCCACGTAACCATCCGGCTCTTAAGGCAACAACAGCCCCTACTTTATTACCTGAATCACAGTGCAGCAAGGTTTTTTTACCATGATGCGTACGCAATGCTTTATCAAACTCAAGCAAATTAAGCTGTTTTAAGTCATCTGTTTTGGCAATCGGCAAATGAGTATAGGCCATGCCATGCGCTTCTACTGCTGCCTTTTCATCAAAGGTTAGCTCAGATTCAGGCTGCAAATTAATCACATGTTCAATGCCAGCTTCGGCTAACTTATCGATTACCTCTTCGCTTAACTGGCCACTGACCACGGTATTAGCATCAGGAAACAGTGCTTTGTCTAGTACAGGCTCAAGCAGTTGCTGTAAAGAGGGTTCTGCTTTTTGCTCAGACTTCTCATCGCTACTGCCTGCATTATTTTGCACCGAACTGGTGGTGCCTGCTGTGGTGACTGGATTTGAGTCCACATCTTTTCCCATAACAACTCCTTTAAACGGCAGAAATTCAGCTAAAAGTGATCTTCTAGCTGAATCTGTAATATCCTGTGTTTAATGGGCCTATAGTCAATAGCCAATAGATAATAGCCAAGAGAATACAAAGCCATTAAACAGTACTAACTGTTGTTAGTAATTTATGACTTGTGAACTTTTAGATTTTGGTAATGCTGCCTGATAAATGTGGCTTATCATTTTTGGCACTATACAATCCAAAATCAACCTCATTAACATCATCACCTAATTTGCGTGGATTTTGACCAATCATCTCAACTTCAGAAGGTAGCAAAATTGGCAATTTAAATGAGACGTTTACAGTAAAGGCTTCTGGTAAATCCATAAAGCCTAGGCATTTGGCTTTTGACCACATGCCGTGTGCAATGGCAGATGGGAAACCAAGCGCTCTTGCTGTAATCGGGTGTATATGAATTAAGTTATAGTCACCTGAGACTTTGGCATAACGACGGCCAATATCTTCTGGTACAGCAAAGATATGGTGTAAGTCATCATCACCGGCTTCTGGCTTTTGTTGAACAGTTTTAGGTTTAGGCTTTTTGGCTTTGTCTTCAGCTTTCTTTTTGGTTTTTTGACGCGACAAATAAGTCGATGTACCTTCCCAAATCAACTCATCACCGGTATGAACTTGGGTCACAAAGTCAAACTGCTGACCTTTGTCATGGTCACGTAAGTTATCTAAGCTGACAGTCATAGACACCACTTCAGTGTCTGCGATACGGCGATACTGGGTCACTGAGTTTTCAACGTGTACTAGACCTAACATTGGAAAAGGAAAAGGCTCGTCAACCATCATGTTCATTTGTAGTGCTTGTGATAACACCGCAAAATATGTTGGCGGTACTTGGCCATTGTCTGCAAAGCCACAAATACGACGATAATCTTGTAGATTACCTTTGTCGATGGTCATTTCATTCACTTCATAAGTGGCTGTTGGTAACGTGCTTTTTTCACCTTTCTCAGCTTTACCAACCACAGGGAGTAATGATTTGATAATTTTGCCATAGGTTCTATGCGCTTCAGGCAGGCTTCTAAATTCACGGGTTGTCATAGTAGTTCCTTTGTATCGATATCAATGTAGCTTCAGTGCTTAGTTGATTTTTGGAATTAGGTTAAAGGCTATTGTTTCACTTTTTCTGAATCAAGTTTCTGAATCAAGCTTGTTTTATTCATCTAACTTGCTTAGATCTAGCTTAATTAAAACTAGCCTAACCAACTGGCTTAATGCAGTGACCAAAAGAGCCATCTTAGCGATGGCTCTCAATGTGTATTCATCAAATATTATACAACATGAGTAGCAAAGCTATATTAACAGTTTACAACTGTTTTCACAGCATAAAACTTGCCAATAAGCCTGCTTTTAACGCAACACTCATATTATTCATACACGAAACGTGAATTAGGCACCCAGTAAGCTTTGGCCACAAACACGTACGATATTAGCATTCACACCGCCAGATGCAGGTGCTGCTAACCAAGCGATGGTTTCAGCAACATCTACTGGTAAACCGCCTTGGCTCATAGAGTTCATACGACGGCCCGCTTCACGAATGGCTAATGGGATAGCGGCTGTCATTTGAGTTTCGATGAAGCCTGGTGCTACCGCGTTAATGGTAATGGCTTTACCGTCTGCTTTAATTTTCTTCGGTGTTGCTTGTACTAGACCAATCACACCTGCTTTAGAGGTTGCATAGTTAGTCTGACCTAGGTTACCAGCGATACCTGAGATTGAAGACACACAAACAATGCGCGCATCATTGGTTAGTACGTCATTGTCGAATAGGTAATCATTAATCATTGCAATACTTTGCAAGTTAATATCGATAACCATATCCCACTGTTTGTCATCCATCTTCGCTAATGTCTTATCACGGGTCACACCAGCGTTATGAACGATAGCGTCTAGGCCGCCACGTTTAGCAGCTGCTTCACCGATTTTCTCGCCAGCATCATCAGCAGTAATATCAACCGCTAATGTTGAGCCGCCGATTTCGCCTGCCACACGTTGTAAGTCTGCAAGCTGAGCTGGAATGTCTAAGCAAATAACATGAGCACCATCACGCGCTAAAACACGAGCGATTGCTTCACCAATACCACGGCTAGCACCGGTTACTAATGCAGTTTTGCCGGCCATTGGCTTAGCCCAATCCACTTCAACAGCATTACCAGCGCCGACACGTACTGCTTGACCTGATACATAAGCTGAACGCGCAGAGATAAAGAAGCGCAAGGTTGACTCTAAGTTATCTTCAGCATCTTCACTCACGTAAATAACTTGCGCAGTAATGCCTTTTTTGAACTCTTTACCAACTGACTTGATAAAGCCTTCTAACGCACGCTGTGACAAAGTTTTGCCGATACGGTCACACTCTTCTGGAGGACGACCCAACACAATAACACGGCCAGATTGTTCGATCTGACGAGCGATTGGGTGGAAGAACTCATACATCTCTTTTAGGTCAGGAGCATGGGCGATGTTGGTTGCATCAAAGATAGCAACTTTATATTTATCAGTTTCGCCTTCGCTGTCTTTGGCTTCGATACCAGCTTCTGACAAAGCAGATTTATGTGGATCATTACCAGCAACATAAACAGGTGCTTGCAAACCATTTAAGATTTTTGCAACAGACTGACTGACTCGTGCATCATCACCTGACGCTGAACCAAAAATTACGCTACCACGCACAACTTTTTCGCCTGGCTCATAGCGGTCTAATTTGGTTGGTAATGGCAGTCCTAAGTTCTTAGCGACTTTTTTCCCTAGTGGTGACTGTACAAACTCTCCATAACGATCTGACATAAAATCTCCTAATTATTGTCGTGTTGGTATTAGTGGTTAATAGTAACCTGTTGAACCTGATTGGTTTTTACGTATTGCTTTCGAGGACTTAAAAATAGGTTTTCATTCCTAAATTATCGCCGTTAAATCAAAACTTATCGCTGTTAAAACCTATTTATAATAAGCATAAGCAGGTTATTAATAAGTATCCGTTATAAACATAAGCTGTATGAATAACTTAAAATAATGATGGCGTTAAGCGCGACTATTTTCAAATACAATAGAAGCGGTTGGCCCAAAAAATTGCGACTAGTCAGTTCATGCTTTTAATACTTATCATTCATTAACACTCAGATTTGATATAAACCCAAGCTTTTATCAATCATCAAACAAAGCTTCTTTGATAAGACTGACAAAATTAATCTCCAGCCATCATCACTGATACTAAGCTTAACAGCTTTGGTTATATCAGGTTAATAGTGCTTTGTAGGTGCTTGAGTTATGAGCATCAGTGCTACTGTAAATATATGTATAAAAAACCCAGTAGCGTAACATTTGCTTCACACTAGTCACTAATTTCACACCTACTCACACCAACGGTGATTGCCTAATATTAACGATGTGATAAAATGAAACCTAATGTTATGAGTACCCTCGGTAACGATAACATTATATTATTATAGAACAAGTTTCGACACAATGCTTTAGTAACAATGTTAAAATCATCATTAGGATAAAGTTATTACTATTAAAATACGGCTTATGTTCACTATCGTACTGTTCGGCTATTCATGATTCAGTATGTGAAAATAAAAATAGGCCATAATTAAAGTTATTGCGTTAACCTCATGACAGTTGTTGACCTGTTAATCATTTCTGTTAATTATTAATAATAGACAATGTCGAGTGATATGATTTTAAATTGTTAAGCTGCTTTAACGCTGCTTAGTATTGTGAGATAGATGATAAGCCAATAGCAAACTGCTTGATTGTCTTAGCACACCTGTCATGATGATAGTTAGATACTGATAGCAAAAGATTTCTTTTTTATATTTCTTTTTATAAGGATGTTGACTAAAAATGAGTAATTCAAAAAAAACCAACAACAAATCTGCTGAATCAAAAACAACCATTACCTCAACGGTTGTCAATAAAGCAGGCGAATCATTACTTGATGAAAACCGCAGTGAACAGTCAAATGCGGCAGAAACTTCTGCTGATTTTTCTAAATTACAAAAAGAAGTCAATGCTTCTGAAAAATCTGAAGCAGATGCTGTGATTAGCGAAGACCGTGCTGCCAAGCAAAAAATCATCGCTGAAAGTAAAGCTCAAGCAGAACAAGATGACAATCTATCTGCAGTAGACTCTGATGATAGCCAAAAAGACGAAGCCTCTGAAAGCAAGGCATCTGATAACCAACCATCTGATAATAAGCCAGCTGAAAAGTCTGAGAAAAAAGAAGCCGCTGCAGCTAAGTCAAAAGACACTGATAACAAGTCTGACGCCAAAAAAGCTGACAAGACTGACAGTGATAACAAGACAACAACTACTCAGGCAGATAATGCCAAAACCAACAGCAACACTAATAATAAGGAAACCTCTATGTCTAACAGCTCAAACCTTCCACGCCGCGTCGCTATTTTAGGCGGTAACCGTATCCCATTTGCACGTTCTAACGGTGCATATGCTGATGCCAGCAACACAGATATGTTAAGCGCTGCGCTAAATGGTCTTGTTGAGCGCTATGAATTACAAGGTGAGCGTGTTGGCGAAGTAGTTGCTGGTGCGGTATTAAAATTGAGCCGTGACCTAAACTTAACCCGTGAGTCTGCGCTAAACACAGCACTTGATCCACAAACCCCAGCTTATGACATCTCACAAGCCTGTGGTACTGGTCTACAAGCAACGTTTGCATCAGCCAACAAAATTGCTTTAGGCATCATTGATTCAGCAATTACTGGTGGTGTAGATACTACTTCTGATGCGCCTATCGCTGTTGGTGATGGCCTACGTAAAGCACTAATCAAATTAGGTGCTGCGCGCAATAATAAACAACGTTTAAGTGCTTTAACCAGCATCAACCCTAAAGAGCTTATCGATGCCCCTCAAAATGGTGAGCCTCGCACTGGTCTGTCTATGGGTGAGCACCAAGCTATTACTGCACTTGAGTGGAACATCACTCGTGAAGCACAAGATGAGCTAGCTGTTAACAGTCATCACAACCTAGCGCGTGCTTATGAAGAAGGTTTCTTCGATGACATGATTACGCCATTTAAAGGCCTGACTCGTGACAACAACTTACGTCCTGACTCTTCATTAGAAAAGCTAGCAACGTTAAAGCCTGTATTCGGTAAAAACAACGCTAACCCAACCATGACAGCGGCTAACTCTACGCCACTAACTGATGGTGCATCATGTGTCCTACTAGGTACTGATGAGTGGGCAAAAGAACATGGCTTGAAGCCACTGGCTTACATCGCGCATCAAGAAACGGCAGCGGTAGACTTCATTGGTAAAAATGGTCCTAAAGAAGGCCTACTAATGGCCCCTGCTTATGCGGTTCCACGTATGCTAGAGCGTGCTGGCCTAACTCTACAAGACTTTGATTTCTATGAAATCCATGAAGCATTTGCTTCACAAGTATTGTCTACGCTTGCTGCTTGGGAAGATGAAACTTTCTGTAAAGAGCGTTTAGGTCTAGATGCACCACTAGGTTCAATCGATCGTAGCAAGCTTAACGTTAACGGTTCATCTCTAGCAGCTGGTCACCCATTCGCTGCTACAGGTGGTCGTATCCTAGCAACTGCTGCTAAGCTACTTGATCAAAAAGGCTCTGGCCGCGCACTAATCTCAATCTGTGCTGCTGGTGGTCAAGGCGTTACTTGTATCCTAGAAAAATAAGCTACCAAGCTGTGGTGTTTAACAGCTAATTAGTTGCTTAATAAGTACTCGCTGTTAAACACTCATTAGTATCATTAGAAATATTAAAAAAGGAGCCTAATATCAATTAAGCTCCTTTTTTATGTCCTTTATATTATTTTAAATGATAAATTTATTTTTAGACTTCAAATTATAGTTGCGTCTAAACTAGCTAAAAGGTTAATTGATTTGCTAGGTTTAGATAGTTCAGTTAGGTTGTTATAGCCTAGCTAGCTCAGCCAACAGATGATCATAAGCCATTTTATCCTGCACGTTCTGCTGACATGCCTGCTTAATATCATTGATAACAGCCAATACAGCATAGATTTTTTCTTGTGGCAGCTGAATAGTCTGCTCATCAAACTCGATATCGGTCTGCAAGCTGGGTACGCCTAAATTGAGACGGCTTAAATCCATCAGCATAAACTCAGAAAGCTTAACGAACTCCTCAATCGCTAACGTTTTTTGCCAATAATCACTGGCAGCCACACTGCTTCTGCGCCCTGTTCTTAGCGCAATCCAAGCATTGAGCCATATTTGACGGAATGAATACCAACTGCTTGATAACATCTCTAATGCCGCCAAAGGCGCACCATTGGCTAAAGTAAGTGCCTGTGATATTTGCTGCGCTAAATCATCTTCATCTGTATATTCAAGCAAAGCTTGCTCTTTCACTGCTTGCATCAAATAATCGTGGATGCTATTGATCTGTTGGTCACGCTGGGATAAGTGACTACCAGCTGAATCTGATGCTGCTTGTGACTCATCCTGTGACCCTGCCTGTGCTAGGCGTTGTATCGGATATACTGAGACTTGTTGCACCCGACTTTTGATAGTCGCTAATAAGCGTGCTGGCATATCAGAGATTAATAAAACATGAATGCCGTCTCTGGGTTCTTCTAGGGTTTTTAATAATGCGTTGGCGGCAGCTACTGTCATGCTATCAGCATTATCAATCACACATACCCTACGACCACTACTGCCTTGACTCATAAAGGGTTGCAGCTGCCTGATATCATCTACTTTAATACTGGTTGATGCTGTTTCTGACTTGGCTGCTTTAGAGCCTGCTTTTGCTTTGCTATTCTTAGTAGCGCCTTTTTTGCTTTGACTACCACTTTTAGTCGTACTGCCCTGCTCTTGCTCTGAGTCAATTTCAACAGGCAAACTGGCTGCTGGTAATACTTGCAAATCTTGATGCGTACCAGAGGCTAACCATTGACAGCTTTGACACTGACCACACCCGACTTGTTGATCGGCAGGTAAATTTAATCTGGACTCTCGATTATCGCATAACAACCACGCCACAAAGCGCCACACAAAAGCACGCTTGCCGATACCCTGCATCCCAGAGAATAATAATCCATGCGGCAATCTATCATAACGCTCAAGCAAACGCGCCCAAGCACCTTTTTGCCAAGGTAGAATGGGAGAAAAATAAATCGATTGTTCGCTGTGTGAGGTCTGGGTCATAGAGTGTCAGGACATTGAGAGTTATTAAAAGTTCATATCAAGCAGTATTAAAAATATTAAAGCGG
The DNA here is from genome assembly GCF_002313155.2 of Psychrobacter sp. FDAARGOS_221. NCBI lineage: Bacteria > Pseudomonadati > Pseudomonadota > Gammaproteobacteria > Moraxellales > Moraxellaceae > Psychrobacter > Psychrobacter sp. FDAARGOS_221. The sequence continues at coordinate 389,671 of NZ_NWFK02000001.1, forward strand.
CACACCTAATACTAAAGCTGCATCAGTAATTATTGTAACTCACTGATAGGCAGCGCATTAAGTCGATCAAGGTCTTGTTGAATATCAACCCCAGGTGGCAGCTGCAAGGTTGCCTGCGTAATGGCTATTTTGCCGCCATTTTCAAGCACACGTAACTGCTCTAAGCTTTCTAAAGTCTCAAGCGTGCCTGCTGGCCAACGCACAAAATCTTGTAGCAAATTAACACGGTAGGCATAGATACCTAAGTGACGATAGGCATTTTTTGGCACACTTAACTGAGGCACTGACTGCTGATCTTCATTAGATTGCGCCATTGCGAGTGCATGGTCACGGTCACAAGGTATCGGTGCTCGGCTAAAATAAAGCGCCTGCTGCTGATTATCGGTAACTACTTTAACCACAGAAGGACGCATAAATTCATCATAAGCACTTATCGGCTCATATAATGTCGCCATCACACAGTCTGGTTTCTCAATTAGCAAATCTTTTACTTGTTGCAGTAACTGTGGCGGCACTAAAGGCTCATCACCTTGCATATTGACCACAATGTCTTGAGCATCCCAGCCTTTTTGCTGCGCCACTTCGCTGAGTCGGTCAGTACCTGATGCGTGATTTGCATCGGTCATCACCACATCATAACCTGCCTGGCTGCACACCTCAGCTATACGATCGTCATCTGTGGCGATACATAAGTCATCAGCGAAATCAGCTTGGCTCGCCTTTTCAGCAACCCATAAAATCATAGGCTTGTCATGAATATTAAGCAGCGGTTTACCCGGCAAGCGGCTACTCTTATAACGAGCAGGAATCACGATATGTACTTTAGGCTGTGAAGATGGCTGGGTGCTCATAGACTGTCTCACTTATACGACTCAAATGGCGATGACTCACCAATGGCGCTTTTTAATGGGTTTAAAATTGTTTTATTTATTAATGTCTTTCTCATTCAAGATTAAGCTTATTAAAGATTAAGTAGGTGTTTAACCGAATAAGATGTAACGATTAGCTATTTTCAGGTTTAGCAGTTACACCAACAGCATTAAGCTGCTGCATCAAAGTACTATAACAGCTTTCTGATAACTGCGCTTGCACTGGCAACACCCAAATGGAGCGTTGTTTTAAATCAGGGTGATTGGCTACCAGTGGCGCTATTTTAACCGCGTCTTTAGTGGTCACCACAACAGGATAATCGGATAATGGCAGCAAATCATCGACTGTAAACTGGTGATGATCAGGCATGGGCTTAGCGATCACTTGATAACCCAGTGTGGTTAAAGTATCAAAAAATCGTTGTGGGTAGCCAATACCACTCATGGCATAGACGGTATTATTAGGCTGTTGCGGTTGGGGCGGCGACTGAGAGTCTTGAGACGCTAATAGCGGAACTAAATGACTTGGCTTCAGCTGCATACTCAGCTTGTTTATAGGCGTAGAGGACTGTTTAGCTTGATGATAAATCACTGTCCCTTTCTTTAATCTTGATAAGGGTTCACGCAAGAATCCAGTAGGCAGTAGCTGCTTATTACCAAAACCTCTATCACTATCAACCACGATCCATTCAATATCACGCCGCAGCTTATAATGCTGCAATCCATCGTCAGCAATGATTAATTGTATATCCGGCTGTTTCTGTAATAAAAGCTCAATCGCTTGCTGGCGATTAGGACACACCGCCACACCAGCCCCAGTTTCTCGGAATATTAAACAAGGCTCATCACCAACCTGTTCTGGCAGGCTGTCAGCATTCACCACTTGCGGCATTCGTGACTCATCACCACCATAGCCACGACTGATGACCCCGACTTTAATATTATTAACTTGTAAGTAACTCACCAACTCAATGATGAGCGGGGTCTTGCCACTGCCACCGACTGTAATATTACCGACGACTAGTACAGGAATGGGGGCTTTATAACTGGCAAACAGTCCTTTTTTATAACCCTGACGACGAACAAAAGTGATACTGCCATATAACCAGCTCATAGGCAGAAGCAGCCACAACCACCACGATTGCTGTTGCCACGCCTGCACCACTTTCATTTCTAAGTTAGAATCTGATTTATCCTGCTTTTGACTTAACTTGGCATTCGCTTGAGACAAGTTGTGATTGCTGTTCATGATGGCCACGCTGGTTATGGGTTTTGATTATTCATCTGCTGCTCAGCAAAGTCTCTATCATACATATGCGCATATTGGCCAGATAATGCCATCAGCTCTTCGTGTGTACCGGCTTCAATGATACGTCCACCATCCAACACCACAATCTTATCGGCTGACTCAATGGTTGTCAGACGATGCGCAATTACTAAAGTGGTTCGGTTTTGCATGATATTTTCAAGCGCTTGCTGAATATAAAATTCAGACTCATTGTCTAATGCACTGGTCGCTTCATCTAATATCAAAATAGGCGCATCTTTTAACAAGGCTCTAGCAATAGACAGACGTTGACGTTGCCCACCCGACAATTGTAAACCTTCAGCACCAATCGTACTGTCATAACCGTCTGGCAGCTGCATGATGAAGTCATGAGCAAAGGCAGACTTAGCAGCCACCATCACTTCCTCATCACTTTTATCAGCGAGAGCACCATACGCAATGTTGTGACGCACGGTATCATTAAACAGTACCACTTGCTGATTTACCATACCCACTTTAGAGCGTAATGAGGTCAAAGAAATCTCATCGATCGGTAGACCATCGATGGTGATTCTACCATGACTGGGTTCTAATGTGCGGGTGAGTAGGTTCACCAGAGTTGTCTTACCGGCCCCACTTTTACCCACAAATGCCACCGTCTCTCCTGCTTTAACGGTTAGACTAAAGTCTTGCAGTGCCTTAGTACCATCTGGATACTGTACTGCAACCTGATCAAAGACGATTTCGCCTTTAACCTCATCCAATATCGCACCACTGTCATCTTCTTCTAGCTCGTCTAACAATGCAAAAATAGATTGTCCTGCGGCAATGCCTCGTTGCAATTTTTGGTTAACATCGGTCAAGCTACGTACCGGCTTACTGATTAAGCCTGCTGCCGTTAGATAGGCAATAAATTCACCTGCTGTGGTATTAACGATCACTTCAGGGCGTAATGCCAACCAGATAACAATGGATAACGCACTGGCCATCAATAACTGTACCGCTGGCGTGTTAATACTATTGGTAACAACAATTTTCATGCCCTGCTTCAAATTGTCCAAAGAGGCACGCTCAAAGCGTTTTTGCTCATAACTTTGGCCACCGTAGTTTTTAACCACTTGATAGCCACCAATAATTTCATTAGTAATATGGCTGACGTCACCCATGGTCTTTTGAATACCTATCGACAGATTCAAATAGCGCTTAGAGGCTTTTTGGATAAGCCATAAAATGGGTGGTAATACCAAAAATAAGATGAGCGTTAAACGCCAGTTTGAATAAAGCAAATAGCCCATCAGAGCCACCACAGTCAAACCGTCGCGTAATAAGGTTTTTAGTGAGTCAGTACTGGCAGCTGTTACTTGCTCTACATCAAATATTAATTTTGAAGAAATCGTACCTGATGGGTTTTCTAGGAAAAAAGAGTTCGGTAGACGCAGTAATTTATCAAACACTTCCACTCTGAGCTGATAAACCAGATTACGAGAGATTAACGCTGAAAAATAGTTACCTAAAAAGGTACCAAAACCTCGAATAGAAAACAGCACCACAATTAAAAACGGGAACAAGTTTCTTTGGCTTTGGGTACCGGTATTAATGGCATCGGTAATAAACTGAATTAGTTTAGCAATACCAATTTCAGTCGCAGAGTTAATAGCAAAGCCTAAGATGGTCAGTAAAATCGCCCACCAGTATGGCTTTACGTATTTTAGTAGTCTGATATAGGTTTGCGTTCGCGTTGGCTCAGGTCGATTATTGTCTGAGCCCGGATTTGATTGATGACCAGCTTTTACCGGAGTTGATGAAGCATTTTTGGTTGATGTAGTTGTCATCATATGCCTTTTTAAAATTGCGTAGGGTCACGAAAAGGAGGCTAGCTCTACTCTCACTGCCACTACTCATATAAGTACTGCAAATATAGCGGTTAATAGCCACTCAGATATGACGATTTAAACTCGTTATGGATTAATTAAAGGGTTAGTATCAGTTGTGCAATTGTTCATTAAAATAGGATTATGACTTAAAGTGCTTTAACAGCGCATCTAGCTCTTCTGGACTATGGAAGAATATCTCCATACTGCCCTTGCCATCCTTTTTCTGCTTAAGCTTAACAGTGGCACCTAAGTAATCTGATAACTGTTGATTTAGTTTTTCGACTTCGGCATGCTGCTGTTGTTTTTGCTTATTGTCTTCTTTTTGCGGGTTTAAAATTGATTTAACCAGCTTTTCGGCTTCACGTACTGTCATTGATGCTTCAATGATTTTTTCAGCAATGATCGGTTGCTGCTCAGATGACAAAGACAATAAAGCGCGCGCATGCCCCATATCTAGCTGACCGTCATTAAGATAGGTCTTGACCGTTTCATGCAAATGATTAAGTCGTAACAAGTTAGAGACTGTGGTTCTTGCTTTACCGACCACTTCTGCAATCATCGCATGGCTCATACCAAACTCGGTATGAAAGCGTTGTAATGCCGCTGCTTGCTCGATAACAGATAAGTCTTCACGCTGAATATTCTCAATCAAAGCCAGCGCAATAGCCAATTCATCTGACAATGCACGCTCAATGGCTGGAATCGTGGTTTGGCCAGCAAGTTTCGCGGCACGCCAGCGACGTTCACCGGCAATAATTTCGTGAGTAATGGTGTCAGCGATTTTTTCTTCCGTCGCCAATAATGGACGGATAACAATCGGCTGCATGACCCCATGCTGTTTGATAGAAGACGCCAACTCACCAAGCGCGGTCTCACTCATATCACGTCTTGGTTGATATTTACCCGCTTGCAAACGCTCCACATCCATCTGCACTAGGGTCATCTCTTCATCAGAGACATCGACGGCCGTTTTTGCAACGACTTCGGCTTTGGCCGCGCTGGCAGTTTTTTTTCTTACGGCTGTTTTTTTAGCGCTAGCAGTACCTTTTACTGAAGCTTTTGCACCAGTATCGGGTTTTTCGTCATGCTCAAGGGTGCTATCATCACGCAAAGCGGCTGCGGTGATGGCTTTTTCTTTTTTAATAGACCCGAGTAGAGCATCTAACCCTCGGTTTGCAGCTAATCCACGCTTTTTTGCCATGTTGGTTATCCTCTACTACTACCTGCTTACCTGAATCTATCCGATCGTCTGTACGGCTTAGGCCATCTCAAACTACCGTCTATATCGTTATTGTGTGAACTATTATAATAGTCGTTAATCGCAAAACTATTCAACCGACTCCCCTCTTCACGAGGGCTGTCCATTTTAATGGATTGTGCGGAGCTTGCAAGCGCAATCACTCCCTAATACCTAACTTTATTATCCAATCCAATCAATTTAATCACATTAGATAGCTTCTTATTTAATTTAAAATTTTCTTATTTAACAAACCAACTGTTTAATATCAGTAGTGATGGTCAGTATTAACAGCCTATTTAACATTCAAAGGCAACTGTCGGCTTTGCTTGATAATCTCTGAGGCCAGCTTGCGATATGCCTGCGCCCCTTTCGAGCTTTTTTCATAATCTAACACCGGCATCCCATGCGCAGGTGCCTCGGCCAAACGCACGTTTCTAGGAATAATGGTTTTGAACATCAAATCACCAAAATGCGATTCTAGCTCAGCTGAAACATCATTAGCCAAAGTATTGCGTGAGTCAAATAAGGTTCTTAATACGCCGCGAATATGCAGCTGCGGGTTTAATTCTTTAAGCCGATCAATGGTCTGAGACAAATCCGCCAACCCTTCAAGCGCATAATACTCACACTGCATCGGGATAATCACTCCTTGCGTGGCTACCATCGCATTAACGGTCAACAAATTCAAGCTGGGCGCACAGTCAATAATGACATAATCATAGCCCTCTAATGAAGCCATTGCCTGACTGAGTAGTAAGTGACTGTCACTTTTACCCATCAATGTAATGTCGATTCCTGATAAGTCACGGTTCGATCCAACCACATCAAAACCAGCTGGGCTACGACAAATCGCATCGGACAGCGCTACGTCATCAAGTAATACATCCGCAACACTTAGCTCAAGCGCTCTTTTTTCTAACCCTGTTCCTGAAGTGGCATTGCCTTGAGGATCTAAATCAATAAGCAGTACTTTTTTGCGTCTTGCCGCCAAGCTAGCAGCCAAGTTCACTGCTGTCGTTGTTTTACCGACACCGCCTTTTTGGTTTGCAATTGCCAATATTTCCATAGGGTTACTCTATTACCTCAATAAAAGCAGGAAGTTATTATATTTGGTGTTATTTTTAAACTTAATATAGTGTCTAATTTAGTTAGCGTCTAATCTAGTCCAATTGAATTGGTTGAATTGAACGCCTAACTTAGCTTTGATAACTATTAGTTGAGCTTTGATACATAGTTATTATTCGCTTAGCCTCGTTCATTCACTTGCTTAGCCTAGACTGGTTTAGCTTATTAGCGACTATTATAACTGCTATTTTTTAAACAGCTCCGTCAAATGACGGGTCTCATTCAAAAAAGGAACTATCAATGGCACATTGTCGATCTGCCAATGCGCAACCAGACCTGCCATATCCTCTCCATCAGGTATCAAGCCTTTCATTGCTTGTAAGCAGCCATTATCTGCCATGGTAGGTTCCGCTGCAGCAACGAAGTCAGTTAAACTGGCAAAGGCTCTTGATGTCACAACATCAAACTTTTCTGATTCAGTCAACTCAAAGTGTTCGATACGACTGGCAACTGGGGTTACATTCTCAATATCAAGCTCAGTAATAGACTGGCGAATAAATCGAATCTTTTTTTGGTTACTATCGAGCACAGTAACGTCACGCTGTGGCTGACAGATAGCAACAATAACACCGGGCAACCCAGCGCCTGTTCCAATATCGAGCAGCTTACCTGGCTTTAAATGCGGTAAAATGGCCAAACAGTCTATAATGTGCTTAATCAGCGCTTCTTTTGGCTGTTTAATAGCGGTCAAGTTATAGGCTTTATTCCAAAACAATAACTTATCTAAATACAATAACAGCTTGGTTTGTTGCTCTGCATTGATATTTAGATCAAGCTGTGCAATGGCTTGCGATAACAGTTGATTCAGCTCATCATATTGATTATGTATTACTTTAAATTCAGTGGTGTTCATCATCTTATCGCTACCATACTGTATTATAATACCGGTAAATACCAAGCCCATACGTTAGCCAAGTACCGTGTTTAACGAACATATCATTTAATAGGTATCTGTATTAGACCAATATCTATTTGATTAACTTGTAGATACTGACCTGAAGATATTTGGCTTGATATTTAAACCTTTACCCATTTCTTTGTTTTGAGTGTGTTGCACTAGATTTTACTGAGTTGATGTAAAAAACCAACCAATTAGGCGGGCATTATAACACGTCCACAATTTTTTTAGATGATATCACCCCTGCTAAAATAATCGATTTACTATTTAAAACGCAGCTGTCGAATAAAGATAAATGAAATAACCCCTATAAATCAAATATGACCCACAGAAATCGTTTATTGAACACTCATATCCTTTTAATAACATCCATTTAATAATAAGTACAAAAACATGTCTAACCCAAAAAGCAGTCCTTCAAAAACCAATACATCGAAAGCCAATGGGTCAAAAAATAGCCCAGCAACCAGCCAATCAAACAGTGGTCAAACCAAACGTGGCCCATCTAAGCAAAAAACAATGAAAATTGATTCCTCTAATAAAAAGGCCAAGAATAAACTGCGTAATCAACAAGCCGTCACAGCAGTGATCAATGCATGTAAAGTTAGCCCAGAACAGCTAAAAAAATACACCGATCGCAGCAGCTTACCAAAGACCACTGAGTCAGCGCCTAAGTTAAACTTAAGCTTTGGTCAAGATCGTGCGGTGCATGCGCTACAAACAGCGTGCGCGATTAAAGCGACCGGCTATCATGTATTCGCTGCAGGTGAGCATGGCCTGGGTAAACGCACCTTTATCCAGCATTATTTGCATCAACATGGCGAGCCACAAACTGATTTGGTTGATTGGATCTATGTTTATAATTTCCGTCAGCCTTCACAGCCTATTGCCATTGTTTTGGCATCGGGTAATGCTTCTGATTTAGCCAATCGAATTCAAGTTATTTGGCAGCAGCTGCTCGAACACCTATCACACGCACGACATGAGCTACATGAGGCGCACTCAGCTGTATTGGCAGGATTAACCTCTGTGTTAAAAGCAGCTCATGCTGATGATAAAGATCATTATCAGCAGCAATACAAGCAACTGATGCAAATCGCTGAGAACTATCTTCAACCACTATTTGAAAAGCTAAAGCAGAACTTTGAAGTTAATCCAGAGTTAGCAGATTATCTAGTTTTATTGCAGCAAGACATGATTGTTGAGTCTGTTCACACCCTATTGGCTCACTCTGGGCAGCCAGAAACGATGACGCATTCGCTGCCTAACAAATATCAACTGCACATCATGACAGCGCATCAGCAGTCATCGGCTAGTCTAAAATCGGCAGATAGTTCCTCACAGAGACACTCACCAAAGAGTATCAGCTCACAGGGGGCGCCGATAGTATTTGAGCCTAATCCTAGTGTAGAGAATTTATTTGGCCGCGCTGATGCTCATTATTTAACACATACTTCAGGCGCTCCAAACAGCTCAGTAAATGCAAACATTGCGCTAAATATTCAGCCAGGTGCATTACACCGAGCAAATGGCGGCTATTTACTGATAGAAGCGCACCAACTTAATGACTGCCCTGATGCGTGGCGTGCGCTAAAGTTAGCATTAAGAGCCAACCAAATTGACTTTAGTCATGCGCAACAAAATCGCATGTTACAGCCTGGTACATCGCTTTATCCAGTATCGCTAAGCCCTTCGCCTATTCCATTATCGGTGAAAGTTATCTTGCTTGGTGATCCAGACTTATATGATCAATTCGCAGACCATGATGTCGACTTTACCAGTTTGTTTAAAATACGGGCGGATTTTCATCAAGAAGTCACCAGAAGCTCAGAAAATGAACGCCAGATGAGTGCCAAGTTTGCAGATATTATTAATAAATATCAGATTCATCATTTTGATCGTGATGCGCAAGCGGTAGTACTTGAGTTTTTAAGTCGTCAATCTGAAGATCAAAATAAATTGAGCTTACATGCCGACAGCCTGATACAGTTAATGCTTGAAGCCAGTCGTCACGCAGATTTAGCTCAGAAAAATCTTGTTAGTGCACAACATGTTAAACAAGCACTGAGTGATATTAGTTATAGATCTGGATATTTAAAAGAGCTTTATTTGCAAGAAATTACTGATGGTCAGCAGCTGATTAACACCACTGGCACGGCAGTCGGACAAATTAATGCGCTGACCATTATTGACTATGCCAACAGTGAATTTGGCATGCCTGCCCTATTGACTGCGGTAGTACAAAACAGTGTTGGCTCAGGTGACATTTTGGATATTGAGCGCGATGTTGAGCTTGGCGGTAGTCTGCATGCTAAAGGGATGCTGATTATGAACAGCTACTTGCGCGCCTTATTCAGCCCTTACTATCCGCTCAACTTTACGGCATCTTTGGCATTTGAGCAAAGCTACGCCCATATTGATGGTGATAGTGCGACCTTGGCTGAAGCCTGCGCATTGCTATCTGCTTTGGCTGATGCCCCTATCTCACAAGAATTAGGGATTACCGGATCCATGAACCAACTGGGCCGGGTGCAAGCAGTTGGCGGCGTCAATACCAAAGTTGCCGGCTTCTTTGATGCCTGCTCACATCAAGGACTGACTGGAAATCAAGGCGTTATACTGCCCTATGCCAATATCTCGCAGCTGATGCTACGCGATGATATTATTGCTGCAGTCAAAGCTGGACAGTTTCATATTTATGGCGTCAAGACATTAAGTGATGCGTTAACAATTTTGGCAAACACCCAGGTTGACAGCAAAAATAAAAAGGGCCGCTACCGTTCTTCCAGCTTATTTGGCAAAATTATTAAAAACTTACAAAAGTGGGAGGAGCAATTAAATCCGCCTGAAGAATTAGAGGAACCAGTGTCGACAAAAGAAAATACACCTGACACTGATGATGCAACCAATAATTAAGGCATCTGTAAAACTAAGCTAAGTCAAACCAATTTAAGCCAAGTTAAGCCAAATTAAGCGAGTGCCTAATAATAAACACCTGCTGTCATTGGGCTGTATTTTGATTTAAAGTTAAATATATTAAGTAGAATATATTGAATAGATAACACCCATTTTAGAAATAGAGTATATTAAAGCAAGCGTATATTAATTCGAATAAGTAAAAACACGTTGAGGGTAACACGATGGCCAACAACCAACGCTGGACGCAAAACCGTGAACCAGATAGCCAAGCAGCAGATCAAAATGACAACGCTAGCAATAAAACAGCGACAACCGCAAGACAATGGGAGCTACTAAGCTTACTTGAACGCGGCAGCTGGCGTGGTACTCAGCATCTACATGAGCAATTAATGCTGGCAGGTTTTGAAGTCAGCTTACGCACCATTCAACGCGATCTTAATGCGCTGGCAAAACGCTTCCCTATTGAAAAGAACAATGCCAATCCACAAGGATGGCGTTGGCGTGACGATGCACCAGTGCAAAGTCTACCGCATCTGAATTTGTCTCAGGCCATTGCCTTTAGTATGGTTGAAGCCAATTTGGTACAACTGTTACCGCCTGCTATATTAGATGAGCTAAGACCCTGGTTTGATTTAGCGAGACAGCATCTGCGGAATAGTAAGGTGAGCTATAATTGGCTCGATCGGGTGCGTATTGAACCCGCCACTCAACCTCTTATTGCTCCTAAGATTTGTCGAGATTGCCAAGATGCTATCTATCAAGCCATCTTCAAAAACTTACAAATCAGTGCCAAATATACTTCGCGTAATAAAGACACCCCCGGCGACTATCAATTAAACCCAATCGCCATTATTCAGCGCGGTGTCGTCATCTACTTACTGGCCACTAAAATTGATGACCCTGAACAAATTATACGCATCTTTGCCCTGCACCGCTTTAGCTCGGTCACTGTCGAAGAGACTGAATCACAAATACCAGAAGGCTTTAACCTGACCAATTATTTAGACTCTGGCGGTATGGGCTTTGCACATTACTTATTTAAAGACTTACCTGATCATGGCAAAAACACCAAAGTTAAATTAGTATTTAAAGGTAACGCTGGGATCAGTTTAATTGAAAGCCGCTTAAGTGAAGATCAGGTAGTTGTCAGCGACCCAGAAAATGACACCCAAACCATTACAGCAACCATAAACCTGACCTCTCAGTTGGTATGGTGGTTACGCGGCTTTGGTAATCAACTGATTTCTATTGAGCCTGAAATTTTAGCAACTGCTGTGCATCAAGATGATCCTGAATTCCCTTAGTCACTTAGTACTTGAGGCAAAAGGTTTATAATTTACACATAGATTACAGCAGACAATATCAATATACTGTCAATCCTATAACGACATGACACGATTGATCATATATTAGGAGTTTCTTTTGAGCTTAAATCATAACAATACTGCAGGTAATGACAACAAACAGGCTGCCAACAGCAACGATCAAACGGATAGCCAAGCCCCTGTTAATACAAGCGATGGCCAATTGCCTCAGTCTAACCTATTAAGCGAGCTACCCATCCAAGGCAGTACCTTGTTGTTTGGCTTAAACTTCCAATACACCAAAGTATCAAAAAAAGGGCTTATCAATCGCATCAAAGGCAACACTCAGACTTTAGATATGGATTTGTCGTGCTTGCTGTTTGACGATAAATTAGAACTGGTCGATACGGTTTGGTTTAAGCAGTTGCGTGACAACTCAGAAGCCATTCGCCATCAGGGCGATAGTCTTAATGGTAAAGACCGTGGCGCAGCGGCACAGATGGATCGCAATGTCGATATGGAAACCATTGAGCTGCGTTTATCCCGTTTACCAGAGTCTGTGACCCATGTCGCCCTGCTATTATCGTCATACTATAATCTTCCGATTCGCCAAGTAGAACGCGGCAATATCTATATCAGTGATGATGAAGGTAATGAAGTATATACCTCAGATTTGACCCTACTGTCTCACGAAAACTCAGCAGTGTGTATCGCTATATTAAGTCGTGAATTGGGTGAATGGCGACTGACCATTAAAGATTTGGTATTAGGCAGTCCTAATATCGAAAAAATGACTCAAGAAGTTCAACGGGAGCTTGGTCGTATTTACGCCTAAGCGTATTGAAATCTAATAGTGATTGAGTAACTTATTTTTAGCTTAATATAAAACCTAGAGATTCTTTATATTCAAAACTGTTATAAAAAATTTATTTAAAAAAGGTGTCTGCTTAACAAGCACACGCCTTTTTTCGTTAATACTATTTGTAACAAATACAGCTGATTTAACTCACTACAGATGCTCACCACAATGCGGACAGAAGTTTTTCTTATCGAGCTCAGAAAGCTTTTGCTCGTATTCGTGTTCACGCAATAACTGCAAAATCACCTCTTGAGCCTGCTCCTTATTTAACCCAAGCTCACGGCGGATTTTATCGACCTTATACTTGTCTTTTAATAGATCAATGTGCTCATCTTCAAGCAGCAATTCACGGAAGCGCTGCTCAAGTAGCTCTCGTCTTTGCTCAAGCTCAGACGCTAAACCTGATGCCAAAATACCAGCAGGCAGTGCCGCTAAACCAACCCCTAAGATAGTCATGACAGCACCCAAGAACTTACCTAAATTGGTCACTGGAATAACGTCACCATAGCCTACCGTGGTTAAGGTTACTACCGCCCACCACATCGACTTTGGAATTGACTCAAATACTTCAGGTTGTGCTTGGTTTTCAACCACATAAATACCACTGGCTGCGGTCACTATCATAATGACTAAAATAAAAACAACCGCTTTGAACGACTCTTTTTCTTTATGTAATACGATTAACAAAATACGCATCGCCGCAAAATAACGGGTCAACTTAAGCAGCCTAAATAACCTTAATACCCTTAAGAAGCGTAAATCGACAGTCACAAAGTAATTCATGAATGCCGGTAGAATTGAAATAATATCAATGATTGCTCCAGGACTCTTAATCCAATTCCATCGTCTTTTCCAGTTCGGCATATCTGGATTTATGAACTTATCACGTTCGACAATAGCCCAAACCCTAAGCAGATATTCAGCGGTAAAGATAATAATTGAAAAGTTTTCAAATGCATTAAATAAATGCTGATTAGGAAAATACAAGCGATCAACTGATTCAGCTATCACCGCTGATACATTTAGCAAAATGAGTATAATTAAAAACTTATCGACGAATTTGCTTAACGGCGTTTGATATTTATCGTTTTCAATAATATCGAATGTTTTACTGCGCAGCTGTTGGTAAAGTTGGTTTCTAATCATATTGGATTTACAATCTTGTTATCAAATAAGCCGATATTATAGAGGACAGTTTGTCGTTATACTATAACCTAAACATATGTTTATCACTTAAATCAGCACGACAAAAAAAGCCTTTGACCACAATTGTGATCAAAGGCTTCGTTAAATCGCTTTTTTTGTTAATAGTTATTTATCATTGATTACAACAAAACTGCAGATAAATACGCCAACGTACAGTATCAGCCTATAGCAGTAAAAAATCAGCTTATAGCAAGATACGTCTTGGATCTGCTAACAGTTTTGCGATATAACGCGTAAATACTGCTGCATCAGCACCATTAATAACTCGGTGATCATAAGACAACGATAATGGCAGCATCAGTCTTGGCTCAAAGCTTTGTTTTTGTGCATTCCAACGTGGTTGCATCGTCGCTTCTGATATACCTAAGATACCCACTTGTGGCCAATTAACCAGAGGCGTAAAGTAAGTACCACCTAGGTTGCCTTGGCTTGAGATAGTGAAGCTTGCGCCTTGTAAATCTTTAGCACCCAATTTCTTGTCACGAGCTTTCGCAGCCAACTCACCAATTTCAATGGCAATCTGCTTAATGCCTTTGTCTTGTACATTCTTAATAACAGGTACAATTAGACCATCATCGGTAGCAACAGCAATACCCATGTTAACCGTTTTTCTAATGATGATCTGTGTGTTGTCATCACTTAAATGGCTGTTAAACTTAGGATGCTGCGTTAACGCATACGCGGTTGCTTTAACGATAAAGGCAAGAATGGTTAGACCAATACCCTGTGCTTTGAACTCACCTTTTAGCTCACCGCGCAGTTTTTCAGTTTCAGTGATATCTGATAGATCAAACTGAGTCACTTGCGGCAGATAGGTGTTGTAGTTCAATTGAGGTATAGATACCTTCTGCAAGCGGCTAAGATCTTGAGTCTCAATCTCACCCCAGATATCAGCATTACTCATATCTGGTAAGCTTGGTAAGCCAGAACCGCCAGCAACTGATCCAGCTGCTGCAGCTTTAGGCTGTTCTTTGAGCTGTGTCTTAACAAAGTCAAATAAATCTTCTTTAACGATGCGGTCATTAATGGCTGAGCCAGATACTTGTGTGATATCGACACCAAGCTGACGTGCCAGCTTACGCACTGCCGGACCTGCATAAACATCGGTTAATTTGGCATTAACCTCAGATTCAGACAGTTTATTCTGTGATTGCTGAGTCTTTTGAGCTGGTGCTGCTTGCTTTTTAGGCTCAGCTGTATTTTGCTTGTCAGCTTGCTCTTTAGACTCTGTTTTGGCAGGCGCTTCATCAGCAGCTGCAGTGTCGGTAGTGCCAGCAGCTGCTTGAGTGCTTTTGATGACAATATAATCTTGACCATTAGCAATGGTATCACCGGTGCTAACCAAGATTTCTTCAATCGTACCTGCCACAGGCGATGGCACTTCAACCGACGCTTTATCCGACTCAACCAATAAGATAGATTGATCAGCATCTACGCTATCACCGACACTGACCATAATTTCAGCAATCATGGCTTCATCGACACCTAAATCAGGTAACGAGTAGGTTTGTGAGCTGCTCACCTGCTCAGAAGATTTTGATTCATCTTGGATGCTTGTTGGTTCAGAAGTATCAGCATCTTTCGCTGACGCTTGTTGTTGCGCTTGTTGTTTTGTGTCTTTATCGGCTTCTGAGCCTGCATCAGAACTTGTATCCGAACTTGTATCTGCGTCAGATGCATCATCAGCTTCAAGCTCAATCAATACTGTCCCTTCAGAAACAGTATCACCAACAGAAACTGAAATTTTGGTGACCTTACCTTTGGCTGAGCTTGGCACTTCAACCGCGGCTTTATCAGACTCTAATAAAACAAGATTGTCGTCTTCGGTAATTACGTCACCGACACTGACTAAAATCTCACTTACCTCAGCGCTGTCTACTCCTAGATCAGGGGCTTTAATTTGCATTTTGTTCTCCAGCATGTGTTTTTATTCGATTAAAAGCGTTTGTTTTTATATCAAGGTTGGCTCGACCGTTATTCTTAACTACGATGGATAACGAGTTCAATTCATTTACTCCATATCAAGCCAACCTATGACCTTATTTAGTCAGTCACTACTATTTTTTGTCTGACTGCGCTTCATCTTTAATGTCTTCCTCTTCCTCTTGCAACTCAGGCACTGGATTTGGATTCACATTATCAGGTGCTGGAGCATCTGGGAAATGGTCAAATTGTGGCTGTGGCTGCCATGCAGGCGGCTGCTCTGTATCAATACCTAAGCTTACAATGGCATCTTTAACCAAGCGCATTTCTACTTCACCTTCGTCAGCAAGACGTTTCAAAGTAGCAACAACAATATGCTCAGCATTTACATGGAAGAAGTTACGTAATTGCTCACGACTGTCAGAACGACCAAATCCATCAGTACCTAAGGTGGTGTAAGGACGGTTGTCTGGTAACCAACCACGAATTTGTTCTGCAAAGTTGCGCATATAGTCTGTTGCAGCAACCACGATACCTTCGTGTTTAGCCAACTGTTCAGTAATCCATGGCACTTTTTCTTCTTCCATTGGGTGTAAGCGGTTGAAGTCATCACAAGCCATACCATCACGAGTTAGCTCGTTAAAGCTGGTAACACTCCATACGTTAGCGCTGATATTAAACTCTTCAAGTAAGATTTTAGCAGCACGACGTACTTCACGTAAGATCACACCAGAACCTAATAGCTGAACATGTGCGCTGGCTTGCTTATCACTGTTATCTTCTAACAGATACATACCACGCTTAATACCTTCTTCTGCACCTTCAGGCATCGCTGGATGTTCATAGTTTTCATTCATTACTGTGATGTAGTAATAAACGCGCTCGCCTTCACCATACATACGGCGTAGACCATCATGCATAATCACCGCAAGCTCATAGCCATAGCATGGGTCATAGCTGACACAGTTTGGCACAGTGCCAAATAGGATATGTGAATGGCCATCTTGGTGCTGTAGACCTTCACCGTTTAGAGTTGTACGACCTGCGGTACCACCTAATAAGAAGCCTTGTGCTTGACAATCGCCCGCTGCCCAAGCTAAGTCACCAACACGTTGGAAACCAAACATTGAGTAAAAGATATACACTGGAATCATTGGCAAGGCGTTTACTGAGTAACTGGTTGCTAAAGCAATCCAAGCACTCATTGCACCTGCTTCGTTAATACCTTCTTGTAGCATGTGACCATCTTGGGCTTCTTTATAGCCCATTAACGCATCACCATCTTCTGGGGTATATTTCTGACCAACAGAAGAGTAAATACCTAGCTGACGGAACATACCTTCAAGACCAAAGGTACGCGCTTCATCAGGTACGATAGGCACCACGCGATCTTGAATGTCTTTGTTCTTCAACATCGCAGCTAAGATACGTACAAAGACCATAGTGGTCGACTGTTCTTTACCACCACTGCCCTGCAATACACGATCAAAGATAGATAGATCAGGAATACTCAGCGGAATATGTCCACTGCGACGGTTCGGCAGATGACCACCTAATGCTTCACGACGACCACGCAGATATTTCATTTCTGGTGAATTTTCGTCTGGGCGATAGAATGGTAGGTTGTCTAACTCTTCATCTGAGAAAGGTAGGTCAAAACGATCACGGAAATATACCAGACCTTCTTTGTCTAGTTTTTTGATTTGGTGCGCTTTATTCACCGCTTGCGCTTGGGTCGATAGACCGTAGCCTTTAACTGTTTTAACCAACACAACCGTTGGCTGACCTTTGGTCTTCATCGCTTCACTAAAGGCAGCATAGACTTTGATTGGGTCATGACCACCACGGTTTAAGTGAAGGATATCATCATCAGTTAACTCATCTGCCATTTCAGCAAGTTCAGGATATTTACCGAAGAATTCTTTACGGCTAAAGGCACCATCACGGGCTTCATATAGCTGATACTCACCGTCAACCGTTTCATGCATGCGTTTTTTCAATGCACCTGAATGGTCTTTAGCAAGTAAAGTATCCCAGCGACCACCCCAGATAACTTTAATTACACGCCAACCAGCACCGCGGAATACAGATTCAAGTTCTTGAATAATTTTTCCGTTACCACGAACCGGGCCATCTAAGCGCTGTAAGTTACAGTTAACAACCCAAATTAGGTTGTCTAGTTTCTCACGACCAGCAAGTGAAATAGCACCTAAGCTTTCTGGCTCATCTGTTTCACCGTCACCTAGGAATGCCCAGATTTTACGATCTTCGTCTTTCATTAGACCACGGTTTACCAAGTACTTATGGATATGACCATGATAAATTGACATGATTGGACCTAAGCCCATAGATACAGTTGGGAACTGCCAATAGTCTGGCATCAAATATGGATGTGGATAGCTTGATAAACCTTTACCACCAACTTCACGGCGATAGTTATCAAGTTGCTCTTCGGTCAAACGACCCTCTAGGAATGATCGGGCATAGATACCTGGTGCTGAGTGACCTTGGTAATAGATCATGTCACCACCGAAGTGATCACTGGCTGCGCGGAAAAAATGGTTGAAACCAGTTTCATAAAGCGTTGCACTAGATGCAAAAGAGGCCAAGTGGCCACCTAATTCGTCATCATTTTGGTTTGCACGCATTACCATCGCTAAAGCATTATAGCGAATTAATGCTCTAATTTTACGCTCAATAGTTAGATCACCTGGGTAAGTAGGCTCATCTTCTACAGGGATAGTATTAATATAAGCGGTGTCTAGGCGGTTAAAAGGCAATCCTTCTTGTACCGCCATATCATACAATGTTTTTAGCAAAAATCTTGCACGATCTTTATCCGCATGCTTAATCACTGATTCAAAGGCATCAAGCCATTCCTTTGTTTCTGTGTGATCGGCATCGTTATAGTATTTCATAGTTATTACCCTTTGGTGTGTTTTTTAAGCTTATAAATAGTTAAGCTTTTGGTTTAAAATGAAACAAACTTTTTTATACTTGTAAAAATAAACTTATCATAGCATCAACACTAGATGCTTTATAATCAGTTAACACTTGTAGTATTTGATAGTTAGTATACCTATATTTACTAGTGTTACCTATCTTTTATAAGAAATGGTTTTAATAATGGTATTTAGCTATTAAATGGTGGAACCTGTTACGATAATTGATGACTAATCTCGCTTTACAATTAATATTGTAATAGAATTAGGTTGTTTTAAAGTTGTGTTGTTATAACAACTGCTCCAAGAGCGACACACACCCTAACAAATTTGAGTGTATTGGTATTAGACCCTTGTTAATCATCAGATTAATAAGAATCATAAAGGAGTTTATCTTGATCGTAGTTGACTCAAAACCCATTTCATTCATTAACACACCTTTATTACAAAAAGGCTCACTACCTGTATTTATCGGCTGTGCTTTAGGCATGTTATGCTTGTCACCCGCACCTGCGGACGCTCATGATGCCTTAAAAATGAGCCTAACCTCCAGCAAAGTAGTGACTGACGCTGATGGCAATCGTGTTTATATTCCGGTTAGAACGGCTAAGGTTGGTACGCTTATTCAGTACAAAGCCACTTATAACAATACGTTAGATGCGCCTATCCAAAATACGACCATTACCCTGCCCATTCCGGCGAATACCGAATTTACTGGTGAGGCCTACCCGCCAAGTGCGCAAGGTTCTACTGATTACTATAATTACCAAGATATTCCATTAAGACGGGTCAGTGACGGCAAGATGGTCGATGTCCCCTTTTCAGAATACAAATCCTTGCGTTGGAACATCAAATATATTCCGGCTCACAAATCTGTCAAAGTGGCATTTAATACCATTGTGAATTAATAAATAAAAAAGGCTTATCAGAATAACTGATAGGCCTTTTTTACACGTTAATTATCAAACTTTAAAATGTACAAACTTTGAAATGTACAAACTTTGAAATGTACAAACTTTGAAATGTACAGATTTTAAATGCTACAAGCGTTAAATTGATACTCAGTAAATGACTACACCTCGGTGCTATCGGCGTTACTTGAGCCATTAGTATCTAATTTATGCTCAAGCTTTAGGTAATCCTCAGACTGCATTTCAAGTAGACGCGAGCGGGTGCGCTCAATCTCGAACGCCAGCTTTTCACCCTGATACAACTCTAAAATACTCTGCTCGGCTCGAATCAACAGCTTCACGCGTCTGTCATAAAACTCATCAACCAAGTAAATAAAGCGGCGTGTCGGGTCACGTAATACATCTGATAACTCAGGAACGTTATCGACTAATACCGTACTAAAGTTATTAGCAATTTCGATAAAGTCTACTGCCGATCTAGGCTCCATGCATAACTGACGGAAGTCACAGTACAGAACAGTCTTGGTACGTGCATTAATTTTGATTTGACGTCCATTAATCTCAATAGGCTCTTGGCTTATTTTTTGGTTGCTGGCTAACGACGTAAAGCGGTTGGCCAACCAGTGACTGTTCTCTTTGGTTAATGGATATTTATACAGCTCAGCCTGTTGCAATAAGCGCAAGCGATAATCAATACCTGAGTCAATATTCATCACTGTGGTGTGCTTTTCAAGCTCAGCGATGGCTGGCATGAATCTGTCTCTATGCAGTCCATCTTTGTATAAGCCAGAAGGCTCAATGTTTGAAGTGGCCACTAAGGTAATGCCTCGCTTGAACAGCATGGTGAATAAATCACCTAAAATCATGGCATCCGAGACGTTAGAGACGAAGAACTCATCGAAGCAGATTAAAACCGCTTCGCTATGAATAATATCCGCTACTTTCTCTAACGGATCACTACTGCCTTGCAATTTATTTAACTCTTTGTGCACACGCTGCATAAAGTGGTGAAAGTGCATGCGCATCTTGCGCTCAAGTGGGATAGATTCAAAGAACATATCCATCATCCACGTTTTACCACGCCCGACACCACCCCACATATATAGGCCTTTTGGCGGCTTAGGATCGGCCTTAAAGAAGCCAAACAAGCCTTTTTTCTCTTGCTTACCTTCTACAAGCTGATGATATACCTGATCAAGATACTCCATGGCTTTGTGTTGAATGGGATCATGATTGAACTCATCAGTGGCTATCGCCGCTTCGTAGCGTTGTAAAGGTGTTTTATTCATAGGTTATCAGCACTCTTGATTATAGTAATAATAAACTTCCGATAGTAATAAACGTTTAGTAAAAAACTTTCTGACAATAATAAAAATATAACCTCTATTTTAAATGGCATGTTGCTCAAGTAAAGACTTAATTTCTGTTAAACGACCATGGAAGAAATGGCCAGCACCTTCTACGATATAAAAAGGAATTTGTTTTGATTCAGCAAACTGCTGCATACTGCTCGGCTTAATGACATTATCTTCATCACCATGAATCTGAATGGTTTTGTTGGTCGGTAGCATCACATCCGAGGCATCATTATTTTCAACCGAAGGTGCCATCAGTACTACTTTAACCAACTCCATATCCTCCAGGCCCCAAATATGCGGAGTGACCATCACCTGTTCAGCGACTCGAGCAGTGATATAGCCGCCAAAAGAAAAACCACCTAGCCACAACTTTCTTGCCGGTGTTTTATGGCTAATCCATTGTAGCACTGCCATCGCATCTTCAATTTCACCTTTGGCATAGTCATGCTCACCAGTCGACTTGCCAGCACCACGGAAGTTAAAGCGCACCGCATGCATACCCTCATCACGGGCGAAGTTAAACAAAGTGGTCACAACTTTATTATTCATGGTGCCATCATACAAGGGATTGGGATGACAAATCAGCGCCACGCCTTTGGTATTCGGATCGGTAGGATCTTCATTCTGCCAAAGCGCTTCAACTTCTAATTTTCCCGCAGGACCATCGATTAATAATTTTTCTGTTTTCATTTTCATAGTAATATCTTACAGTTATCCAATAATAGTTTATGTGAAAGTTGTTTATGAAAAATACTTTTGTAAACGGGTTTAGCACCTATCAATTATGATCACGTTGTATAACTTTTTTATTTATTTATGAATTAGTTAATTAACCCATTCAGTCACTCAATAGCGAACACTAGTGTCTAAGGCGTACTTGCAAAACCCATATACTAGCAAAATCAGGACTTAACATGGGTTACCCTCTGTTAAGAAAAACTTGATTTTTGGAGGTTGTGTGAGAATATGCAACCAATTGTTATTAGCGATTATCGGTGAATATCAAGACTTAGACACCTCTGTTAAGGTTAAGGTAATAGTTAAGTAACAACTTCTACACCAATCATTTATAATATGCACGATTGCAGACAGTGTCAGCCTATATACTTATTACACTAACTATAACTGCACTAACCTTATATGCTGATATAAATCGTATTTACTAATATTTAAAACAACGGAGAGTATCAATGACAACCTTTAAATCTTCTCACAAATTAACAACCATGGGACTGTTACTATTAGCCACAGTCGGTTTAACTGCGTGTCAATCAACACCGACGTCACCTGTTATTCAACGCGCTGACTCAACTTATGAAACCACTGGCGTTGGTAAAACCAAAGTTGAAGCACAGCAAAAAGCATTAGACAGTGCTAAAAAAACCTGTGGTATGCGCCAAGCCATCGTTGTTGATGACGATTTAAAATATAACGGTGTGTTTGATGAGCGTACTGGTCGTATGGTTGATCAAGTCGGATCTATCGCCGGTGCGGTGTTCGGTACTGGCAAGCCAGATCTGTCACGTGATGATGATTATGAGTACGAAATCAGCTTCCGTTGCCAGTAATTAATTTCAGCTTAGTTTAAATAAATAACAGCGTGTCTCATCAGATACGCTGTTATTTTTTTGAATGCTATTTTATCTTAGCGATAAGTCTTTAGTTATATTAGCGCAGCATATAAACATTAACAGCTGCTTAAAATAAACTGAGTGATAACCCGGCACTATACAATAAGACCCTACAATAAATTAACGCCTTGGATCAAAAGCATCACGCAGCGCTTCACCAATAAAGATTAACAACGATAACACCACAGTTAAACTAAAGAATGCCGATAACGCCAACCAAGGTGCATCCAGATTATTCTTACCTTGGTTCATCAGCTCACCCAAAGAGGGCGAACCTGGCGGCAGACCATAGCCCAAGAAATCAAGCGAGGTTAGCGCAATAATATTGGCCGTCAGAATAAATGGCAACTGAGATAAGCTAGATGCCAGCGCATTAGGTAAGATATGACGCAGCATAATTCGACTGTCTGATACCCCAAGATTGCGCGCAGCACGCACATAATCAAAGTTACGGGCACGCAAAAACTCTGCACGTACCAGCCCGACCAAACTCATCCAACCGAACAGCAACATGAGTGCAAACAGCACCCACACGCTAGGACTAAATAAACTCACCAAAATAATAATCATAAACAGCTGTGGTAAACCGGCCCACACTTCCATAAAACGCTGACCAATCAAATCAAGCCAACCGCCAAAATAGCCTTGCAGCGCTCCAATTACAATCCCAATGAGTGAGCCGGCCAAAGTTAATGCCAATCCAAATAACAGTGAGATGCGTAAACCATACAAAATACGCGCCAACACATCACGACCCGTATCATCAGTGCCTAACCAATTACTTGAATTAGGCGGTGCCGAATAAGGCATGGCAATCTCAACACTGGGCGTCTGATCAGCAAACTCAATCGGCGGCATCACCATAAAGCCAGATTCATTAATCATCGCTTTTACCGCAGGATCTTTATAGTCAGCTTCCGTCTCGAACACCCCACCAAAGGCAGTTTCTGGATAGGCTTTGACGATTGGGAAATACAATTCACCATCGTAACGTACTAGCAGCGGCTTATCATTAGCGACAAAGTTAGCGCCCATGCACAGCACAAATATAAAACAAAAGGCGATTAAAGCCATCACCCCTAGCCTGTTTTGTTTAAAGCGATTGACTCTGGCTTGCCAAATGGGATTTAAGCGCATAAATTTGGTTGATTGCTTCACTTAGCGCCCCTCAAAGTCAATACGAGGGTCTATCAAGTGATAGCTAATATCACTGATTAACTGTAATAAAAGCCCCACTAAGGTGAAAATAAACAACGTGCCAAAGATAACCGGATAGTCTCTTTGTACAATGGCTTCAAAGCCCAACAACCCTAAACCATCAAGTTTAAAGATAATTTCAATTAAAAAGTTACCGGTAAAAAAGATACCAACAATGGCCGCCGGCACGCCAGCAATGATAATCAGCATCGCATTACGAAACACATGACCATACAGCACCTGATTGTTAGATAGCCCTTTGGCACGTGCAGTTAATACGTATTGCTTTGATAGCTCTTCCATAAAGCTAAACTTAGTCAAATAAGTCAGACCTGCAAAACCTCCGATGGTACTGGCCAAAAGTGGCAGCGCCAAGTGCCAAAAGTAATCTTTAACTTTCCCCAGTGTGCTTAATTGATCAAAGTTCTCTGACACCAAGCCTTGTAGCGGAAATATTTGCCAATAACTACCGCCAGCAAATAACACCAGTAAAATAACACCAAACACAAATACCGGTACGGCATGACCCACAGCGAGCATCACAGCGGTTACTCGGTCAATGCCGGTGCCATTACGCATGGCCTTAAAGATACCCAAAGGTATGGCTATCGAATAAATAAGCAAGGTACTCCAAAGACCTAAGGAGATCGAGACCGGCAACTTTTCCACGATAAGCTCAGTCACCGGCTTACCTTTGAAAAATGACTCACCAAAGTCTAACTGCGCATAGCTTTTTAGCATTAACCAAAAGCGTTCAGGTGCAGGTTTATCAAAGCCATATTGCGCTTTAATCGCTTCAACCATCTCATCGGTTAAGCCGCGTGAGCCGCGATAACCGCCATCTGACATCACGCCCTGACCCATGCTTGCCCCTGCCGCCTCTCCTTTGACTTGAGCTTGCTCTATCTGTGCAATTTGCTGCTCTACCGGACCGCCTGGTGCAGCTTGTACCAATACAAAATTGGTCAACAAAATCAAGAACAAAGTAGGAATGATAAGCAATATGCGTTTTAAAATATAACGGCCCATAGCCTCAGTCCTTGATAGAGAATGCGATTAAAAGTTATCTTTTAACTGTCTTAATGCGGTAAATACGGTCAATGGCTTAGTATCCGATAGCTCTACTTTTGCTTTCACCCCATCAATCACACTGTCCTCATCGGTGCGTAAGAACACATTGACCTGCTTTTCATGCGCCAAAGTGACAGGTAACGACGGTCGGCCTTGTGCGGTGACTTGCTCGACTTCAAGCAAGGTTTGCTGCATGTATTGATTGTCAGGCTCAATAGCCAAACCAAACTTTAAGTTAGAAGCTGTATATTCATGGGCTGGGTAAAATAAGGTCTCATCAGGCAGCTTACTAAAGCGTTTTAAACTGTTGTATAACTGCTCCATTGTGCCGGTAAATACTCGGCCACAACCCGCACTAAACAGTGTATCACCACAAAAGACATGTTTGATATCTTCGTTATTGTCAAAGATATAAGCTAAGTGTGACTTGGTATGACCTGGCACTGCCCAAACCTGAGCGCCATATCCCCATGCTCTTACCGAGCTACCATCGATAACGGTTTGATCAGGCTCTACTCCATGCTCTGAGCTGGCAACCACATGAGTCATAGGATACAGCTCGCGTAACTCAGACACGCCGCCCACATGGTCATTGTGATGATGAGTAATCCAAATAGCGGTCAGCTCAAAATCATGCTCCTGCAAATATTCAGCCACTGGTGCTGCCTGACCTGGATCAACAACAATCGCTTGTTTGTTTTTTTCATTAATCAGTGCCCAAATATAGTTATCCGTAAATGCTGGAATCGCTGTAATTGTAAGGCTCATGTGATTTCCTATTGACTTATAAATGTCATGTGAATTTAAGTGTTCTTTACTTATATGATGCTTATATAGTGCTTATGTGCTGCTTAAAATTAATGCTTTATTACGCATATTATCTATATATAAAGGGCAAGATGCTGGTGTTACTGCTCTTTAGTGCTTAAGATATCGGTTTACTTTAGACTCTGCTTCACCATCTACCCACCAGTAATCTAACCCGACGCCATTATCTGGTAGCTTGTCGACATGGCGATATTTGTCCCAGTACACCACTCGTGTATTCGAAGTACCATACATAGGTACCATATAAAACCCGGCTCGTAACAGACGGTCAAGCACCTTACTATATAGCACAATCTGTTCACGATCTTCTGCTAATATCAGCTTGTTAATGACCTCATCGATTGCTTCATTTTTAATACCACTGTAGTTTTGGTTACCGACTTCATCCGCTGCCTGACTACCCCACATATAACTTTGCTCAGCGCCCGGCGATAAGCCTTGCGGGAACCCGCCGATAATCATGTCATAATCAAACCGACGCAAGCGTTCTAAATACTGGGGACTGTCAACTTGACGAATGGAGGCATCAAAGCCTAGTTTTTTTAAATTACGCACATAAGGTAACAACACCCGAGTAATCTTGTCATCGGCAATTAAAATTTCAAGCTTAGCAGGCTTACCATTGGGCTGATATAGCTTCATATTTTGATAATAAAAACCAGCCTCTAACAGCTTTTCACGCGCTTGTAATAGCGCTTCACGGGGGTAGCCTTTACCATCCGATTTTGGTAGCTGCCATTCTGATAACGCATATTTTTTTTGCACCGGATCAAGTTGATCAAGCAAGGGGGCCATCATTTGCTTTTCTCGCTCGCTGGGCTCACCCGTTGCGGCTAACTCTGAACCATGAAAGTAGCTTTCTAAACGCTCATATTGATCATAGAATAAGGTTTTATTCATTAACTCAAAGTCAAAGGCATCGGTTAATGCTTGTCGGACTCGAATATCAGCGAACAAAGGCTTTCGTAAATTCATTACCAAGGCTTGCATCATCACCGGATTATGACTGCTGATACTCTCTTTTTTGATTAAACCCGCTTTAACAGCAGGAAAGTTGTAGGCAGTCGCCCACTTACGTGCTGAGCTTTCTTGACGGAAGTGATACTGTCCTACTTTAAAGCCTTCGAGTGCGACTTCATCACTGCCATAATAGACATATTTAATATAATCGAAATTAAATCGTCCTTTATTGGCCATCACCTGTTGACCCCAATAGTTAGGGTCGCGTCGATAGGTCACGCTGCGACCCTGCTCAACATGGTCTAATTGATACGGACCACTGCCCATCATAGGCTTAAGACTTAAGGTCTCAAACTCCTTCTCAACTGAGGCCTTTTTAAAGATTGGAAACTGAGCAACAGTGAGCAGAATCTCCTTATTATCAGCTGACGCAAAATGAAACTTAACCCGATGCGTATCGATAACCTCAATAGATTCAATGGCTGACAAGTAGCTGCGCACTTGCATCAAGCCTTTATTCAAATAAGCATCGTAAGTGGCTTCAACATCCTCTGCAGTCACTGCTGACCCATCCCAAAACTTTGCTTTGGGGTTGATGTGATAGATAATCCAGCTGGTATCCTCTGGATCGTAAGTCACTTTTTCTGCCAATTGCGGATACATCACAAACGACTCATCTAATGAGCCGGTCATCAAGGTATCGTATAAATACTCTGTACCACGCATGGCTATTCCAGTGGTCATCCACATATTGGCACTGTTAAACGTACCGATGGCTGACTGTGACAGCACACCACCCTTAGGCGCATTGGGATTGGCATAAGGCATATAAGGCGCAGAGGTGTAAGCGGCTTTGGTGTTGTGACCCAACGCCGAGACAGTGACAGGATCTGCCATCGCTGTTGGTATCACTGAGGCGGCAGTGGTTATCAACAGCGCAGCGATCGCTTTAAAGCCAATCACTGCTGTGCCTTTAGGGTTGCGTCTTTTCATAACCACCTGTCACCTGCCTGCTATCATTGAGTAGGATTAGCTATGCTGCTTGGCAAACTGAATCATAAAGTCACATAACGCTTGTACAGATTCTAAGCTAACCGCATTATAAATACTGGCACGCATACCACCCACATCACGGTGACCTTTTAGATTTAGTAAGCCTGCTTTTTCAGCCTCTGCTAAAAACTGTGCATCTAAGCTGTCATCTTTTAGCGTAAATGGTACATTCATGATTGAGCGATAGTCAGGATCGACATTGTTGTGATAAAAGTCGGTGCTGTCTATGGTTTGATACAGTAGCTCTGCTTTTTGACGGTTTATCTTCGCCATCGCTTCAAGACCGCCTTGCGCTTCAATCCATTCAAAGACTAAGCCGGCAAGATACCATGAGTAAGTAGCTGGCGTGTTAAGCATAGAGTCTTTATTGGCTTGGTTGGCATAGTCCATCAGGCTTGGACACCAAGCGCTTGCTTTACCAATTAAGTCTTCACGTACAATAACAATGACCAGACCAGCTGGGCCGATATTCTTTTGCGCGCCGGCATAAATCAAGCCAAACTTAGACACATCAACTGGCTCAGATAAAATGCAAGAAGACATATCTGCCACTAATGGCGCGTCTACTTGTGGCGGCTCAAAGATCTGTACCCCATGAATGGTTTCATTGGCGCAGTAATGGAAGTACTGAGCCTTCTCTGACAGCTGCCACTCACTGGTTGGCGGTACAGTGACGAAATTGTTTGCCTTACTCGATGCCACTTCATTGATTTGACCCAAACCTAAGTCGGCATAACGTTTGGCTTCTTTAACCGCCTTAGTCGACCAAGCCCCTGTGGTTAAATAATCAGCAACACCTTGCTGCTGACCATCATCTAGTAGGTTTAGCGGAATGGCTGAAAACTGAAGTGTGGCGCCACCTTGTAAAAATAATACTTTGTAATTGTCCGGTATATTCATCAAGCGGCGTAGACTTTGCTCTGCCTTTTGGGCGACCTCAACATAGTCTTTGCTACGGTGACTCATCTCCATCACTGAGACGCCTTTACCATGCCAATCTAGCATTTCAGCTTGCGCTTTTAATAACACATCTGTCGATAAAGACGCTGGTCCTGCACAAAAGTTATGTAGGCGATGTGGTTGGTTGTTTTCTACTTGATTAGCAGCGGTTGTGGATTGAGAGTCAGTCATAATATTCCTACTAAAAAAAAGCTCAAATTATTGAACAGATTATTTAAGTTAACATGCATAAGTCAATATACATGCAGCAACACATCGAACGATTGATTAAATCTTTAACTCATGGAACTTAACGCTTAGCAATGTAACGCTTTGAATAGCTAAGTGTTAAGTATTTAATTTTTGAGTACTTAAGTATAAGTGATTAAGTATAAGTGATTAAGTATAAGCTCTTAAGTATAGTCAAACCCATTAAAACTTACTATAAAAAAAGGCGCTTAAAAAAAGGTGCTTAAACCAACTTAGGCGCTATCATATCCCACAGTTGCTTTTTGCATTTCCCATCCGCTAGCATTTCAGTCAAATAAGGTGCACGCACCACCTTGTCATGCATCGTACCTTCAGGCATAGGCGTTAAGGCAACCACATTAACATCAATACTTTGAGCCACTCTGAATATAAACCCTGCTAGGCAAGCATTGGCGTTTTCTTGGTCACTAATCTCTGCGCAGATTGGGAAGTTTTGTACATCAGGGGTTAATGACAGTGCCTGCAATATATTTTGCCATAAGTTAAAGCAGCGCTCATCATTAAAGGCACTGGTATCAACCAGCAGCACCCATCCATGATAGTGAGCGGCCACTACTTCAAACGGTGCAACAGGCACACTTGGGGTCTGCACAAGTTCATCAATATCCGCACTATCGTCAGCAACTTCAGTGACATCAGTCATTGATGTTAAGCGTTCAACAATTTGCTCAGGTGTTTGTTGATCTTGCAGCCCAGAATCAAGGGTCCTATTAACAGGTGCTTGCTCTGTGTTTTGGGTCTGGTCGCTACCCATTGTATGAGACAGGCCATTTTGAGACTGACTGCTTGCATGCTCTGTAGCCAGTTCTGCTTGCTGATTAATTTGCGGCAAACCAGTAACTACTTGATTTGATTGCTTGGCATCACGCAGCTGAGTATGTAATTGGACGTACTGATCATAATCAACCGCCTGTACTTGACGCTGCTGTGATACCCAAACATCAACGCCCATCAATGCCAATATCTGTCGTTGCTGTACGGCCATTGCTTGAATTTCAGATGCAACCGATTCAGACACAGCCGATTCAGGTTGGGTCACAGGATGTGCCAAACGATTATTCGAAGCTGGCTTCGAAGCAGATTGAGCAGTTTGATTACTATTAATCACAATAATAAGAACACTTATAAAATCAGATTGCTGAATAAATGAGGACAATTAAATGTCAGACGACGACTTTCTAACTATCTGTAGCAGTGTAGCAAAATTACGCCAATATCTCGATCGCTATTACATTAAAAAGCCATATTGTATTCAAAAGCTTAAGTCTTAAACCTGACGTATTAAATAAACCCTGTTAAATTAACAACGCCATCAAAAACAAAAAACCTAGCTGACTAAAGTTAGTAGCTAGGTTATGAGATTTATTGCTTATCAGCTATTCATTGTGTGCTCATTGCGCATCAGTCAATATCTATCATGACCAATACCAATGAGCAAGTCAATGGCTCAAGACAATTGATTACTGAGGTGCATTCTCACCAGTTGTTTCAGCTTCGCCTTCTTGCTCTTCACCCCAAATCTTAGGATATTTGTAGCCTGGGAAAGTTTCGTGTGCATAAGTCTTGAAGCTTGGTGAGTTATAAGCCGCTTCAACGTCTTTCACCCATTTAGCGTCTTTATTCTCAGTCTTAACCGCTGACCAGTTCACGTAAGCGAAGCTTTTTTCTTGATATAGCGCGTCAGTTAGCTTAATACCAGCATCAGTCGCATAGTTACCGTTAATGACTGCAAAATCAACATCATCACGTGCACGTGGTAACTGAGCGGCTTCTAGCTCAACGATGTCAATATTCATTGGGTTGCTTGCGATGTCATCTTTAGACGCTTTTAATGGATCGACATTGTCTTTCAATGTAATCCAGCCCAAGTCATTCATCATGACTAGCGCACGAGCAAAGTTACTTGGATCATTTGGTGCAGATACTTTCATGCCTTCATAAGCATCTTCTAGTGATGTTTTCTTACCTGAGTAGATGCCTAGTGGTGCGGTTGGTACTTGGAATACTTCAACCAAATCAAGGTTATTTTCTGCTTTGAACGTATCTAAGTAAGGCTTATGCTGGAATACGTTGATATCAAGAGAGCCATCATCTAGTGCAATGTTTGGTGCAACGTAATCTGTGAAAGTGGTTAATTTTACTTCGTAGCCTTGCGACTCAAGCTCACCTTTAACCTGGTCACGCACCATATCAGCGAAATCACCTTCTGTGGTACCAATCACGATGGTCTTTTTCTCAGCATCATCACCGCCTGCTGCTGCCGCGTCTTGGTCAGCGTTGTTGCTACAACCAACCAATACTAGGCCTGAAACGCCGGCTACTGCAACGGCCGATAATAGCTGTTTACGAATATCAACTAGGTTCATTTATACATCCTTACTTTACTAAAATATCATTAATTAAATGAACTTTCTTAGTATCAACAAACGACATCATTTATTTAAACTAAATCGCTATTGGTCTAAAAAAGCAGAGAAAATATTTTCAAATAACATCTTAAAACTAAATATGACAGCCAAACTCTAAAATCAAAACGTTAAACTCAAATTTTAGGTATAGGTACAGTGCTTAACGTTTGTCTAACTTCGCAGCTAACCAATTGCCGATGGCTTGAATAGCAATCACCATAATCGACAAGATGATCACAATAAACACCATAATATCGTTCTGGTTGCGATAATAACCATAACGTATGGCAACGTCACCCAGTCCGCCGCCGCCAATCATGCCTGCAGCAGCAGAGAATGATAGCAAGCTAATACATAAGATGGTTACTGATAGTACCAAGCCAGATCTTGCTTCATTGAGCAACACCTTAATGATAGTGCCTGGACTTGCGCCCATCGATTCACTGGCTTCGACGATGCCGCGTGGCACTTCACGTAAGTTTTGTTCTACCAAGCGTGCAAAGTAAAAAGAGCCGGCAATAGCCAATACAAAAGACGCCGCAACTGGACCAATTCTGGTACCTATAATGCTTTTGGTCAACGGACCCATCGCTACCATCAATATCACAAACGGGAAAGCGCGCATAAAGTTGGTAAAACCGCCTAACACCCCATATAACGGTTTGTTTTCTAATAACTGTTTGTCACTCGATAAGAATAAGAACACCCCAAACACACCACCAATAATAATCGCAGCTGTGGTTGAGATACCCATCATTAAGAATGTTTCACCAGTGGCTCTAATAAACTCATCTTGTAATCCTACAAAGCGTTCAAAGGCTTCGCTAAATGAAAATGCTAACATCTGCTAGTCCTCCTGAACCAATTCACGGCCAATTTCAGTGGTTGCAACAATTTGACCATCAGTAATTTCAGCCACTTCTAATAAGTGTCCTTGGTGTAATAATGCGGCGCGGTGACAAATGCGACGAATCACACTCATTTCATGGGTAACAATCACAATAGTCACGCCAAGCTTTTCATTGACTTCTTTTAATGTGGTCAATAAAGTACGAGTGGTCGCAGGGTCAAGCGCACTGGTCGGCTCATCGGCAAGCAATACTTTTGGATTAGGCGCAATAGCTCGAGCAATACCAACACGCTGCTTTTGACCGCCTGACAGCTGCGCAGGATAATGATGCGCTCTGTCTGTCAGATCCACAATTTGCAGACACTGCATGACTCTGTCATGAATCTTATCTTTGTCATAACCGGCGACTTTTAGGTTGAACGCCACATTCTCAAACACAGTGCGGTTTGACATTAAATTAAACTGCTGGAAAATCATACCCACGTTATGACGGGCGACTCGCAGCTGTTTGGGATTCATGTCTGTTAACACATCACCATCAATGGTGACCGTACCGCCATCAGGACGCTCAAGTAAATTCATTAGGCGTAATAAGGTCGATTTACCCGCCCCTGAGTACCCCATTAACCCGAAAATCTCGCCCTGTTTTACAGACAACGAAATGGGTTCAACAGCTGTAAACCAATACGGTTTGCCATCTTTTTGGGTTTGGAATTTTTTATATACCTGTTCTAAAACAATCATATCGCTCATGGCAGTCATCTTAAGTGTCAAATTTACAGCAACTTAATTTGTATCAATCGGCGACAATTTCAAAATGCTAGATTCCAACAGTCGAAATTGAAAAAACCTAATTTAAAGAACGCAGTAATATAGCATACAGTGTCTTGACACGCATCACTTTATAGCAAATAAAGTCATGCTACTATTGAATATACAAACGGCTGTTTAGAATATAGCTAATATAAAACCCACTATTTAGGCTTAGCTAACAGCCTAAATTAGCCTGTTTTAAAAGCTTAAGGTGAGTCATACTTTTGACTTTCTAATACCCAGAAGAAGATACTATCGATTAACGACGAAATATATTTAATAATAAACTTAGCACAATACTGACAACAATCATGGTAACGATGGGAAAGTAGACGCGAGTGTTGCCAGACTCATAACGAATATCACCGGGCAATTTTCCAAACCAAGACAGCGCATTCGGGAATACGGTTAATATGACTCCGATAACGACGACTATTAATCCTATAGTGATAAAGACTTTACCCATAATGTCAGGTTTCCAATTTAGTTGTAAGTTAGTTATAGCCGCTAGTGTATTTAAAAATTGATAGTTAGGGTGTTTTTATATTTTAATCATACCCTACTAGCGCTGATTTTTTTAGAAAAACAACTCTTTAAGCAGTAAAAGTACAGCTGTTTTAGCCTTTATTAGCAATAAAGCGTAACAAACCTGCCCCAACCTGCTAGATTTTGATAAAATGACCGCGCTTGTTGCACGCTTAGCGTTTAACAACATCCCATAACACACTGATTGATTGACTAACATACACAATTATAAAGCGAACAAGGGTTTTCTATGAATATTTTAGTGATTGGTTCTGGCGGTCGTGAACATGCACTGGCTTGGCAATGTGCAAAAGATGCTGATGTGGCAACCGTCTATGTCGCAAATGGTAATGCAGGTACTGCTTTAGAGCCAAAATGTGAAAATATCGACCTAGATACCAATAATCACGATGCCGTTATCGACTTTTGTCAGCAAAACAAAGTTGAGCTTGTCATTGTCGGCCCAGAAGCACCTTTAGTAGCCGGCTTAGTCGATGACTGCCGTAATGCAGGTATTGCCATCTGGGGCCCTACCCAATATTGCGCTCAACTTGAAGGCTCAAAAACCTTTGCTAAAGAGTTTATGCAAGCCAACAATATTCCAACCGCGCATTATGCTGGCTTTACTGAAATTGAGCCTGCCAAAGAATATGTCAATCAACATGGCGCACCGATCGTTGTCAAAGCAGATGGTCTTGCTGCTGGTAAAGGCGTTATCGTTGCCGAAACCGTTGAGCAAGCACATGAAGCCATCGAAGATATGCTGGGCGATAATAAGTTTGGCGATGCCGGCAGCCGTGTCGTTATCGAGCAGTTCTTACAAGGCGAAGAAGCCAGCTTTATTTGTATGATTGATGGCGACAATATCTTACCGATGGCGACTAGCCAAGACCACAAACGTGTTGGCGAAGGCGATACTGGTCCTAATACTGGCGGTATGGGCGCATACTCACCAGCCCCTGTGGTTACCGATGAA
Source organism: Psychrobacter sp. FDAARGOS_221 (assembly GCF_002313155.2). Taxonomy (NCBI): domain Bacteria; kingdom Pseudomonadati; phylum Pseudomonadota; class Gammaproteobacteria; order Moraxellales; family Moraxellaceae; genus Psychrobacter; species Psychrobacter sp. FDAARGOS_221. Next base: position 423,887 of record NZ_NWFK02000001.1, read on the forward strand.
GTGCATCAGAAAGTGATGAGCCGTGTTATCGAGCCTGTTGTTCAAGCGATGAAAGCAGCCGGTCATCCTTACACTGGATTCTTGTACGCTGGTCTTATGATTGATGATAATAACGACCCATACGTGATTGAATTTAACTGCCGCTTTGGTGACCCAGAGACTCAGCCTATCATGATGCGCTTACAATCCTCACTGGTTAAACTAGTGCAACAAGGTGTTGAAGGCAACCTGCCAGCACAAGCCGATTGGGACACCCGCGCAGCTTTGGGTATTGTATTGGCATCAAAAGGCTATCCTGAAAGCTCATCAAAAGGCGATATGATTACTGGCCTGCCAGAGCTTGGTTCAGATCAAAGCACGATTAAAGTATTCCACGCTGGTACCAAGAAAGACGGTGAGCACGTAGTTACCAATGGCGGTCGTGTTCTTTGTGTGACTGCACTAGGTGATGACATCGCACAAGCGCAACAAGCCGCTTTACAAGCGACTGCAGCGATAGAATTTGACGGCGCACATTATCGTCGTGATATCGGCTATCGCGCTTTAAATCGTGGTTAATTGGTAGGGCGTCTTTACACAACCAATGATCCTTACATAAGCTGCTGATATCAGGATCCACTGATATTAATAGCAGCTGATATAAAGAGCAGTTGGCCTTCGAGAACTCTTTGCGATTGTTAACTAAAATGCTTAGGCTATTTTAGAGAGTTGTAAGTAAAACTCGAAGGTCAGCATCTTTATTTAGGAACAATGTTATTCTATAGATTCGTTAATATGTCATCTTTAAATAAGGGTTAAACGGTTGTAAAAGGATGATTGACACAACTGATGCCTTATTGATAGTAATTTTTATAGTGAGTAATCTTTATTTAAGTTATTACAAAAATGATGACATTAATGACGCAATAACAGTTGTCACTCAAAGGGCAGATCGTCACTTAAGGACAGTTAACCCACGGTACAGTATTCATTTTCCAATATGGTTAAATCATGGCAAATTCATCACAACCTTCACAAACTAATTTGAATAATACGAATGGAAGCACGCCGACAAACAATGAGATGGACCAATTAAAGACCTCTCGCTTAGACCGCCGTTTATCCATTGCAAAAACCTCATTAAACCTTGGTCGCCGCTGGGCAGGGAACAGCTTTAGTGGCCTGTTTTTAAGCAAAGAAGAGAAAGCCTCTCGCAACCAATCCTTTATGAAAGAACAAGCCGCTTATCTTGCTGATGAGCTGGGCAAATTGAAAGGGTCTGTGGTAAAAATTGGCCAGATGTTAGCCTTATATGGCGAGCATTTCTTACATCCTGAAATCACCGCTGCCTTATATCGCTTAAATGACAGTACCGCAAGCTTAGCCTGGCCAGTTGTCGAAACAGCAATTCGTCAGCAACTTGGTGATCGTATTCATGATCTTGACATCTCCACTACTCCAATTGGAACGGCCTCATTAGCCCAAGTTCACCGCGCTACTATCAAAGCGACTGGTCAACAAGTGGTATTAAAGGTTCAGTACCCGGGTGTAGCCGATGCCATTGATTCGGATTTAAGCTTTTTCAAACATTTGTTAAAAGTAACCAATGCGGTTCCTCAAACCAAAGCTTTGGATGAGTGGTTTAATGAAATCAGTGACTTACTAAAGGTTGAAGTCAATTATGACACTGAAGCCAAGACCACCATGCGCTTTTATGAGCGTTTAAAGGGTGATGAGCGTTATGCCGTACCTGAGGTTATTGAAGCTTACTCGACCGATAGAGTACTGTGCTTAAGCTTTGAAGAAGGTGTGCCAGTAACTCATGCAGATTTAAAAGCATTACCGCAACAGCGCCGTGACAAACTTGGTCAAGCGGCCATTGATATCATGCTTAATGAAATCTTCGTATGGGGCGAAATGCAAACTGACCCCAACTTTGGTAATTACTTAATTCGCTCTGAGCCTGTCGATAAGCCAGATGGTAAAGACACCTTGGTATTATTAGACTTTGGTGCCATGCGTCAATTTGATGATGATTTGTTAAAAATTGCGCGTAACTTAATGCTGGCAGGTTTCCATTATGACAAACAGCAGATGATGAATGCCATGCAAGGCTACCCTTTCTTTGACTCGATGAGTCAGGAAGTTAAGTCGAATATGGCGGATGTTTTCTTATTAGCGACTGAACCGTTCCGCTCACCAAAGTTGCAACAGTCAACGGTCAGTGAATTGATTGATGACGAAGGCTACTATCATTGGGCGGATAGTAACTTACACAAACGCTTGATGGAAAGCTCAGGCAGCGCTATGCAGTCACGTGAATTCAGTCTGCCGCCTAAAGAGTTTATGTTTATCAGTCGTAAGTTTATTGGCGCGTACACCTTTTTGACGGTGCTCGATGCGCGTACCAATACTTATGACACCATCAATCAGTTTGTACCGATTAATATGAGCAAACCTGAGTCGTTATAGTAAACAACCAAGCGATTTATAAATCTATTATGTAAAAGAACTTTCTAAAAAAAGCGCTATCACTCGATGTTTATTTATTTAACATCTGTGATAGCGCTTTTTTATTACTGACCATTTTTTTTAGCTGGATCTACTTAACTGGCTCTTTGCTAACTGATTGTAGTTTCCGCCTGCCACTGATCAAAACGAGTGACATAGCCCTTAGGCTTGGTTAAATTCAACTCCCAGCAGGTTTCGCCACGTGCTAAATATTTGATTTCAAAATGGGTGCGCTGACTGTCTGTCGCTACCTCTTTACGCTCGGTATCAAGCTGCCAAGTCTCAAGCGCTTGCTGATAGGCATTATCAATATAGTCTTCAATATTACTGGCTAACACCACTCTGCCCTCAGGCTTTAGTCGCGATAATAAAAATTCAAAAAACGGCATGTTTAACCATTGCTGGTTGGGGTTCTTAGGCTCAGGATTGGGATAGAGCAAATAAAACACATCGACACTTTGAGGCGGCAGCGCATGTACACAATAAGGAATGGCGTCTGCGTGTACTGCTAATAGGTTAGTTAAATCACTGGTGTGCTCAAGTCCCATTTCTCGAATTAAGCGTGGCAGCTTACTGTTATTTTGTGTTTTGGTAGCATTTTTGGCGCTATGGTCTTCATTACCACTATCAGCTTGATGCTGGTTTGCCACTGCCTGGATGCTTGCTTCAAAGGCCGTAAATTTATTAAGCGTACGCTCAATGGCAATGATATCGTGCTCAGGATGGCCATTGGCATATAAGATGGCATGTCGACCCTTACCCGCACCAATTTCAACAATTAACGGCCGCGTGTTATTTTCTATATCACCAGAGGCGTTATGCTGTTGGTTTGAACGCTGTAAAAATCTAGGTAACTGAAAGTCACGAGGCACGGTTAACTTCTCTGGTTTAAACGCCCTACTTTTTTGATGCGTTAGCTGGTTAGTTGATGTCTTTTCCACGGTCGCCTCTTGTATTAATTAAAAATTGTGCATACTATAATTTTACAGCTGTTGTGTTTTTACAGCCGTTATCTGGTTATAACTGTTATAATTTTAGCGTTAAAGTCAAAACAACACCAATTACCGATCACGGCTTAAATAACGTCAACACATAGACAGCCAATCCTTTTCGAAAAAAAGATTTAAAAATTATGAGTAAAGCAAATATCAGTGCCGATACAGATGAACAGTCTACAACACCGCAAACACCAAAAACCTACCCTTGCCCTCAATGTCGCAAGCCTACTTCATGGCAAAACAATCCATATAAGCCTTTTTGCAGTGACCGCTGCAAATTAATTGATCTTGGTGCTTGGGCCAATGAAGAGTATCGAGTGCCGGCTCAAGACGACCCCTTCTCTACTGATTTACATTAAGATAGATTTAAACCAAACAACCACAGCCCCTAACCCAAACAAATATTTGAGGAATTTTGTATGTCCGCTTCTGCCCCACGTTCCTACATCACCCCTACCTATAGTCCACAACCCATTAGCTTTAGCCGTGGCGAAGGCAGCTGGTTATATACCGCTGATAACACCGCCTATTTAGATGCACTTACTGGTATTGCGGTTTGTGGTCTCGGTCATTGTCATCCGCAAGTCACCGAAGCCATTCAGCAGCAGGCGCAAACCTTAGTGCATACCAGTAATTTATTCCAAATTGAATGGCAAGAAAAAGCTGCCGAAAGTCTGTGTACTGCTGCCGGTATGGACAGTGTGTTTTTTGCCAATAGTGGTGCTGAAGCCAATGAAGCGGCATTAAAAATGGCGCGCTTATACGGTTATAAAAAAGGCTTTAAGCAGCCTAAAGTCATCGTCATGGAGCGCTCATTTCATGGTCGCACCTTACTGTCTGTCTCAGCCACGGCCAATCCAAAAGCAAGAGAAGGCTTTTTTACCTTAGACCAAGACTTCATCCGTGTGCCTTTTGCGGACATTGAAGCCATTAAGCAGGTTGTACAAAATGAATCTGAAATCACCGCTGTGTTACTAGAACCTATTCAAGGTGAAGGCGGTCTAAATACCGCTGCTAATGGCTTTGACTTTTTAGCCGATATTCAAGCGTTATGTGATCAGAACGACTGGCTATTCATGCTAGATGAGGTTCAAACTGGTAATGGTCGAACCGGTAAATACTTTGCGTTTCAGCATAGCACGGTTCAGCCAGATGTGCTCTCTACTGCCAAAGGCTTAGGTAACGGCTTCCCTATTGGTGCTTGTATGGTCAGTGGACGTGCGCGTGACTTATTACAAGTTGGCAGCCATGGTTCAACCTATGGCGGCACGCCACTCGGCAGCCGTGTGGTACATAGTGTTTATGACGTGCTACGTCAAACCGATATCATGCAGAATGCTAAAACCGAAGGCGACTATATCCAAACTAACTTAACTAATGAGCTTAAGTCTCTTGGAGTTAGCACTCGCGGCTATGGCATGATGATTGGCGTGGTATTGCCTGAGCAAACTGACTGTAGCAATCTGGTCGATGATGCTCGCACCCAAGAGCAGCTAATTGTTAATGTCACCGGCGGTCATGTGGTGCGCTTATTGCCACCGCTTAACCTGTCACGTGACGAATCTGATCAAGTTATTGAAAGATTAACACGAGTGATTAAGCATACTTTGGCCTAATCTATCTTACCGCCAAAGCTCATTCCCAGTTAATCCTAGTTAAACAGTATCCCTAGTACTCAATAATCTAATAACACAACGATGCGCTAAAACATTTAGCGCATCGTCATTGGTCAATTTAAGTCATAGGCTCATCATATAGGCTGATAACCGCTAGCAAATAACGGCTACTTAAAGTTAGACAGCTGCTGCAAAGTTAGTTTTAACAAGCTTTGGGTATCGACAATGTTTTGCCCTGCATCAGTTTCACGTGCCGCTTTAATGGCTTGTTGTGCCTCTTTATCACGGTAACCTAAGCTGATTAGAGCTGATTCAACCTCTGCTAGAATAACGCCCTCTTTGCCTTGCTGAGTCATAGTCTCAGTATTAACGGTGCTCAATAGATCCGTATCATTTTCAATATGATCAAACTTACCTTTGAGTTCAATTAGCAGTCGCTGTGCGGTTTTTTTACCAATGCCAGGAACCCGAGTTAAAGCAGCTTCGTTATCAGATTCAACACTGTGTTTTAATTCAGAAGCTGACATGGTTGACATCATGGCCAATGCCATTTTTGCCCCAACCCCATTGATACGAATCAGTTGACGAAATACATCACGCTCACCGATGTTCAAAAAGCCAAACAATAGCTGTGCATCTTCGCGCACGTGCAAATGTGTCCATAGCATCACGCTTGCTTCCATTTGCAATTGGCAAAAATCGGGCAGCGGTAACTCCACTTCATACCCCACTCCTGCATTGGTCATGATACAAGCAACTGGCGCGGCCAGATGGCACACCCTTCCTTCAATAAGTCCAATCATAGTTTTATTTTCATCTCTAAAAACACAAGCTTAAATATTACAGGTTATTATTCTAATGAGAATCTAAATGGTTTTACTTTTAAAATACTAAAAACCAGGGGTAATCGCTGCTCATTATAGCATTAAAAAAGGCTCTGAAATTTCAGAGCCTTTTTATGAGGGATAAGGTCTATGCATTAGCTATGGGTATGTTTAATAGGGTCAAACATACCAGCTAAATTAATACTGTTGGTCTTCGTCTTCTACTTCAGCCAAAGGATTTGATTCAGACGCTTTATCGGCCATGTCAGAAGCACCATCAGCAACTGCAGTTGCGCCGTCAGCAACAGCTTCAGCGGTGTTTTCTACAGCTGTGTTCGCACCTTCTGCTACAGTATCACCAGCTTCTTGCAGCTGATTGCCAGCGTTTGATACCGCTTCAGAGACATCATTGCCTGCATTTTCAGCAGCAGCTTCTACAGAGCTTTGATCTTCTTTACTACAACCAGTGATCGCAACAACACCAGCAACTAGACCAGCAACAACAAGTTTACGGTTTAACATGCATACTCCTCACATAATGTGATATTAATGAATGGTTAGCATTCTAATGATTATTAAAGTAAAAAACAATGAAAATATTAAAAACTGCCATTAAGTTATACTAAAGTTACCATCAGTAACAATTTATACATAGGCTCTGCTAACGCTTGTACTTTGTTAAGCAGCTTATTAAGTAGCTCATTTTTAATTAACGTGAGCACTTTTTATTAACACACTACTATTTTAACATTTTTAGCATTTTTATGCGTAATAGAGCATATTTAGCTGGCAAATTAAGAACCTTTTCAAGAAATTATACAAATCACTTCAAACTACTTTAATAAATCAGCTGCAAACAGCTCAGCTTAACAGCTTAACGGTTACTGTGGTTTTGTAAAGCGGCAACGGCTGGCAAGGTTTTACCTTCAACGAACTCTAAGAAAGCACCACCGCCAGTCGACATATAGCTAACGCCGTCTTCAACTTCAAATTGATGGATAGCAGCTAAAGTATCCCCGCCACCTGCAATTGAGAAACCATTACTGTCACTCACTGCTTGTGATAATAGGCGTGTGCCTTCAGCAAAAGCTTCAACCTCAAATACACCGACTGGACCATTCCATAGAATAGTTGCTGCATTTTTTACTGCTTCAAAGATATGCTCAGAGCCTTCTTTTGCGACATCTAAAATCATTTCATCATCGCCAACTTCTGAGATAGATCTATGAATTGGTGTGGCTGACTGTAATGAGTTGATAAAGTCATCAAAGTTAATTTCACTTTTGTCAGCGACAACCACATTCTCTGGTAATAAGATTTCTGTTTGCGCCATAATATCTTTAGCAGTATCAATCATATCCGCTTCATATAATGAAGCCCCTACTGAGTGACCTTTAGCTGCAATGAAAGTATTGGCAATACCGCCGCCAACGATGATTTGATCGCAGATTTTAGCCAAGCTGATTAGCACATCTAGTTTAGTCGATACTTTTGAGCCGCCAACGATAGCAACCAATGGTTTTTTAGGCTGATGCAATGCTTTATCTAGTGCATCTAATTCTGCCGCTAATAAAGGACCGGCGCAGACCACTTTACCCGCACTGGCTGCCGCTTGGATAACACCTTCAGTTGATGCTTGCGCACGATGTGCAGTTCCAAAGGCATCCATCACAAACACATCACAAAGGTTGGCATAATCTGCTGATAATTCAGGACTATTTTTCTTTTCACCTTGGTTAAAGCGAACGTTTTCTAACAGCACTACTTCACCTGGGGCAACATCAACGTTATTGCCAACATAGTCTTTTTGCAATTTAACTGTTTGACCTAAATGCTCAGATAGATACTTAGCAACCGGCTGTAACGAGTACTTTTCTTCATACTCACCTTCGCTAGGACGGCCTAAATGTGAGCATACCAATACAGCAGCTCCTTCCTCAAGCGCTAACTTAATGGTAGGAATACTTGATTTTAAACGGGCATCGTTTGAGATTTTACCGTTTTGAATAGGTACGTTTAAGTCTTCACGAATCAGTACCCGCTTACCAGATAACGCTTGGTTTTCCATTCTAGCAAAGTTCATTTTATTACCCTTAGTTAATTCAGAGGTTAACAATTAATTTGAGTTTCCAATCAGTCGCTTAAAGCACCTAAAGTATTGAGTATTTGCTTAGTACCAATGCTCATAAGTACTATATGCTCAATAGAACAACGCTAAATGTCTAATAGCTCAACACTAATATCTAATAGCGTTATAGTGCCAAAATTTGAACAGATTCTACCACATTTTCACATCAATTTTATATTGAGTTTGCCACTTATCGTCCCCATTTCATCTATAGGAAGGCAGAGTTATTAGATATCCATAGCGTCAGTCTTTCCCTCGATTTATACAAAGCATATAAAGGATTTATTTGTTAAATAATGCTATGATTATAAGAATAAATCGACAATATTTTAATTAAGCATTTATTTATCAACTCTTAGTAAATATTTAAAATCGCTTATTTTTAAACACTAATTCGTTAATAGCAACTTCTTAGTAATAACGATAATTTAGTAATAATGACAATAATTAACCGTAAACCAGCTTATTGGGAGAAAAGTAATGAGTATTGATCTTAATGCAGCCAAAACAAAACTATTAGAGTTACAGCAAGAATATCAAACTCGAATCGATAAAATCGAAGACCATATTCACAACCCTCAAGACGACTTGAATGAACACTGGGATGACCAGGCCATTTCAATGCGTGAAAATGAAATGCGCAAGACTTTATTGGTCGAAGCTCAACAAGGTCTAACCTATGTTAACAATGCGCTAAGTCGTATTGAAAACGGTACCTATGGTGAATGCACCGTCTGTGGAGAGGATATTGAAGAGAAGCGTTTGCTTGCCATCCCATACGCAACGCTTTGTATGGAACACGCCTCTTAATACACTCTCATTAATTTGATTGTTTTTGACTAATTATTAATCGACAAATTATTAAGCAACAAAAAAACGCCATGATTCAAATCAGGGCGTTTTTTATGGTTCACTGTTTTATAAAACTCTAACAGTCAGTGCTCGCTATCTATTTGATTAGATTGAGCGACGTGATGCTAGGTTAGTTAGAATGGTCTCTGCATCATTCCAACGAGCTGATGAGTTTTTCGCACCCAAGATAACAATAATAGCTGGACGGTTATTCACTTGTGTTTCCATCACAACACAGCGGCCTGCTTCGTTAATGAAACCTGTTTTTGAAATACCGATTGGATAAGTACCATTGCGTACTAATACACTGGTGTTACTCGCTGGGTAGTTACGGTTACCGGCTGCATAGTTAGCAACGAAGAAGTCATAGCTTTTGGTTGTTGAGAAGCGACGAATCACTTCATACTGACCAGCAGCTTGAACCATTTTCACCAAATCAACTGGCGATGCAACGTTACGCTTATCAAGACCGGTTGGGTCTCCAAAGAACGCACTGCCCATGCCTAGTGATTGTGCCTTACGGTTCATATCACGCATGAATGCATCATAGCCGCCTGGATAGTTACGTGCTAGCGACTTAGCAGCTGGGTTTTCTGACTTCATTAATGTCATTAATAACAGTTCAGCGCGGTTCAAGCGATCGCCTGCTTTTAAGCGCGAACTGGCACGCTTAGGACCGATGAAGTCTTCTGGATCAAGTTTGATCTCTTCACGCATGTCTAAGCCAGCATCTAGCACAACCATAGCAGTCATTAGCTTAGTAATAGAAGCAATTGGGCGTGCCACATCGGCGTTCTTTTGATATAAAGGCTTGCCACTTTCTACATCCATCACAATCACGCCACGTGAGGCGGTAGAGATAGGTAGAGTGTCAAAGTAGCTTGGTGTGTTGTTTGCACTTGCAAATGAAGTCGTGCTGGTAGTTGGGTTCGAGTACATAATATTACGTGCTTCAGATAACCCGCCGGCGTTACCCCACTGAATTTTTGAATTACCAGTTTTGCCCGGTTCTACAATGGTAAGTGCAGCATGAGATGCTGAGCTCACAGTACCCAAACCCAATGCGATGCAGACAAAGATATAAGATTTGTTGAAAGATTTTTTAATGCTCATAAGTCATCCCACTTGAGTCGAAAATTAAGGTATAGGCTTTTTGTTAACTCACTAATTTCAGTTAATTTATCAAATACTATTTGATTAAATACTGGCATCCTGACATCATGCTGATGCGTAAAGCTTACACCGCTTAACTAAAATATGTACAAAACCATACTCATGTTTAGATAATTACAACCAATCTAAACATGGCACTATGGTTTATGTTAATAATAATGAATAATATGGGGATAGCATCAATAATTAATTGCTATTCATCCCTTTATTTTAAATAATAGAACAATGTCAATAGTCATTCTATTGCCTTATTATTAGTTATATTAACATCATTAACGGCAGCAGTTAAGTATTAATTCTTATAAAAGGTAAGGTATTAAGGTGCATTGTCAATTCAAAACATTTGATTTACGATACAGCAACATAAAATACTGCTAATATAGTTAATACAACATAAAAGTAAAAAGACTATAAAGATTTCTTTAGGAAAGCGTTATGATTAAAGTTTTGGTAGTCGATGATCACGACTTAGTAAGAATGGGCATTAGCAGAATGTTGGCTGATGATCCAGAAATTGAAGTGATAGGTGAAGCCAATAGCGGTGAAATGGCCATTAAAATGGTCAGATCAATGCAACCTGATGTCGTATTGCTCGACGTCAATATGCCTAATATCGGCGGCGTTGAGGCAACCAAAAGACTGCGCCAGTTTGATGATAAGGTCAAAATCTTAGCAGTCAGCAGTGTCTCTGCACAGCCCTACCCTTCGATGCTATTAAAAGCAGGTGTCAATGGTTATATCACTAAAGGCACGCCGTTGGTCGAAATGATCAAGGCCATCAAAAAAGTAAATCAAGGCAGTAAATATTTTAGTAGCGATGTGGCAGAGCAGCTCGCTGACATGCTATTAACCGATAATGAAGAGTCGCCCTTTGATCGCTTAAGTGAGCGTGAAAAGCAAGTAGCCATGATGGTTGTTAACTGTCAAAGTCCACAGCAGATTGCTGATCAGCTATTTGTGAGTGTTAAAACAGTCAATACCTATCGCTACCGTATCTTTGAAAAAGTGGGTGTCGATAGTGATGTTAAGTTAACTCATTTGGCCATGCGTCATGGTTTGATTACACCCTAGCCCAATGATACGCCCTAGCCTAGTTAAACGATGAGGATTGCTATCAACTAGTAATCCTCAATCACAGATAACCCATCAAGCTCATCTTCGAACTTAATACCCAGCGGTCTATCTTGGGTCAACAAATAATCAACCGCCTTTTGCTGCCAGTCACTACCATCATGCTCAAAGCTGATATCAGGTTTTACACCAACACCATCGATAGGCTCACCTTTCGCGCTTCGATATTCAGCCACAGTCAGCTTTAATGCGCCGCCTGACTTAAGCGGAATCACTTCCTGAACCGTGCCCTTGCCAAAGCTTTGCTCGCCCAATATTTTGGCGCGTTGGTTGCTTTTAAAGCTACTGGCCAGCACTTCTGCTGCTGAAGCCGAGTAACGATTTTGTAAAATAACTACTGGCAAATCTGATAAGTAAGGCACACCGTTGGAGTTCAGCAATTGGCTACGATTGGTTCTATTACGCACTTGAATGAGACTGCTATCACCGATAAACAAACTGGCCACATCAATCGCAGAGGACAGTACGCCCCCAGGATTATTCCTAACATCAAGCACCACACCAGTAATCGGCACTCCTGTTTGTCTTAATGCTTCAATCAGCTGATCTTTAGAACCATTTTGGAACACTGGTAAGCGAATCACAGCGATATCTTGCTGAACGCTCACTTGAAGCTTGTTATTGGCCGCAAGGTTTCTTTGCAAGATTATGCTGCGTCTGCTGCCTTGCTTACTAATAACAGTGACAGATACTTGAGAGCCTGCCACGCCAGATAGTAGCTGAGTGACATCTTGTGGGGTCATATCAGAGGTTAATTCAGCACGCTTAATACGTACTAGCTTATCGCCAACTTCAATACCTGCTTCTTTCGCAGAAGACTGCGCTAACACCTCTCTAACTATCCAATATCCAGAAATTGGATCGTAGCGGGCAACAATACCGACTTGGCCGATTTCACCATCTGTAAAGCTGCGTAAGCGCTCATAGTTATCTTCAGTTAGATACTCAGCATGGTTATCTAACTTCTCAAGCATTCCGGTAATGGCATGCTGGAATAGAACTTCATCGTTCACTGGACGTAAATAGTCGTGGCGTATGACATCGATCACTTCGACAAAAGCTTCAATGGTTTCAGGAGAGATGGCATTTAAAGGCACATGCTCAATGCCAAGCTGAATATCAGAGTTTGAAGGCGCATCAATCGCGTCATCTTCCTCTTCTTCAACAAACACCGATTCATCAAGGGCGTCATCGGTAGCGACGGCATCAATATCATCGCAGTCATCAACACACTCTTCATCATCATAGCCGGTATGCTTGACATCAGTGAAGGTATCTTCATCATCTGTTACGATGCTGTTGTTTTGACCGGTTTTATTTTGAAGAGGTCGGGTCATACCTGAGTTTGGGTAGATTCGAGTAGCACGATTTGAGGCTTCATGCGGTGTATCCGCTTCAACCCTTGATGCTTGCTCATCTGTCAAAATAGCATCTGTGCTATTGCCTTGAGCATAAGCAACCGGTGTTAATAATGAGCTCGATATGCAAAGCGTCAATAATAACTTTTTTAACCGTCTCTGCCCAAACATCAGCTGACCACAACTTAGCCGACCATCACCTAGCGCCCTAAACACATGAGGGTCTGGATTAGCTTGCAGCATCAAAAGCTCAGAAAGCCTGTAACTTTTAGCCACAAGCTTTTGAGTGGTGTCAGCTGTATGTTGGACACAGTTGTTATGTTGAGACGCTTTTCTGCTCATTATGGACTCTACTTTATACTTAATTACTATCGATACTGCCTTTGATTTAGGCTGTAACCTATTCTTTAGGCTGCAATAAATCTAAGCCTGTCATTTCTTCTGGGACATCAAGCGCCATTAGGCCTAAAATGGTAGGTGCTACATCACTGAGTTTACCACCACTGCGTACCTGAACTTGCTTATCACCAACATAAATTAACGGCACTTGTTCTGTTGTATGCTGGGTATGCACCTGCCCACTTTCATAATCCTGCATCTGTTCACAGTTACCATGATCAGCAGTGATCAGCATATGACCGCCTTCTTCAAGCACCGCATCTGCCACAGCACCAACTGCCACATCCAATGCTTCAACCGCTTTAACCGCTGCATCGAAGTTACCTGTGTGCCCTACCATATCACCATTGGCATAGTTGACGATTAACACGTCATACTTACCTGAATGAATGGCATCGACCAGATTTTGCGTCACTTCAGGCGCACTCATCTCTGGTTTTAAATCATACGTTTCCACATCAGGAGATGGGATTAAGATACGTGACTCACCTTCATACTCATCTTCTTTACCACCACTGAAGAAGAAAGTTACGTGCGCAAACTTTTCAGTCTCTGCAATTCGAAGTTGGGTTTTATCATTATTTTGTAGATACTCACCTAGGGTGTTATGCAGTGTGGTCGGCGCATAAGCAACTGATGTTTTTGGATGCGCAGCCAGCTCATCTGAGTAATGAGTCATCATAACAAACGCTGATAAGCGCGGTTGTTTTTTACGAGCGAAACCAGAGAACTCATGATCCGGTAGGATGAAGGCTTGGCTTAATTCACGCGCTCTATCGGCACGGAAATTCATAAAGATAACCGCATCGTTATCATCTATGGTAATTGGTGTCTCACCATGTTCAATCACGTTAGTTGGGCTAACAAACTCATCGGTCTCACGTGCTTTATAAGCCGCTTGCACCGCGCCATCGGCACGGGTTGCCATACGTTCAGATTTACCTAGGGTCAATAAGTCGTAGGCTTGTTGCACACGATCCCAGCGATTGTCACGATCCATAGCGTAATAGCGGCCAATAATACTTGCAATCTGCACCTGGCTTTCATAATAGCCATTTAAATTATTCAAATAATCACGCAAACGCTTAATATATTTGTCTGCAGACTTAGGCGGCGTATCACGTCCATCTAAGAAGCAATGCACATATACCCCTTTGGCCCCGTGAACCACAGCGGCATGACACATGGCTTCAATATGGTCTTGATGCGCATGCACGCCACCATCTGACAATAAGCCCATAATATGCACATTACCACCCGCATCTGTGGCTGCTTGAATGGCTTCGGTTAGCGCAGGATTTTTGTAAAAATCACGGTTTTTGATATCACGTGAAATACGGGTAGAATCTTGGAATAAGACACGCCCTGCGCCAAGGTTCATATGACCGACTTCTGAGTTACCAAATTGACCTTCTGGTAAACCAACATCCTCACCAGACCCAGATATTAAGCCATGCGGATAAGTTTGGTTAATACGATCAAGATTGGGTGTATTAGCAGCAGCGATGGCATTATCTCGCTGATCTTCACGGTATCCAAAACCATCTAAAATCATTAGTACGTGTGGAATCTTTTTATTATTATCAGCTGCTACCATGTCATTATTCTCCGATTCGTTACTGGTTGTGATTAAAAACAATAAAATACGATAGCCAAATTACAATACAGGCAATTAAAACAAAACCTAACTTATCAATTGTAACACACAAGCCTATTTTCCAATAATGGAAGATTGTGCTTGCAAAAATTCAATCCCGTATTTTCGCCAATTAAGTCTATGTATTAACGCACATTTTAACGCCTAAATTGCTTTGAATTGAGTTTAACTTTTCTTCAAAACCTTGTATATACAAACATCATATTGCTACCCTTCGCTATGAAAAGGCTACGCTTCTTAACAAACAAAGTTGGCGCTGCATTTGCAACTACTATCAATTTTAGTTAGAATCTAAAGACTCTGAAGTGTTCGCCAGTGGATGATATTCCCTGAGCCGATAATGCACTAAATGGATGTGCTATCTATTGTCTTATTGTGTAAGCCTGCACTGCTCGCAGTGACTCAGGAAACCTTAAGAGACAGTGACACATCCGCCCTGAACTTCACGGTTCATGGGTTCCCATCTTACAGCGGCACTTCGGTCTAATATTTTTGCTATTAAGCATATAAAAAAGCCCTTTTATTAATAAAAGGGCTTTTTTTATTTTAGGACTTTATTGAGCATTGTTTATTCATGAGTATGAGTCATGGCATTATCAGCAACTTGGCATAACCTGCAATCAATTACTCACACTCATTGTGCTCGTGATTGCTTTAGTCGTCATTGGCTGGCTTATCTAGCTTTTTAACATCTTTTACCACTGTTTTTGCTGAACCATCAACGGTTGTATTGTGCTTGAAGCCACCACCAAATGGACTGCTACCACCTGTTTTATTAGAAAATGGATCTTGGCTTCCAAATGGGCTTTGACCACCGAATGGATTTTGACCACCAAAAGGATTGCCGCCTGCACCGCCGAATGGATTTTGACCACCCATTTGACCGCCCATCTGTTTTGCCATCATTTCCATCATTTTTTGTTGGTTATTCATGACGTAATTATTGGCCACATCTTTTAGCTTTTTCTGTACCGGTGGTAAGATTACTAATAGCGCCAAAACGTCAGACAATAGACCTGGAATTAATAGCAATAGGCCGCCCACTGCCATGCCAATGGTTTTCATGATTGTCGTTTCAGGTGGACGCATGGCAGGATTTAACATACCACCAGATTTCATCTGTTGTGCCATTGGATTCAAGGTAGTCATGCCTCGACGCATTAATGACAAACCAATCACTGCTGCCGCGATAAACCAGAAGAATATCCACCAGCCACTAATAAATTGTGCAGCCAGATACCACAATAGCATTTCAATGATAAACCAGACGATGGCAATGCCAACTAATTGACCCATAATGTGTCATCCTATTTTCGCTAAAACAAATAAATTAATTAAAATCTGTGCAATTAAAAATTTTAAACTCTGATATGTTATCTATATGGGGATGGCTTGCTATACTATCAAATTAAACTAGGCATTTGTTAGTGTTTTACCTCAAAGTAAAGCGTTTTTGCCAACCCTCTAATCACCTTTTTTATAAGTAAAATAAAAACTATGGCAATCATTATTGGAATAGATCCTGGGTCTCGATTAACCGGATATGGCATCATCCATCAAACTGGAGATAAGCTGCGCTATTTAGATGCAGGCACCATACGCACTGAGACCAAAGAAATGCCAGAACGATTAAAGCGTATCTTTAACGGCATCACTCGCATCACACAATATCACTTAAAATATGCCAATGAACCCATCCATGCCGCCGTCGAGCAGGTATTTATGGCATCTAACCCAGACTCTGCACTTAAACTTGGTCAGGCGCGTGGTGCTGCCATAGCAGCTTTAGTGGCTTTAGACTTAGAAGTATCTGAATATACCGCCCGACAGATTAAACAAGCAGTGTGTGGTTATGGCGCAGCAGACAAAATCCAAGTTCAAGAAATGGTATGTCGTATCTTAAATCTTGAGGTTACACCGCAACAAGATGCCGCTGACGGGCTGGCATGCGCCATATGTCACGCCCACTCTAGTCATTCAATGAACAAGCTGCTAATGAATAGTGCACTAAAAGGGCGCGGATCATCAAAGAAAAAAGGCCGTTGGCGCTTAACTGAAGAAGACATTGCCAATCTTAAATAGCCATTGCTTAAATAAAGATTCGCAATCTTCCATTGCTTAACAACACTCAGCAACTGAGCTACTCAACTACTGAGCTTTCAACGATTCTATCGAACACGTAGACAGACTGCTTACCCTTAACATCGGCTGGATCAACAACAAAGCGTTTTATGCGAACCACTTGATCAAGCCCAGTGTCATGCTGATAGCCTTCGATTGGATCAACAATCAGTTGCCAAGGACCAAAACCGGTTTTGATACCTTTATCATCATAAAATACTTCTCTGGCTTTAAGGCAGGTGCTGCCAGCATCAGGGTTTGGACATTGCTGCAGCTGATGATCTATTTGCCAAAAAACAGTACCAGCTTGCTGTCCATAGCGCGCTTCAGGGGTTTTCGCCCCTTGCCAAACTATGGTAGACCCATTTTCAGTGGTCTGAGTCAAAATCGGATTTTCTGCCGCTTTTAAGCTCAGTTGACTGCGGCCATCCATAAGACTAGCCAATTGTTTTTCAGCAGCATCCAAATCTTGGCACAGCATCATAGTACTGATTATTTGACCGACCTGCATCGTATTTGATTGAAGCGTATAGCCAGCGCCCATCGAGTTACAGCCCACACTAAACCAAATACCGTAGCCATTTTGCTTCTTATCGAAGCTTAGCGTCACTTGTTGCTTGATTTTATTTAACGACTCAATCGGACGCTTTTGATTATCGGTCGCTTTAACCAATTGCCAATGATAAGCAGCTAAATCATTGTTGTTGATCTGCTTGACTGCTTCAGCACTGTGATTGGTACTGTCATTAGTGGTACCTTCATTTTGATGTAAAGACATGGTCTGACATCCTGTTAAACTAATAAGGGTAGCAAAAGCCACTATAGGCAAGGTACGAAACGTTGACATAAAACCTCTTAACTTAATTGAATGACTGAATATGACTGGGCGAATAAGCTGCTGTCATTATTTGATTAGTTCTATTTGATTAGCTCTTTTTAAAACCAAATTGCTCATCCATCATTTTATAAAAGCGAGCAATACCCGTGCCATGCGCTAAAGGATCGAATTTTAACACACGACCAAAATCTAGCGCGATATACAGTACGATATCGGCATAACTTAACTGCTTGCCCATCAAGTAGTCATTATTTTGAAGAATATTGTCAAAGTAAGGCAACACTTTGATAGCGCGCTCAATCGACTTAGGTCCCATTTCAGGAACTTGATCGACTCGATGCGCTTTGGAAGGATGGGTATGCTGAAACGCCAGCATAAAGTTATACAATACTTCAAACTCTGCTGTACGGCGCAAAGAGGCAACCCGCGCACGCTGCACCACATCATTACCCATTACTGAGCGCTCACCATAGACGCGGTCAAGATACTCACAAATTGCCTGAGAGTCATTAAGCACAGTGCCATCGTCTAAGACCAATACTGGCAATAGCTGTAATGGGTTTATCTTAGTAAACTCTTCTGTGAGATGCTCCCCTTGTGCCATATCAATATCAATGACGTCGATGTCATCCATATCGTCAATATTTAGGCCCTTAGCTTGCATTAATACCAATACTTTACGTGGATTTGGTGCTCTGCGGTTTAAATATAATTTTTTCATCACAAACTCCTTTTGCTTTGAATTATTGTTGTTTATTTATCTAGCGTCTTATTAATATAGGACATTTATTGTTAGGTTAATAGACTAATATCTTAATACACCTTTTAATAATAATTTTAGCCAGTATTTTAATATCAGTATTTTAATAAATAAGTGTTTTAGTATATGAATGTTCTAGTAGCAGCACGCTTCTGTCTTAACATTATTCTATCTTAATACTGCTTTATCTTAACATTGAAAGGCACAGTGACAAAAAAGGCCTCACCGTAATTATACAGTGAGGCCTTCCAAATTTATACCGCTTTTAAATTAAACCACTTTTAAATTAAACAGTTCCTAAGCGTATTATTTGCTTGGATCTGGTGTGGTACGAAGGTATGGTTTAATTTCAGTAAAGCCTTTTGGATAATCTTTTTCAGAAATATCTTCAGTTTTTATGCTTGGCGGAATGATAACGTCTTTACCTTTGGTCCAGTCTACTGGCGTAGCAACGTTATATTCGTCTGTTAACTGAAGCGCATCAATCACACGCAGAATCTCGTCGAAGTTACGACCAACGCTGGCTGGGTAAGTTAGCGTTAAGCGAACTTTTTTGGCTGGATCGATGATAAACACACTACGTACGGTATGAGTAGTGGCTGCATTTGGGTGAATCATGTCATATAACTCAGCCACTTTTTTATCAGGATCTGCAACAATTGGGAAGTTAAGATCTGTGCCTTGAGTCTCACCGATGTCTTTTGCCCATGCATTATGATCATCAATATCATCTACTGAGATTGCGATTGGTTTTACACCACGCTTCTGAAACTCACCATTTAGTGCCGCTGTACGACCAAGCTCTGTGGTACATACTGGCGTAAAATCAGCAGGATGTGAGAAAAACACAACCCAGTTATCACCTGCCCAATCATGGAAGTTAATATCACCATCTGTGGTAGTTGCGTCAAAGTTTGGTGCGGTATCACCTAAACGTAAATGTGCCATAATCAAAATCCTTATTCTTTTATTGATTTATTGGTTTAATTGCTTAGCATCAGTATTAGTCAATACAATGCACACACTGCCGTACTTTCAGGCGGTGTACTATCATTTATAGTATCAAAACTAATATTGGAAGACTATGCCAGTTTGTAAAGTGGTTATGCTTTAATCCTAATTGACAGTTTTTTGCCATTCATTTGTGGCCTTTGACTTTATGTTTAACCAAATAATCCATCCCCAGCCCTTCCTTTAAGAAAGGAAGGTAGCTAAACCTTTCAGCTATTAAAACTACATGCTAAGCTAAAAGTGGCCTTTTAGATATCAGGTTATAGGTTTTAAGTTTTAAATTATAAATTGTAGACGTTAAAAAGCCCAGTCAATGATATCGCCTAACAGACAAATATCAGATACTGGGCTTTTTAAGACTCTCAAAACTAACTATGTAAACATCTAGAGGCTAGTACTTGCTAGGTGTTAGTTAATGTATGAGCGATGCTTATTTTTGAATCCACTGACGGATCTTTTCACGCTCATCTGGAGAAGCTTGTAACCAAATTTGCATAAACTGATCTAGAGTATCTGCATTTTGAGATACGGTCACGGTACGAGTCGCAGCAGCTGGCGTTGCAGCAACTGGTGCAATGGCTTGACTTGAACCAGACGTATTCACTGGTTGATTGGCGTTAATCGCTGCAATAGCACGCTGATTATCAGCTTGTGCATCGCTACTGCCGGTGAAGATTGAGCTGATGCTAGAGAATAAGCCACCTTCATCATTCGATCCGCCTGACGCTTGAGCAATGGTAGTATTGCCTTGCATAATCGCTAAAGTCGGTGCCTTAACATACTTTTTTGCTTCTTCGTACTTTTCAGGCTGACCTGGCATGGCTAAGCGATATGTCTGATTGTCTTTCATATCCGCTGTCACTGTGATATTTGCTGAACGCAAATAATCATGCTCATCACGACGAAGGTCATATAAACGATCATATTTGGCCGTAATCACATGTTGACCAGGCTGCAGGGTAAAGTTTTTCTTAATTGGCATGAAAGGACTAGAATTTACTGTCTTACCATTAATAGCCGTTACTTTAATATTATCATCGACCTGTAAAGTCACTTCCGCATGTGCCAATGTTAATGAGCAGGCACTTACCGCACCGATGGCAATTAATTTGTTAATTATTGTTTTGTATTGATTGTCTTGCATAATGAGGGCCTTAAATGTATAGAAATGTTTTGAAATATAACGTGTGACTTTAGTATACGTGATAGTTTTAGAAAAAACGAAATACTTTTGGATAAAATATGGTGTTTTTACACCCTTTATTATCTTACCTTTAATTTATGACACACCGTTTATTCATACTAAAATAAATGACGTTAATGATAAAAACATCAATTAACTAACCGTTGATTCATCAGTGAGTTATCGCATTGATTGAGGTGTTAACTAAAAATCTAGCGGTAAGTTATCTCGATAAGCGCTGTTCTCTTCAGATTTTGACAGCAAATCCTCTTGAGCTTCTTGATGAATATCCTCAAGCTCTGCCATTAGCGTATGCTCATCAATCATCTCCAATGCCTGATTGATAACAGACTTAGAAATATGAGCGCGATTTAAATTAGAAAACATCGGCTGAATCACATTTAGAATATCGAGCATACCGCCAATACGGTGCGGACCTTCTTGCAGCAAATGCTCGGTAATGCGTGAATCAAACTGCCAACCACGACGGCGCATCACTGATTCAAGCATGGCTTTACGATCAGCGATATTATGCCCTTCAGGCACTCTAAACGCAGGTGATTGGATTAAACGGGTCAATAAGTCAGGAAGCTCAAAGGGTAACTCTGTGGCTGGTGTCTTAGCAGCAAAAATCAGCTGGCCCTGCCCTTCTCGGCTACGATTGATTAAATGGAAGATGGCTTCTTGCCAAGCTCGGCTGTGACGAATGACTTCTAAATCATCAATGGCGACTAAATCAAAGCTTTCTAAGGCAGCAAGCACCCCCACATCAGTATGCACCAGCTCTTTTAAAGACAGGTTAATCGCTGTCTTATCCATCTCTCGATAGGACTCGCAAATGGCTGATAGTAGATGTGTTTTACCGGTTGCCGCACTGCCATAGATATACATTTGACCAATTAAGCCAACGTGCAGTTGCCGAATAGCATCTATAATAGTCGACCAACCCGGCCCAGAGAAATCACTCAGGCTGGCGTCTGTCCTTACTTCTAGATTTAAACTTAATTGATTTGTCATCAGGCTAGTATCTCGGCTCGATATAACTTTATAACGCTTATTTATACCACAAATTTGTTAACAATAATATGGCATTACTGGCTAGCATAACAGGTTGTACCACTCAAAGTTGTAATCTTTAAATCAGTTACGATCCAAACACAGAGGCTACAAGGTTCGTCAATTGAATTGATTAACTATTTAAACAGCTGATACTGCTTACGCCCTTTGTAAAAGTTAGTCTGAGTATAAGCAGCGTAAGCATGATTAAATAACACATTTAAAATTGCCGATACAGGTAATGCGATTAACATACCCACAAAGCCCATCAACCCTGCGCCTGCTAATACAGCAAAGATAACCCAAAGTGGTGATAGCCCTATTTTATCGCCTAATAGCAGTGGCTGTAAGACATATCCTTCGACAGCTTGCCCCACTACAAAGGCACCCACAATTAAACCTATTTTTACCCAGTCCACGCCAAATTGGAAGAAGCCTGCAATGATAGCAGCGATAAAGCCAATGCCAAATCCTAAATAAGGTACAAAGCTTGCGACACCCGCAACCATACCAATAATCAAACCAAGCTCTAAACCAATTAACTGCAACTGAACCGCATAGACCACGCCCAGCAAAATCATCACTAATAGTTGTCCTTTGACAAAGGCCATTAGTGCCTCATCACAATCGTGGGTGATTTCGATGATTTTATCTTTACTACCAGCAGGTAATGCTTCACGCCATGTCTTAATACGCTCATCCCAGTTAAACAAGAAATAAAACATTAAAATAGGCACTAAAACAACCAAGCCTGCATTGTTGATAACCATCATGCCAGAGCTAAGCACCTGTTGCACAAAAGACTGTGCATCTTCAACATTGTAGTTCTTATTCAGATACTCAATGAAGGTGTTCGACACAACTTGCGTGTCTAACGCAGGTAAATTAAATTGACTAAAGCCATTTATCCAAGTACGAAAATCTTCGTTATACCACTGCACCATTCGAGGCATATACTCTATAGCTGCTTGTATTTGATGCCAAAGCGTCGGCAATAACCACCACAGCAGGATACCAAATCCAAGAATAAGCGCCGCATAGACGAATATGATAGCCAGCCATCGTGGCATAATTCGCGACATTTTAGTCACAATAGGATTAAACAAATATGCCAAAATAAAGGCAGAGAAAAACGGCACAATAACAGGTATTAATAAATACAGTATATAAAGTGCAATTATAATGGCTACCACGATGGCCAAGCGTTTAAAAAATGGATCGACTCGTGCTACCTGCATACGTACCCTCTTGCTGTATTTATTAGGATTAATCTGGTTAGAATGGTTTTATAAGGTTTTAATTACTTTAAGCTTAAAGCGATTTTTGTTAATCGTAGCATCAATTTAAATGAAGCTTATATTGTGCTCAATATCGCATCCGCTAAAGATAACGCAAAGCTTGAAAATAATCAGTATGTTTTTTGCTTCTATTATCGATACTAATATAAGCCATCAGTATAAATAATCAATTTAAAAATTGATAACTGCAAGATACAGATATATACGAATAAATAGCGCATAAATTTTGCGAGCCCCGTGTTTTTGCGTATAATGCAAACAGCAAAATACACAACCTAACACGGCCAGATATTTCGTGCATTTTGATGGGTTTGATTTGATACGTTTTAAAAGCTTATCTTGACTTAAACTCTATCTGTATATCTAATACTAGGCCCTAATTAGTTTTTTGTATTTAACTACTATTTCACACATTCGCTTATAAGGTCTGCTGCTACCATGAGCCATCCAAATATCCCTAACACACCTGCTAACAACTCATCACAATCAACTTCTTTAAGCTATAAAGATGCTGGCGTCGATATCGATGCAGGTGATGCCCTTGTACAACGCATTAAGTCTGTCGCTAAAGCCACTACTCGTCCAGAAGTTGTGGGCGGCTTAGGCGGCTTCGGTGCATTATGCCGTATCCCTAAAGGCTATGAATCTCCTTTATTGGTTTCAGGCACAGATGGTGTCGGTACTAAGCTTAAGCTTGCGCTACAGCTAGATCGTCATGACACCATTGGTATTGACTTAGTCGCTATGTGCGTCAATGACCTATTGGTATGTGGTGCTGAGCCTTTATTCTTCTTAGACTATTACGCCACAGGTAAGCTTGATGTAGACACTGCAGCATCAGTGGTCACTGGTATCGGTGAAGGCTGTAAACAGTCTAACTGTGCGTTAATCGGCGGTGAAACGGCTGAAATGCCAGGCATGTATCAAGACGAAGACTATGACTTAGCTGGATTCTGTGTCGGTGTGGTTGAAGAGTCTGAAGTCATTACTGGTGACAATGTTGCTGCTGGTGATGTCTTGGTTGGTATCAAATCAAGTGGCGCACACTCAAACGGCTACTCATTAATTCGTAAAGTAATTGAAGTCAGCGGTGTTGATATCGCCAATTCTGATGAAACCTTAGATGGCAAACCTATTGCAGATGCGCTGATGGCACCCACTAAGATTTATGTCAAATCGATTCAAGCACTACAAAAACAACTAGGCAACATTAAGTTACATGCCATGTCACACATTACTGGCGGCGGCTTTACTGAAAACCTACCTCGCGTCTTACCAGACAACTTAGCCGCTAAAATTGACACCAATAGCTGGCAGATGCCTGAGCTATTTAGCTGGTTACAAAAGCACGGCAATATTGAGCAATCAGAAATGTACCGCACCTTTAACTGTGGTGTTGGCTTTGTGGTCGTCCTGCCTGCTGAAGTGGCAGATCAAGCAGTGACTATCTTAAATGATGCCGGTGAAGACGCCTTTAAACTAGGTGAAATCATTAACCGTACTGATGATGCTGTGGTGTATGCCTAATATGTCAGATTCTTATCAAGACTCAAAACCGCTTAAAGTTGCTGTATTGGTCTCAGGCAGTGGCAGCAATCTGCAAGTTCTGATTGATGCCATGAAGGCCGGTAGTTTGCCTATTGAGATTGTGGGTGTGATTAGCAATGTCAAAGAGGCATATGCGGTAACACGTGCTGAGCAAGCAGATATCCCTGTGACTGTGCTGTCGCATATCACAGAAGGTGAGAATGCTGGCAAGCGCATGGGGATTAAGACCTTTGAACGTCATGCTACTGCTCAGCTAAACAGTTGGCAGCCGGATCTGATTGTATTGGCCGGCTTTATGCGGGTGTTAAGTGCTGACTTCATTGATGGCGCCCCTGCCCCAATGATTAACCTGCATCCGTCACTATTGCCTAAATACAAAGGGCTAGACACCCATGAGCGTGTCCTTGCATCTGATGACACCCATCATGGCTGCAGCGTGCATGTGGTCACCGCTGAGCTTGATGCCGGTCAAGTATTAACGCAAGCATTATTAGCCATTGATAAGCAAAACAGCCCTGAACAGTTGCAAAAGCGGGTGCAAAAGCTTGAACATAAAATACTGCCTTGGACCATCTTATTGATTACCAAAGGCGTGCTTGATATTGAAGCTATTAATGCACAACAGCAGTCTAGTGAATACCTGCCTGCCTTACCGTTACAGCTATGGTTAGACAACTAATTTAAGCTGTTTAGTAAAACCTATAGTTATAACTGTAAAAAGCCCAAGTCACTGACTTGGGCTTTTTTGCTATTAAAATAATTAATTAAGATTCAAAGTAAAGAATTGGCTGATTTTAAGACTTAGCGGTCATTAACTTAATCCCGAGTCCAATAAAGACCACACCACTGATTTTGTTTAATAGACTCTCAATAGTTGGGTTTTCTCGTAGCTTCTGACTAAATACCGAAGCCAATAATACCAGCATTAGACACCATATTAGGCTGGTTGCTGCAAAGGTTAAACCCAATACTAGCAACGACAGCATACCATTTGAATAGCCGGTATTAATAAACTGAGGGAAAAATGCTAAGAAGAATAAGGCAACTTTTGGGTTAAAAACGTTGGTCAATATGCCCTGCTTGTATATCTGAGCGTGGCTTAGGTTATTATTGATGTTGTCACGAGTACTGATACCTTCTTCTAAAAAGCCATCTTTTAAAGCGCTGTTCGCTAAACTGTTAGATACCAGTTTAGTTTGTTTGGTCATCAACATTTTGACGCCTAGATAACATAAATATAGCGCACCAACAGTCTTAACCATCGTAAATGCCAGAGGATAAGTAGACAGTAATACTGACAAACCTAATGCTGCTAACAAGGTATGGACTAAAATACCCGATATGATGCCCAAGGCTGAAAATACACCCGCCTCTTTGCCTTGCGCAATACTACGCATAATAATATAGACCGTGTCGGTGCCTGGTGTCAGATTTAATAAAATACAGGCAGCAATAAACCCGAAGTAGTTTTCGATACCAAACATCCCTGTCTCCTGTATTTTATATTAAGTTAGATATTGAGTTAGTAAGCTATTAAGTCAGTTAACTAATAAGTAAGTTAGGTATTAGTTAGTCAGCTAGCTTTGAATCGCTGCAAATATTTGCTTTTTTAGATTCAGATAGTCTTGGCTATCTAAAAAGCCCTCGCATTTAGGGATGCTAAATGTCTGCGTAAACTCCGCCGGTGAACCCTTTAGCACATATAGCTGATCAGATAAATATATCGCCTCATCAATATCATGGGTAATAATAAGACAGGTCAGCTCAAGCCGCTTTTGTAGCTTACTAAACCAGTGATACATCTCATCTTTAGTCACAAAGTCTAGTGCAGAGAACGGCTCATCAAGCAGCATAATTGGATTATCACTCAGATAAGTGCGCAATAATGCGGCACGTTGACGCTGCCCGCCAGAGAGCATCTGTGGATATTGATGCTCAAGCCCTTCTAAACCAAAACTTGCCAGCTGAGGGTTAATAATATCCGCAATCTTTGCCTTGCTATAACCCTTAAGCGTTAGCGGCAATGCAATATTGTCATATACGCTTTTGAACGGCAATAGCAAATCTTTTTGCAGCATATAACCGACGGTGCCGGCTTCACCTGTGGTCTCTTTGCCATTAATAAACACTTTGCCGCTACTGGGCACGAGAAGACCAGCGGCGATATTAAATAAAGTGGTCTTACCCACGCCACTGGCACCCACAATACTGACCACGTCATTTTTGGACACCGACATACTTAGATTATCAAAGATCGGCTGCTGCCCAAACGCATGGCTAATATTATCGAGCACCAGGACGTCATTCATAGTCATACCTTCATTTGCGTTACTAATACATCTACGTTATTAAATATGAGTTACTGAAAATGAGTTACTAAATATAAATTACAAATAATCATTACTCACGCCAGCTTGAGGCGGTAATGGCTCTTCTAATAATCCATTTTTGTAAACCCAGTCATAAAAACTATCCCAGCGATTATAATCAAACTTACCCCAATCGCCCTCTTCGTCTAGATACTGAGTTGAGATATATTTTTGGCTAGCAAGTGCAAGCTCTGCGTTGGTTTCAGGTGCATGTTTAACTAAGATTTCAGCACTTTCTTCAGGATTATTCGCGGCATAAATATAGCCTTTTTTCATCGCAGCCAATGCCTTTTTCACCATTTCTGGCTTGGTTTCTAACAGCTCATTATTGGTAATGATGACCGGTGCATAATAGTCAAACTGCGGCTCATAATCTCTTAGGAAGAAGAAGTTAGTGTCAATATCTTGAAGCTCAGCATGAATGCCATCCCAACCATAATAGGCTAAGATATAGTCAAACTGATTCATACGTAAAGCAACCGTTGCATCAGTGGCCTCACCTGGAATCTTAACCAAATTATCACCGACCAAATGTGACACAGTAGCATCATCAATGGGATCTTCCCAAGTTGAATAACGCTTACCATTGAGATCTTTAGGTGACTGTGCGCCCAATGACTTTAATGACAATAGACCTGCTGGGTTGTGTTGTAATATGGCAGCCACAGCGGTAATGGGCATACCTTTTGCCAGTCTTGAAGTCATGTTCGACTGAAAGTAGATACCAAAGTCTGCTCTATTATTAGCAACCAAGGTTGAGGCACTGTCTTCACTAGGCTGAACAATTTTTACCGCAAGTCCCTCTTCTTCAAAGTAGCCTTTGTCATCAGCGACATAAATGCCGGTATGATTGGTATTGGGCACCCAGTCTAATGAGATAACAATCTCGGTCAGCTCTTTATCAGTGCCGCCCTTGGCATCCGCGTCTTGTTTCGGCTGACAAGCAGTCAATAGAACTAACGCAGCCACTGATAGAATTAATATGATGGTTTGTACTCGGCTTAAATTCGCCGTATTGGTTCGAATAAATGACACAATAAATCCTTTTTAAAATTCTTAGTAAATAAATTATAAGTAAATAAATTATAAGTAATGATGCTTTAATACTTTTTTCTCTAACCACTTGACCAAGCCAATGAGTAAAATAGTCAAAAAGCTAATCAAAAAAATAACCGCGAACATGCTGTCCAAATCATAAGACTTACGCACTCGAGTCATATACACCCCTAACCCATGATAACCGCCAAGCCACTCTGCAATCACCGCAGAAATAAGGGCATATGACAGCGCTACTTTTAAACCTGTAAAAAAAGAGCCCATGGCGGATGGTATCTTCAGATGACGATATAACTGATATTTAGACGCCTTCATCGATTTAAATAGGTTCAGATGCTCACGGCTTACGGATTGATAACCATCAATTAAGGCAATGGTAATCGGAAAAAAAACCGCCAATATGACTAGCACCACTTTTGGGGTAATACCATAACCCAACCAAATGATAAGCAGTGGCGCAATGGCAATGGTCGGTATGGTTTGGTTAAGCAGGATAACAGGATAGATCAGCTCTTTGACCGTTTTTGACAAATCCATGCAGATAGAAAGCACAAAGCTTATCAGCAGCCCTATGGTTGTTCCAATCACTGCAGTTGCTAAGGTATATTTAGAATGCTGCATCAGCAGTGGAAAATCTTCAATAAAGGCTTGCACAATCTGTAATGGTGACGGCAATAAATAGTCAGGGATCAACCCAAACTGAACGCACAGCTGCCATATCAGCAATATCATAATCACTAAGATATGGCTTTTAAATAGATTAATGGCTTGCCTGCCCGTTTGGCGACCTTTATCGTTCACTGTCATTGTCAATATTCTCGGTGCTGCTTTGGGTAATGGATAAAGTGATAACGTAATGCCTAGTGTTTAGAATTTCACAACAAATACTATATAAAGCCTAAATTCTACACATAGCATACTATTCATTGCGATTCTAACAAAATTATTGATTCTATGGCGCATTTATATCACGATGCGGCTGTATATGACTAATTCATTACTATTAACTTTACTATTAATTCGACACTATTAACCCTAATAATACTTGTAACCCTAAGTGAGTTGGCTGCTACAGAGTCAGTAAATTTTACCCATATAAAAAGAGCCCTTGGCATCATATACCAAGGGCTCTTTTTTTTGTTTAAAGCTTAAAGTTAACGGTTATACCGGTGATTTGTTAATCACAAATAGAGACTTCTCATTAACGAACTCTTTCATACCTGAGCCGCCATGCTCACGTCCATAACCTGAGTTTTTAACACCGCCAAATGGTAAGCCAGGATTAACGAGACCATAACCGTTGATGTTCACCATACCAGTGTCAAAGTAAGTCTTAGCCAATTCGATTGCTTTGTCTTCATCTTTAGTGAAGATACCGCCGCCTAAACCATAACGGCTGTCATTGGCAATGCGCATGGCATCATCCGTATCTTTGGCGCGGATTAAGGCCACTGCTGGTCCAAATAGCTCGTCGTCATAGGCAGGCTGACCTGGTTTAACATCTTCCAAAATCACTGGCGGGAAGAAGTTACCTTTCGAACCTTCTGGTACTTGACCACAAACTGTCTTTTTAGCGCCTTTATCGACACTTTCTTGTACTTGCTTCTCGATGGTCTCAACTTGCTGCTTCATCGATAATGGACCAAGGTCGGTTGCTTCATCCATTGGGTCACCGATTTTGTAACCTTCAAACTCTTTGATAAGTTTTTCACGGAATTCATCATAAACGCTATCAACAACCACAAAGCGCTTAGCAGCAACACAAGTCTCACCATTGTTATAAAGGCGAGCATACGCGCAAGTTTTAACAGCTAAGTCTAGATCAGCATCATCTAATACCAAGAAGGCATCGTTAGAGCCAAGCTCCATCACTGTTTTCTTAAGCACGCTTGCTGCTTGCTGTGCAACCGTTGCACCGGCTTTATCACTACCAGTTAAGGTCACACCGCGCACATAATCGTTATAGATAACCTGTTCAGATTGATCATGGCTAATCACCAAGGTGCGGAACAGCTCATTTGGCAAATCAGAATCATGTAAGATTTTTTCAATCAATAAGCCTGAGCCTGTTACATTAGACGCGTGCTTTAACAAGATAGCATTACCAGCCATTAGGTTAGCAATAGTGTAACGAATCACTTGATAAGCTGGATAGTTCCAAGGCTGGATACCATAGATAATACCCATAGGCTGATAGGTAACGATACCTTTATCCATGCCTTCGATTTCACGCACATCATCTGCTAAATCTTTAGGGCCATTCGCAGCGGTAAAATCACAAATTGCTTTACAAAGATCAACTTCTTGCAAGCTTTGCTGATAAGTCTTACCACGCTCAGTGGTCATCATCTTCGCCAGTTCTTCTTTGTGCTTAATCAGCGAGTCACCAATAGAGTTAATGATTTTTGCACGCTCATCCAGTGATTTTAAGCGCCAGTCTAAAAAAGCATTGTGTGATGCTTCTAGAATGTCATTAACCTCTTTATCACTCATATAATCATATGATTGTAGGTCTTCGCCTGTATAAGGGTTTACGGTAGTAATATCCGCCATAATAATATTCCTTTTTTATAATTCGATGTGTTTATTAGATTGGAGCAATGGCATCTTTCTAATTGTCTTGTCTATCTAGCTTTGCCAATCTAGCTTTCTGTTTATTGCCGTTGCTCACTGTTTGCTGTTAGCACTTGATTTACTTAATTAGCATAGCAGTGATAGTAGGACGACTCATTATTAACATGTTAAAAACTGTCAGTACTATGTTAATAACCGCCCGATTCATTAATGTTGTGTAAGTGGTTCAATCGCAGCTAATAAGTGACTGTATATAGGTTTAACCAGTACGCCCTCTTATTCACTGTATTTAGGCTTATTAGATGTAGTCTCATTAGCTGTTAAACACTTTTTATTGTCTATTTTATTTTCTAAAAATTTTAAAGTTAAAAGCCTGAATGCACGACTTATAGACCCAATACAACTACTAAACCAAACGTAAAAAAGCCAGTCACAGGGGACTGGCTTTAAAATAAGCGCTAAATAACGCGAGATTAATGACTAACAACAGTCTGTTAAAACAAATGACTCATGGTCGGTGTCTCGTTTTCATCTTGCTGCTCATCAGCGACCACTTGACGTGCCACATGCATAATTAACTGACGTAGCCATCTATGTGCCGGATGATGTTGTAATAAAGGTGACCAGGCCATGGTAAGCTCAAATTCTGGAATGAAAAATGGCGGCTCTTTTAACACAATACTGTCATTGTTGGCCTGCATTCTTGCGACACGCGTCGGCAAAGTTGCAATCAAATCTTTGTTGGCTGCCAGCATCGCAGGCATCTGATAATGACGGGTAAAGACGCTGATTTGTCGCTTTTGACCCAAACGCTGTAAGGCTTGGTCAATGGACCCTAGACCGCCCGACTTATCTGGGTTTACCCCAAAGCCAACGCCCATACCGGTTTTAGATACCCACACGTGCTGCGCTTTTAGATAATTCTTGAGGTTAAAGCGATGCGCGTAAGGACTATCAGCAGATAGCAAACAACTGAACGTATCACGCCATACCAATACCTGGTGAAAGCTTTGAGGAATCTCATTAAAGCGGTTAATCGCTAAGTCCACTCGCCCCTGCTCCATATCTCGATAAGACACGTCAGATGGGGTCAAAAAGTCCAAAATAACATTAGGTGCTTCTGAGCGCAGTGCTTTGACCAGACGCGGCACAAGCGTTGCCTCTGCATAATCTGAGGTCATGATACGGAACACACGAGAGGTACTATAAGGTCGAAACTCGGTACGTGGCTCTAGCAGCTGGGTTAACTCCGCTAAAATCTCACGCACTCTTGGTTGCAATTCTAACGCACGCTCTGTCGGCGTCATACCTTCTGAGGAACGCACTAATAATGGGTCATTAAATAGTTTGCGCAAACGGCGCAAGATATTACTCATTGCTGGCTGAGTGATACCTAATTGCTCTGCTGCGCGTGTCACGTTTTTTTCTCGTAATAACACATCTAAATTTACTAATAAATTTAAATCGACCCTCTGTAGATTCATAATACTCTCTGACTGTTATATATATTTATAGGTAGTTATTTTCGATGTTATAGGTATAGCTCAGCTGTCATCTCGCCTGTCATATTGGTGCTTATATTGATAAAAATTCTATGACTTACTATGACTTCTGATAGCTTATTTTTGCTTCTAATTCTGCTTTTAATACTGTTTCTAATCTTGCTTAAGCAGTCCTGTTTAGGGACTTGTTTTTGATCACGGTGTTTTAACTGTTAATTGCTTTAACGTGTGTTGATTCACACCATGCTGGCAGCGCTTAATCTGTTAACTGTTCCTCTATTTGAAGTCGTGTTTGTATTAAGCAAAAACAGTGTTTGTATCTCCCAAAACAGCGACATTCGCTACAAAATAGATTTAGGCACTAATATTGGGTCAAAAACTAGGATTTAAAACCGCCTCAAAGCCATACTCACATTGTACTATAATTTAAATAAATACCCAAGATAACCGTCATAAACTAGATAAATCTAATGAATATGGTTATAGTGATTGCAAGTGTTAAGGGCATAGTGGTGAATCACTATCAATTTATGATTGGTTTATTTGAACACCGAACACCTATTAGATTAAACCAACATAAAATGAAACATTTAGCAGTTATTATCCTAAAATAACGAGACAATCTATTGATTAGATATCTCTCGTATCCATGAGTTAAATAATGCTGAGTTAAATGAGGATTATACTTTTTTTCTACATTTAGCAGGCATTTATTTTACCCAACCCATCCTCAATCAAGGAGACAATTGATGTCAACTTATAAATCAGCTATTGACCATATCCGTGAAATCAAAGCAAAACATGGCAACTGGAATAACATCAGTGAAGCTGATGCTGCGCGTATGATGGTTCAAAACCGTTTCAAAACTGGTCTTGATATCGCTAAGTACACCGCTGCTATCATGCGTAAAGATATGGCCGAGTATGATGCCGACAACTCTAAGTACACTCAGTCTCTTGGTGCATGGCATGGCTTTATCGCCCAGCAAACAATGTACGCTAAGAAAAAATACTTCGGTACAACTTCAAAAACTTACATCTACCTATCTGGTTGGATGGTAGCTGCTCTACGTTCAGAGCTTGGTCCATTACCTGACCAATCAATGCACGAAAAAACTACTGTTCCTCAATTGATTGAAGAAATCTACACTTTCTTACGTCAAGCTGACGCTAAAGTATTAAACGACTACTTCCGTGAGCTTAACGCTGCTAAAGAAGCGGGTCAAGACACTTCAGCTATCGAAGAAAAAATCAACAACTTTGATTCACACGTTGTGCCAATTATCGCTGACATCGACGCAGGTTTCGGTAACGAAGAAGCAACTTACCTATTAACTAAAGCTATGATCGAAGCCGGTGCTTGTGCTATCCAGATCGAAAACCAAGTATCTGACGCGAAGCAGTGTGGTCACCAAGCTGGTAAAGTAACTGTACCACATGAAGACTTCATCTCTAAGCTAAACGCTATCCGTTATGCATTCTTAGAGCTAGGCGTTGACGACGGTGTTATCGTTGCCCGTACTGACTCTGAAGGTGCATCACTAACTCAGAAAATCCCAGTATCTGAAAAACCAGGTGACTTAGCTTCTAAATACATCGACTTCATCGACGTTGAAGAAATCGACATCGCTGATGCGAAAGAAAACGACGTACTATTAAAGCGTGACGGTAAACTAGTTCGTCCAGTTCGTCTAGCTAACGGTTTATATCAGTTCCGTGAAGAAACTAACATCGACCGTGTTGTTCTTGACTGTGTAACTGCTCTAGAAAACGGTGCTGACCTTCTATGGATCGAAACACCAACGCCAGACGTCGCTCACATCAAATCAATGGTTGACCGTATTAAAGAGCAACGCCCAGAAGCGAAGCTAGTATACAATAACAGCCCATCGTTCAACTGGACTCTAAACTTCCGTAAGCAAGTTATCGCTAAGTGGGAAGAAGAAGGTAAAGATATCTCAGCATACGACAAGAACAACTTGATGAGTGCTGACTATGACGGTACTGAGCTTGACGCTGCTGCTGACTTAGCTGCTAAGAACTTCCAGAAAGATGCGTCACGTGAAGCAGGTGTATTCCATCACCTAATCACTCTACCTACTTACCACACTACAGCTCTTAGCGTTCACGAACTTGCTAAAGGCTACTTCGGTGAAGACGGTATGCTTGCTTATGCAGCTGGCGTACAACGTAAAGAAATCCGTGAAGGTATCTCTTGCGTTAAGCACCAAGCAATGGCTGGTTCAGACTTAGGTGACGATCACAAAGAAATCTTCTCTGGTGATAACGCACTTAAAGCTGGCGGTGAGAAAAACACAATGAACCAGTTCTAAGAACGCTTTATAAAAGATTCTTAGTTCATCATTGAACAAAAAGTCGCTCTAACTTCGGTTAGGGCGACTTTTTTTATGTTTGGATATTTAATTTATAGTATTTTCATCTAAATGAAATAACATTTATATTAATTATTCAGTATGTTTTATTATTTTTTAAAGAGAGATTTTTTGAAGCAAGAGTTTCTGGATAAGGCATTTTTTGATATTTATTTTAATTATTCATTGTCATTGACGTAATAACCGGATACTGTCATCAATATGTCATTTTAATCTGCTTGTTATTGAGAGCCACTTATCCTAGGATATTGCTTAACGGCATCACCTCTTTTTTATTATTTATTAAATTATTTTCAATAACAATAAAAACCTGTTCCCTAACCCCTATCAAAGATCCAAGGAAGCTCTATGCAAGAGATAGAACTGAAGTTTTTAGTACCTCAATACAAAATTGACGCCCTGATGCGTCAGGCAAAAATAAAATCCTCTGTCACTTCTCAGTTAGCGGCTCATTATTTTGACACCCCTACTAATGCATTGGCCAGTGCAGGCATGGCATTGCGTATTCGTAAAGAAGGTGACACTTGGGTACAAACCTTAAAATCAAGTGGCGATGGCATGGCCTCACGTGGTGAACAAAATAACACCTTAGATGAAGAGCAGATTGCCACCGCATTAGAACAAGACAATCTTTATCCTGATTTATCCTTATATGATGATGCAAAAACATCAAAAGCCATTAATCAATTGACCGCCAATCAAGCAGGCGATCAACAAACGATATTAACCCGTCAATATGTGACCGATGTTGAACGCACCACTCGATTAATTAAAAGAGACAATAATGTCATCGAAATGGCTTATGACGAAGGTAAAGTGGTCCATGGCGAAGACAGCCAAATCACACAGCCGATTCATGAAATAGAATTTGAATTGGTCGAAGGCGAAGTCAGTTATCTATTTGAAATTGCCAAAACCTGGTGTAAGCGTTATCAGCTGTGTATATCGACTGTGACTAAAGCTGAGCGCGGCGGATTATTATTAGAAGATAAACTGTTTGCTGACGCCACAAAAGCAGATTTAAAACAACTGTCTGTACATAGCAAAATGAGCAAGCCACAGTTTATGCGCGCCGTTATACATAACTGCATGATTCAGATTCTACCCAATGCCAGCGCTATTGCTGCCGGTAGTGACGATGGCAATCATGTACATCAGTTGCGTGTCGGGCTGCGTCGTCTACGTACTGCGTTAAAGTTCTTTGATGGGTTCTCATCAGATATTAATCCTGAATGGTTACCTATCTTAAAGCAGACCTTTAGTCTATTGGGTGATTTTCGTGATAGAGAGCTGCTACAGACTAAAACCCAGCCTATGCTAGAGTCAGTTGGCGGACCTTTTGTAGATTGGTCTGATGAGCGTGACAATCTGGCAGTGATGCCGATTGATGCAGTACGTGCTAATGACTTTCAGCTAACCTTACTAGAGCTGATTGAATACACCATGAGTAGTGCCAAGCAAGATCAAGTCAGCCGTAAATCTTCAGCGAAAGAAGCCACTACTGCTATCTTAAACAAGTTATATAACAAGATTAGCAAAGCCAGTGATCACTTTGCCGATTTGAGCATTGATGAGCAACATGATGTGCGTAAGCGTCTTAAAAGCTTACGCTATGTGTCTGAATTTGTGCGCCCTATGTACAAAAAGAAAAAGACCAAAGCCTTCTTAAAGTATTTAGAACCTGCACAAGAAGTATTGGGTGAATATAATGACAACATCGTGGGGCACCTATTTTATGCTGAAAAGACCAACAAAGATGCCAATGCTTGGTTTGCCGTGGGTTATTTTAGCGCAAAAGAAGTTTATGCCAGTCAGCAGTGCGCTGAGTGTTTGAAACAAGTCAGAGATGCGCCAATATTTTGGTAGCCTCTAGCTTTGACAGCGGCTAGCTTTTACGAAATTCCTAGCTTTTAAAGAGCTTAGTTTTAGATAGCCTCTAGGAGTTATGGTTGTCGTCAGTCAATTGGCTGAGCGTTAAGCGCATTGGCTTAGGTAAAATCAAGGGTTGTATCTCGGGGCAAACGCCCTTATGATATCTGCAAATCATGTAAAACAGTAGATACCATGACAGCCCTTTTACCGACACGCGTTTCAATTTACGACTTCTTGTTCGAAGACACTCAGCCGATTGATGCCCTATTGGCAGATCAGGGCAATATCTCTTTGCCACAAGCACGCATATTAGTTGAAAATGGCATTCAAGCCATTATTAGCGGCTTGCTGGCATATCATCAAAACTATGGCGCTGATGCGGTATTAAAAAAACTGCTTAGCCGTAGTCAAATCAAAGAACTGCGTAAACACAATGCGTTTAACTTAGATACCATGCATACCGCAATGCAACACGGACAAAATGTCAGTGATGCCTTGTTTGAAAGCGTGGAAGTGCAAAAAGCGGTGTGTAAAAAGCTGGGTCAATTAACCGATCTTAGTGCTGGTCAAGTGCGTCCATTATTAGGGGCGCTGAGCATATTGTGCTTGCGCGAAATTGCTATCTTAGCTGACTTCGCTCAGCTCGATGCCAGTGAATTAGACACTTGGTTTAAACAGCAGCCTCAATTTTTGCATTTAGATCGTAAGATTGCCAATCTCACTTTAAATGAGAATATTTGTGATGCCAACGCGTTTAAGATGCCTACATTTGATATCAATTGGGGTCAACTAACCGGTTGTCACTTACCCAAAAGCAATAACGGCATCATGAGTGCTGAACAAATGCCACATTACGCCAAAGTCATCGGTCGCACCACCCAAACTACCAGTCAGACGCCTCAAACCACTGAAGATGGACAGCTGATTGTTGATAAAGCAGACAACAGCAATATTTTGACATTCTGTGCGATGGACAATATTGCACTGCCCTATCAACGCTGGATGCTACAACTGGCTAAAATATCAGATATTTATTTGAGCCGTAATCGCTTAAAAGTTGCGCCAGAACCTGCACAGCCACCTTCAAGACCCTTTGTTAGCTTTGGCTTCCTAGATAACAAAACTCCAGAAACCAATAATCATAGTGCAGCAGTGGTCACTGACCAAAACAAACCATTATGGAAAAACCCTGTGCTTATCTTATTGGTATTAGTGATTGGTGCACTGTCATTATTGGCTGTCGGTAAATATCAATACAAAAAATCCCATGCCGATCCAGCGGAACAAGCCACACAAAAACAGCCTGTAACCAAAAAACCAGACTCTCATTAAATGACTAATGCGAGTCTGGCTTTTATAGACAACGGTAATCCATTAAATTCTGATAATGCGTTAGATACCAAACACTACAGTTGATCAATGGCCATCTGAGTTAAGACGCGCCCACGTGCTGTTCTAAGCACATAACCTTGCTGAATTAAATAGGGCTCGATAACATCTTCTAACGTACCTCTATCCTCTGCCATAGCTGCAGCAATGGCTTCTACCCCTGCAGGACCGCCATCAAAGCGGGCATGAACCATCTCAATATAGCGTCTATCTAAATGGTCTAGACCACGTCTATCAACCGCAAGCATATCAAGCGCACTGTCTGCGATATCCCCTGTGACTTCACCATTAGATTTGACTTCCGCATAGTCGCGTACCCTGCGCAGCAAACGGTTTGCAATTCGAGGCGTACCGCGTGATCGACGAGCAACCTCTACCGCACCTTCTGGTGTCATTGTCACGTTCATCAATCTTGCTGAGCGGCTAACAATGGTCGTTAAATCTTCAATGTTATAAAACTCTAGACGCTGAACAATACCAAATCGATCTCTTAACGGAGACGTCAGTAAGCCGGCACGTGTCGTCGCTGCAACTAAGGTAAAAGGCGGTAAGTCCAATTTAATCGATCGTGCTGCAGGACCTTCGCCAATCATAATATCAAGCTGGAAGTCTTCCATCGCTGGATATAATATCTCTTCAATTACTGGGCTTAAACGGTGTATCTCATCAATGAATAGCACATCGCCTTCTTCTAAGTTGGTCAGCATGGCAGCTAAGTCACCGGCTCGCTCAAGAACAGGACCGGATGTTGAACGCAAGTTGCCACCCATTTCACGGGCAATAATATTAGCTAAAGTAGTCTTACCAAGACCTGGAGGACCAAAAATTAGGGTGTGGTCTAACGCTTCATTGCGACGTCTTGCTGCTTCGATGAACACTTCCATTTGCTCACGGACAACGGGCTGACCGATATAGTCTGCTAATGTACTGGGGCGAATATTACTGTCTACTACGTCATCAACTCGCTCTAGCGGGTTAATCAGTCTGTTTTCCATAATTAAATTATCTTATTTTCAGTGTTTATTTTTAGAATTAAGTATTTGAATGTGCTAAGCGTTAGCTTATAAAGGGTTATGCTTAATATATTGGCGCAAATATGTGTGAGATTACTGGCATCAATTATAGCATTTATAGCAGATGAAAGAGCGATCAAAGACTCAACTGTAAATAGCTAAACGTTAAATCGATTGCTGCTCATTTAAACAAAAAAATACGCACCAACAGCAATCATGATAGTTGTCTATCAAAATTGCTACTAGTGCGTATCGTTATTATCCTAAAACGCTTTAGCAGGGCGTATTAATGCCTAACTTATAGTGCAGCGTGGAAATGCTTTTTCAACACTTCTAAGCAGCGAGTAATTTTCGCTGGCTGCTGTTCGCGATCTAATGTAACCGCATACAATACGAAGTGAGGTAAAGAGAATTCAGGTAGTACTTCAACAAGCTCACCTGAGGCTAACTCTTTTTGTACGTCTAAAGACATCACACGAACCAGGCCATGACCTTCTTTTGCTAAGGTTGTTGCTAAGAACACGTTATTGGTTTGAATTCTAGAATTCAATTTAACGCGGTTCTTCTTACCGGTTTCGATGCTACTAAACTCTAGAGAGTTTGGATCTTTCATCAAGTCAATACCGATTAACTGATGATTGGTCAAATCTTTAGGCTTAGTGATTTTCTCATGCTGTCTCAAATAATGTGGTGATGCCACTAATATTTGTTTTACTTCAGCCAATGGATAAGTTGCCACTGATGTGTCTTTAATCTGTGGGCTCATACGAATGGCAATATCAGCACGCTCATCAATCATATCGATGTAATGGTTATCAGCGATGAAATAAATACTTAAATCATCATGTGCTGACATCCAAGTCGATAAGGCAGGCAAGATGTGATTAACGCCTAGCTCAGGTGTGGTTGCAATACGCAAACTACCGGCTAGCTCATCACGCAATTGGTTTACTTTAATTCGACCTTGGTCTGCTGCAGTTACAACGTCTTTTGCAGATTCGTAGAAACTGGCACCAGCTTCAGTCAAACTAAGCTTACGCGTAGATCTATGTAATAATACGACGCCCAAGTCTTTTTCAAGAGAGCGGATTTGTTGGCTTACTGCACTTGTGGTAATCCCAAGTTGTCTAGCTGCCCCACTAAACGAACCATGACTGACAACACTTGCGAATACAGCCATTCCTCTTAAATTGTCTAACATCATTTTTGAACACCTAACGTATATAATATAAGTGGGGTATTATAGCGTATTTTATGAACAAATGTTGACAATATGTGAACTTCTGTCCAGTTTTTTCCCATTTTTCGGTTGTTTTTTTGTTTACTTATTTTACAACTTATATTCAGTAGGTTTATATAATTTGCAATTGACTACTGCTCGCTATCTAATAGCTTTAAATTAGTGATTTCCCCATTAAAATCATGGATTAAGCGGTGCATCACTGGACTCGAATTTATTAGATTTTTGGCAGATTGTATCGCTTTCACTTCACGTGTTTTTTGTCTATTTTGCGGCAATAGATCCGCCTTGTCATTATTAAGTGCAGGTTCAATAGCAATTGTGGTCTCTGATCCAAATTGGTCTTCTAAATGCATCGCAAGATGCTTAAAAATACTTTGCATATTTTTGGTATCAAAGGCTACTTTAAACTCACTTTTACCGTGAATATCGCCAGTCATTACCCCTTGCCTTGCCAATGCCAACTGATCTTGTGCCAATGTGCCGGTTTCTCGAGCATTTTGCAACCAATAGTCCCACTTCTCTGGGCTCCACTCACCTTCTAGCTCGACCACTGGTGATTTAAGCAGATGACGAGGGTCTTGTGCGCTCATCCCCGGTGCAGCCTTTTCGGCTGATGCCGCTTCTACACTTGTGGTTTCAGCATAATCATTAACTGGCGCTTGCTCAAACGTATCATTTGCAGAGTCAGCCTCTGATGGTTTGATATCAAGCGTTTCCGTTTCAACAGCTGGATTTGAAGCAGAGTCGCTATCAAGCAGTTGACTTGCTTGGTTATCTATTGCTGGCTCAGCTGTTGGGTCATCTACTGGAACTACATTCGGCTCTGCAGCACTTGACTCAATGTCATTGAGTGGTTGCTCAGCGACTGTGGCAGACTCAGTCTCAATTGGCGCCGATTTAAAACCGGGGGATTGTACTAAACTGTCATTATTTAATAAAGTATTTTGTTCACTATTTTTATCATTATCTAGAGCAGTTAAAGGCGTCTGGCTATCCGCTTGGCTACCATTGTCAAAACTATTATTTTGTTGATTGCTATCTATTACATTACTGTCTATCTGTGCAGACTGTTGTTGGACAGCTAATTGTTCAACATCTTGTTGTTGGAAGTTCGTTTGTTGAAAGCCATCTTGTTGATTATGCTCTACATCGTGAGATGGCGTATTTTCAAAACTCGTCTCAAGGTTATGGTTGTCGTTAACTTCAGGCTCAGCATAGATTAGATTATCGGGCTGCGTATTTAAATTTTGAACATTATCGACTGACGCATCACTACCGTCATGAATAATAGTATCAGTGTCAGCAGTTTGGTTTGCTTCATCTTTATGAACAGCTGTTTCATTAATAGCTGTCTGACTAACGTCTGCTTGACTAGAAGCTGCTTGATTGACTGCCACTTCATTCACACCCAGTGGTCTGAACGCCAATAATCTTAATAGACACATCTCAAGAGCTTGTAGTGGCGTATTTGCCAGCTTAATCTGCTCACGACCTTGGACTACGATTTGATAATACAGCTGCAACACGTCTGGAGTAATTTGCTGCGCTAAATGGTTAATTTGTTGAGCCTGAACATCATTCACATTGAGGCTGACATCAGGCAGCAGTTGCACCATCGCTATTTGATGCAACAGCTCAGCAAGCCCGTCAAACATACTACCGGCATCGACCATTTGTGCGCGCATCTGCTCAATATGCGCCGATACCTGCTGCTTATTACCTTGATATATGTCTAATATCAAACGTGCCAAATCAGCACTGTCAATTAACCCCAGCATCTCATTGACTGTATCATCGGTCAACTGCCCTTGCCCAAACGCAATGGCTTGGTCGGTCAATGACAGTGCATCACGCACTGAGCCCTTAGCAGCGTTGGCCAGTTGCCACAGCGCAGGCTGAGTATAGTCAATGCCCTCTTGAGTCAACAAGTTTGCCAGATGCTCGCTGATAGCTTGCTGTGCTAAAGGTCTTAGCACAAACTGCAAACAGCGACTGATAATGGTAATGGGTAGCTTCTGGGGATCGGTGGTTGCCAGTAAGAACTTGACGTGTTCCGGCGGCTCTTCCAATGTTTTTAATAACGCATTAAAACTATGGGTAGACAACATGTGCACTTCGTCAATTAAGTACACTTTATATCGGCCTTGAGTCGGCGCATAAGGAACGTTGTCAATCAGCTCACGCGTATCTTCGACCTTGGTGCGTGATGCAGCATCAATCTCAATCAAGTCAATAAAACGGCCTTGATCAATCGCGACGCAGCTACTACATACCCCGCATGGCGTACTGGTGATACCGGTTTCGCAGTTAAGACACTTAGATAAAATACGGGCAATGGTAGTCTTACCGACACCACGGGTCCCGGTAAAAAGGTAAGCATGATGTAATCTATTGTGATCAATCGCGTTGATTAATGCCTTAGATACATGGGTTTGACCAACCAATTCATGGAAGTTTTTTGGTCGGTATTTACGTGCTAAGACTTGATACTGCTGCGACATAATAGACGATCAACCCTTTTTATCATTTATCATTGATGGTTTTATAATTTACTTTTACTATTTTTTGAAACTTGAACGGCTTTAACATACAGACATAGCTGTGATGGATTAACCATTCACTTGCTGGTACAAGCGTTTTTCTGTTTCTGACATCTGCGACCCCGACTGATGGAACACATCCATCTCAACCTTCACGTTTCCTTGGCCATCATTATTGGACATATCAAAAGCTA
Organism: Psychrobacter sp. FDAARGOS_221; assembly: GCF_002313155.2. NCBI lineage: Bacteria > Pseudomonadati > Pseudomonadota > Gammaproteobacteria > Moraxellales > Moraxellaceae > Psychrobacter > Psychrobacter sp. FDAARGOS_221. The sequence continues at coordinate 466,473 of NZ_NWFK02000001.1, forward strand.
AAATGAAGTACTCTTTCATAGCAGGATCCTGTAGCTGCGCATTAATATCTGTCAATAATTGACTGTAATTTTGCTGTAGATAGCCACGGCTGTACTGAGCATTTTCACTTAATCCATAAACGATAATGACGTAGTGATGACCAAAATCATTATACGAATGCTGATGACTGATATAGCCATCCATGCACTCTTGCTTGCTGCGCGATTCATAAGCCATCATCTCTTCTATAATACTCAATCGAGTATACATAGACTCAGCAACCAGTAGCTTCACTTGATCCAGTGGAATGGTGTCATTGGCATTGTGGCGGCGTTTGGTAGTGCCGTTAAGCAGCTTTTGGAAGGTAGTCGCATAGGCCTGTAGCTTCTTAACCAAATCCGCTTGCGCTTGCTTAGCCTCAGGCTGAGCTAAGTATTGAGGATCTGTCATATTCGCTAAGCGGGTTTCTACTTTGGTCAATAGCCCAATATTCACCAGCTGTTGCTGTACTGCTATCGCACGCTCGAAAAATGCAGCGCTGCCTAAATATTGCTGTGCCAACGCATACTCACTTTCAAAGTCATCGAAGGCTACTAATGTCTGCAAATGATAATCTAGAAAGCTCAGCAAATCGCTTGGCGTTTGTAGCAGCTTAATAATTTTATAAAAGCTATTGAGACTTAACAGTTGTAGCACACGGCTTTCATCGTCTAGATCAAGCACACACTCTTCTTGGAAAAAGCGACTGCCAAAGTCATGTTCAATCTGGAAGCTCTCATCTTTATGGGTAAAGATGATAGACGTTAAGCCTAGATAGTGAATCTTATCTTGTGACTCATCACTTGGTAATTCAAGCTTAGCGCTAATCTGTTGATAACGCTTATTTATCTGAGTGGCCACCTGCTGTCTTATTTCAGCCAGTACTCTTTTTTCGACATTGGTACTTTCCACTTCAAGCGACTCATGGTGCACCAATACGTACAGTTTTTGATTGCCAATTTGAAATGCATAATCAAACTTGCCTGCACCGACTAGAGGATCGTTGTTATTAAGATAAACCGATAAAAACGTCCGATGAAACATGGATGTCCAATCGAAAGCAGGCGGTTGTTTTTTCTGTGATTTTGGTGATGTTTTTAGCATAGAGTCTGAGTTAGTCTTGGCTTCGTTTGATGGATTAATGAGAGGCTTAGTAACCGCTCTTGGCTTATTGGCCTGTAACGGCTCACCCTGCTGCTGCGATGATAGCGTATTAGCGTCAGTACTAGAAGGACGTTTTACGGTCGGACTATCATCTGCTGATGTGCTACTGTCATCTGCTAAATAGTATTTTTTACCATTATTTAAACGAACACTTTTTATTTTTTGACTGGAATAGTTTGACATAGCATCTATTTAACCTAATAGTGACGATAAGAGCATCATTCATTGCGTGCTTATGGGTGATTGCGTAATATCTTAAATCACTGACTTTAAGCACTGTTTTTAGTGATAATAGAATGGCTCACCAATAATTTAATCAATGAGGTTTACTATACCGTTTTTTTTAATCGGTTGCACTTATCGCTTAGCACTAATCGTAAATGACTGGGTTAAAATTGGGGTTACAATCATGAATACAAGTGGCTAATCTTAAAAGCTAATGCAGAAAAAAATATAGGACTGCCAAAAATAAGCAGTCCCATAATTTCCACTGACTATATTTGTACTAACCATTAAATAGGTCATCAGTCAGCGAGTCATCAACAGTATTTGGCTATTTAGATATTATGACTACTGTTGCTTCATACGCATGTGCGGGAATAGAATCACATCGCGAATACTGGCAGCATCAGTGAATAACATCACTAAGCGGTCGATACCAATACCCTCACCTGCTGTTGGGGGTAGACCATAAGATAAGGCTTCGATATAGTCCGCATCAAAGTGCATGGCTTCATCATCACCCGCTTCTTTTTCTGCCACTTGGTTATGGAAGCGCTCAGCTTGGTCAGCTGGGTCATTCAGCTCACTAAAGCCGTTCGCAATCTCACGACCGCCAATGAATAGCTCAAAACGATCGGTAATTTCTGGGTTCTCATCATTACGGCGTGCTAATGGCGACGTTTCAGCTGGATATTCAGTGATGAACGTTGGTTGACGCAGTTTATGTTCAGCGGTTTCTTCAAAGATAATGGTTTGTAATTTACCAATACCAAAGCCATCTTTGACTTGCTGTTTTAACACGTTTTGTGCATAGTCCGCTAAATAATCTCTATCATCGATTTTTGCCATGTCGAAATCATCAGCGTATTTTGCAATCGCATCTTTCATGCTTAGACGCTCAAATGGCGCTTTTAAGCTGATACTTTCTTCTTGATAAGTCAGTTCAGTCGTACCTAAGATTTCAACTGCCAACTCATTGAACAAACGCTCAGTGAGATCCATCAAGTCTTTGTAATCAGCATAAGCTTGGTAGAACTCAATCATAGTGAATTCTGGGTTATGACGTGTTGATACGCCTTCGTTACGGAAGCTACGGTTGATTTCAAACACACGTTCAAAGCCGCCAACAACCAAGCGCTTCAAGTAAAGCTCTGGTGCAATGCGTAAGTAAAGTGGCATGTCTAACGCGTTATGATGAGTAATGAAAGGACGCGCGACCGCACCACCTGGGATTGGGTGCATCATTGGCGTCTCTACTTCCATAAAGCGCTCATTAAGCATAAACTTACGAATACCGCTAATCACTTGACTGCGAATCATAAACGTATCACGGCTTGATTCGTTGGTCATAAGATCAAGATGACGGTTACGATAACGTGCTTCTGTGTCCGCTAAGCCGTGGAATTTGTTTGGCATTGGGCGCAGTGATTTGGTCAGTAACGTAATCTCTTGGATGTGAACGTACAAATCACCTTTACCAGAACGACCGATAAAGCCTGAAACACCAACGATATCACCTAAGTCTAACGATTTGATTAGCACTTTGGTATCGTCATCTAACTCTTTACGGGCAACATATAACTGGATACGACCGGTCATATCTTGAATAACCATAAATGAGCCACGGTTCAACATCACACGGCCCGCAACGTTCACTTGAGTCTTATCACCGGCTGCTGCTTTTTCTTCAATTTCTTGCTTGCTAACGCCTTCAAACTGCTTTTGCAAATCCTCAGCATAATCCGTACGTTTGAACTTGTTTGGATAAGCGACTTGGCCAGAAGCACTAATCGCATCTAGCTTAGCTTGACGCTGAGCAATCAGCTCATTGGTTTCGTCAGCAGATTGGATTTGTTCTTGATCGTTATTCGTTGTTTGATTAGACATTGCAGTTTCCAAAGTAGGTCAAAAAATTGATAAATATAAACGAAAATTAAGCAGCTGACAGGTCAGCCGCTTTTATTTAAGCATCGCCGCCAATACTGGCCATCAAGTCAGCTTGATGCTCACGAGTTAAGGCATCGAGCAACTCATCTAAATCACCTTCCATAATAGCGTCTAACTTATACAAAGTTAAGTTAATACGGTGATCAGTCATACGACCTTGCGGGAAGTTATAAGTACGAATACGCTCACTACGGTCACCACTACCAACTAAGTTGCGGCGCAGTGCATCAGCGGTATCGACTTGTTCTTGAACCTTAGCTTGTTGAATACGCGCAATCAGCATTTGCATCGCTTTTGCACGGTTTTTATGTTGGCTTCGCTCTTGCTGACATTCGGCAACCACACCGGTTGGAATGTGAGTTAGACGTACCGCTGAGTCAGTGGTGTTAACGTGCTGACCACCTGCACCACTTGAGCGGAAGGTATCCATACGGATATCGGCAGGGTTCAACTCAACCGTATCATCAATCTCTACTTCTGGCATCACAGCCACGGTACACGCTGAGGTATGCACACGCCCTTGGCTTTCAGTCTCAGGTACACGCTGTACGCGATGCGCACCAGACTCAAACTTTAAACGGCCATAAACATCATTACCCGATACGCGGGTAATAATTTCTTTATAACCGCCGTGCTCGCCTTCGTTGGTAGATAAGACTTCGATACTCCACCCTTGCGCAGACGCATAACGCTCATACATGCGGAACAGATCACCAGCGAAGATTGCCGCCTCATCACCGCCCGTACCGGCACGAATTTCTAAGAAGGCAGGTACTCTGTCATTAGGATCTTTCGGCAGCATCATGACATTAAGCTCTTCTTCCATAGCTTCAATATCTTCAGCCGCAGTATCGATCTCTTCTTGCATCATCGCCTTCATTTCGGCATCTGATGCTTCTGCAATCATCTCTTCAGCATCTTTTTTATCTTGCTCAGCTTGAAGATAACGCTGCCATAATGCGGTAATCTCTGACAGATCGCTGTGCTCCATAGACAGCTCACGGAATTTATTATTATCGCTAATAATATCCGGGTCAGATAATAAGGCAGTCACTTCTTCAAAGCGATCTACCATTTGATCAAGGCGTTCTCGTAACGAGTCTTTCATAAGTAATCTTTTAATTAGTCTTGTATAAGGTGAAATATAAGCAGGATGTCATGTCGGTCAAATAGACTAGAGGTTCGAAATCAATGAGTATTAAATGTGTATAAACAGCATCAATCTGTGACCGATTGGCATATTCAAAAATAAGGTCGGTAATTATACCAAATTTTGGCTAAAATACCGACCTTTTGCACAAAGCAAGTTTAGCAATAGCGTAACACGCTGCTGATTTATTTAAATAACTCACCTTTTAGCTTTAAATAACTTCAGCGGCGCACACACACTACTATACTTTTCTAAGTAGTACTGAACCAATTGAATAGCCCGCACCAAACGAACACATCACGCCCAAATCACCCGAGCTAAGCTTGTCTTTAAAGCGATGGAATACAATCACTGGACTGGCTGAACTGGTGTTACCAAACTCATCAATAACCGTTGGTGTAATTGCAGGATCTGCCTCTTTACCAACCACACTGCGTAAAATCAAGTTAATCATATTGATATTGGCCTGATGTAGCCACATCATTTTAACTTCTTCGGCAGGCAGGTTGTTCTCTTGCAAATGAGTGCTGATAATCTCAGAGACTTTCGGGCACACTTCACGGAAAACTTTTCGACCATTTTGTAAAAATAGCTTATCGGTCACTGGCTCATTGATATCGTCATACAGTTTACGTCCAGCAGCGAAGTACTCACCTCTGTCCATAAAGCCACATTCATTCTTAATATTGATTGAGAACTGAGTAAATAGCTTACTGTCGATAATCTCATAGCCTTTTGGCGTCTCACTGTGCTCAATAATGCTGGCAGTAGCGACATCACCAAAGATAAAGTGACTGTCACGATTACGCCAGTTTAAATGGGCAGTAGTGATTTCAACGTTAACCACAGCAATTCGGGTACCTAAGCCGCCTTTGATAGAACCAACCGCTTGTGCAATACCGAAGGTAGCGGCACTACAGGCCACATTCATATCATAAGCAAAGCCGCCTTCCATACCAATAGCATGTTGGATTTCAATGGCTAGTGCAGGATAGGCACGGGGTAAATTAGAACAAGCGACAATGATGCCATCTAATTGATTGGGCTCAATACCAGCCTCTTCAATCGCTTGTAGTAGCGCATCACGACCCATCTCTGCCATTAATGACAGCTCTTCGCCAAGCTTTCTTTCAGGGAAGATTGGCATCATCACATTAGGGTCTAAGATGCCAGACTTTTCCATCACATAGCGAGACTTAATACCAGACACTTTTTCGATAAATTCAGCGGAAGATTTTTCTAATGCAGTACGTTCACCTGCTTCAATCTCACTGGCGTGCTCTGCGTTATAATTATCAACATATTGATTGAATGACTCAACCAACTCTTCATTACTGATACTATATGGCGGAATATATAGCCCTGTCCCTGTAAGATATGTTTTCATACTACTTCCTATTTTTCTAAAAATTTATTTTTGTTGGTTTCGCTAGAAATTATAATGTGCTGTTCTCGCAGTCAATGCGCAATCTTTGCAACCAAGCTCATTATTATGCCTGTTTTGTGGCATGATTCCTAGGGCATGTGTTTATCATAAATGTTATAAAATCTTAGATTTTATACGCTTAACCATTATCATTTTGATCAATGAGTCATTATTATGCCAGTAAACAGTCGTACACTGCCAGTGAATAATTTAATAGAATCGTCTTCGTCAGCGCCTCTACGTATGTCTTTATCAGATACTTTACCAGACACGCTCAAGATGGATGCCGATACTGGTGTAATTAAAGTATTGGTATTAGGTGCCGAAAGTACAGGCAAAACAACCCTTTGCCAAGATCTTGCGGCTCACTTTAACACCGAGTGGACGCCAGAATACATGCGTCCTTACTTACAACATAAATGGGATAAAACTCAAACCAGTTGTGAATGGCATGATTTAATGCCTATTGCAGAAGGTCAAGTTTCGCTAGAAAATGAAAAAGCTCGCCTAGCCAATCGCTTTTTGTTCTGTGATACCGCTTTATTTGAGCTGATGGTTTATGCCTATTGGTATTACCAAAAATGCCCGCCTCAGCTTGAGGCTGCTGCCCTGACGCATCACTATGATTTAATTTTATTAACTGAGGTTGATGTGCCTTGGGAAGCGGATGATTTACGTGATGCACCGCATCAAAGAGAAGAGATTCGCCAAGCCTTTGCTGATGCACTGACTAAACATAATAAACCTTTTCGACGTATCGGAGGCAATCGTGAGCAGCGTGTGGCGAAAGTTGCTAGTTGGTTGAATCAACTCAATCCTTAATCAGTTTGTCCAAATCTCATTGTTCCTTTCTAATAATACCTCTGCCCTAACCATGAAAAAAACCAACCCTCTTCCTCTTAATGAAGGTTGGTTTTTATTGATATCAAATATTGGCTCTCAAAAAAATTAATGAGTGGTGTGGCAATCAGTCTATTAGTAGCGGGTTAAATTCACCTTATCTAACACATAATCAATGTCTTTATCGCCACGGCCAGATAAGTTGACTAAAATACTGTCCTCAGCAGACATGGTTTTAGCCACTTTCATCGCATAGGCTACTGCATGTGATGACTCAAGCGCTGGAATAATACCTTCTAGACGAGACAGCGCCATAAATGCATCCAAACATTCATCATCAGTCACTGCTTCGTAAGTGGCCAGCTGCTCATCTTTTAGATACGAATGCTGAGGTCCGACACCAGGATAATCCAAACCTGAGGCAATAGAATGCACAGGCGCTGGTTCGCCTTTTTCATCAAGAAGCACATAGCACTTAAAGCCTTGTATCTCACCTTTAACGCCCTTACTCATAGTTGCCGCATGATTAGGCGTATCAAGCCCTTCCCCTGCTGGCTCGACACCTACTTTTTCGACTGCAGGGTCTGCCATAAAGCCACTAAATAGCCCCATTGCATTCGATCCGCCGCCAACACAGGCCACAACCTTATTAGGCAATTTATCTGTTGCGGCTAAGAACTGCTCACGAGCCTCATGCCCAATCACCGATTGAAAGTAGCTGACCATTTCTGGATATGGTGCAGGACCCACTACTGAGCCAATCGCAAACATACTATTTTCAATATCTTCCAAATAAGCTGCAAATGCGCTATCTACTGCTTCTTTTAGGGTGCCTGCTCCTTCAGATACAGGGACCAACTTGGCACCCAATATCTTCATGCGACTGACATTCGGGTGCTCTTTTTTGATATCCACTACCCCCATGTGAATCTCACACTCAACGCCCATTAGCGCCGCTGCCGTTGCCAAAGCCACACCATGTTGGCCGGCACCTGTCTCTGCAATCACTTTGGTTTTACCCAGTTTCTTGGCTAACAATACTTCACCCAAGCAGTGGTTAATTTTGTGCGCCCCTGTGTGGTTTAAATCTTCACGCTTTAGATAAATCTGAGCACCGCCGCAATGTTCTGATAGACGCTTGGCGTGATAAATAGGACTTGGACGCCCAATATAGGTCTCACGCAGTCGCTTCATCTCAGCGATAAAATCTTTATTTTTGATAATTTCGTGGAAGCCCACTTCTAATTCATCCAATGCTTTGGCTAATTGTGGATGTCCAATTTTACCGCCAAACTCACCATATAGACCTTGATTATTAGGCAGTGTTGTTGGGTGTAAGCCATAGTTATTTACGATTTGTGTCATGTCTGAGCCCTATTTTGTATGGTTTAGCCTTGTTGCGTACCACTATCAGTCGCGTATTGCTATAAAAATATTTGAGTAAGTTGTGTGCGCTTGGCTAATGTATTTGTGTTCTAGTACAGTGATACATAGTCTATAACAACTGAATAATGTGGTCAACCTATTGATACTACTTTTAGTTCAAAAATGCAGTATTTCAAAGCTCAGTGTTTTGGCTTAATGCGCCAAATTAGTGTTATACAAAGTGAGTCTCTTAAACCAGCCACTTAGACGGATAATCATAAAATTAGGCTCGAACGCCTTGAGGTTGACGGTTAAAACGCCATCAAATATCTCTGTTTAGGGGTATACTATTGGCAAATTATTAGTTTCAATAGTTATAACCAATAAGAATATCAACAGCTGATTTCATCGATAGACCTTTTGGTCTATTTGAGCTAACCTTCTGTTCAATTCGCTTTCATTAACATCAGTCATCTTTTTTTACAGTCATTTTTTCAAAACAACTGCTTCAAAACCATTTGTTTGCTGATTAATAAATTAACGGAGTCTGTCATGGTACTCGTATTGCTGGTAGCAATTTTTATTGCCCTACTGTATGGATTATGGCGATATCACCGTCAAAGTGATTCGCTAAGTTATAGTGTGTTTTTGGGTTTATTCTTAGGTGTCGTTTATGGATTGGTGCTTTCGGTATTAAACATCAATACTGATGACTTGCTACCTTGGATTAATATTGTCGGTGTTGGCTATGTCAATTTATTAAAAATGATTGCCATGCCGCTGGTATTTATTTCGATATTGGCAGCCATTGCACGCTTGGAAAAAGCGTCTATGATTGGCTCGATGAGCTTTTGGATTATCAGCACCTTATTGATTACTACCGGTATTGCTGCGCTAGACGGCGCTATTATTGCCAATTTATTCCATTTAGATGCCAGCTCCATTGTGGCCGGCGAGATGGAAGTCGCACGTGGTCAAAGCATGATTGAAAGCAGCAGTGAAGTGGCTGACTTAACCATCCCAGGCTTAATATTGAGCTTTATTCCAACCAGTATCGGCGGCACTTTTGCTGGTCTTGCCAGCACTTCGATGATTTCTGCAGTAGTCATTGCCAGCTTACTGGGTATTGCGGCATTGACGGTCAACAAAAATGACCCGCAAAAAGGCGCAACCATCTTACGTGGTATTGACGTGCTTCAAAGTTGGGTGATGGCGTTGGTACGTTTGATCATTCGTTTAACGCCTTATGGTATTTTAGCGTTAATGGTGAAAGTTATTGTCACCACTGATGCCGATGCTATTTGGCAATTGGCTAAATTCTTAGTGGCTTCGTACGTCGCTTTATTTATCATGCTTATCGTACATGCCATTATCATTGCGCTTACCGGTCGCTCACCAATTGCTCATTTTAAGAAGATTGCACCGGTACTGACCTTTGCCTTTACATCACGCAGTTCTGCGGCATCGATTCCATTAAACATTGATGCGCAGGTTAACAAACTTGGTATTACCAAACCGATTGCTAACTTCTCTGCCTCATTTGGCGCAACCATTGGTCAAAATGGCTGTGCCGGCGTATACCCTGCGATGTTAGCAATGATGATTGCACCGACTATGGGTATTGATCCTTGGTCAATGACCTTTATTGCCTCAGTGGTTGGGGTATCAATGATTGCATCGTTTGGTGTGGCAGGTGTTGGTGGCGGTGCTACCTTTGCGGCCATTATCGTTCTATCAACTTTAGGCATGCCGCTAGAGCTGGCAGGTTTGTTAATCTCTATTGAGCCGTTGATTGATATGATGCGTACCTTAGTCAATGTCAGTGGTTCAATTACCTCTGGCGTGGTCGGTAATAAGATTTTGGGTGATAAAACCCATCCACAAAGCATGGATACCCAATCAACTCAGCTTGGTTAATCGTTAGATTTAGCCAATCAAAACCGCAAGACCCCATAAGTCAACATTATGGGGTCTTTTTTATATGGCTGTTTAAAAATTTTCTTATTGTTCTAATCTAAATGACTAATCTAAATAACAACCACTGATGACAACTGATAACAAAGGTTATGTCATTGATTGGAATACGAATTGGGTTACAGCTTTAATTTTTTAAGAGAAGTTGTTATTCTGTCATTTTATTTTTGAGCGCAGACAATGACCACCTATATATTAGATACAGAAACCACAGGCCTAAATGAACCGCACATGACTGAGGCAGCCTACTCTATCGTGGATATCGATGCAGAGGGAAAGGTCATTGTCATTCAGGCGCCGAGATCAAAACGCTTTAATCCTTTAAAGCCGATAAGCTTAGGTGCTATGGCAACCTCACATATCTGTGATGAAGATGTGGTCAATGAGACGCCGCATACTGATTTTAGATTGCCAAGCAAAGTTCAATATTTAATCGGTCACAACATCGATTTTGACATGCAGGTGTTAAAAAATGCCGGTGTGACACATACACCAAAGTTGATCTGCACTAAGGCCATGTCTAACTATCTGTTGCCAACCTTAGACAGTCATACCCTAGTCGCGCTGCTGTATTATTTCCATCCGACCATTGCGCGTGAGCAGGCGAAAGAAGCACATGCCGCTGAATACGATATTTATTTTACTCAGCTGGTGCTAGGCAGCTTAATTGAATTGGCAAAAAGCCAAGGTCATGTGATTACTGATATGGCGAGCTTATATCAATTTAGTGAGCTGGCACGTATACCGACCCACTTTAGCTTTGGTAAATATAAAGGCCAAGCCATTACAGATGTGGCAGCCACTGCCGATGGCGCAGGTTATTTGCAATGGTTACTCAATCAAGACACTATAGACCCCTACTTAGCACAAGCTTGCAAACAAGCTTTAGGCTAGACAGATATGAGGCTATTAGGAGTCAGATCAACAGACATCAGCTTTACTTGCCGTCCATTGATCTATTCAACTTTTACTAATTACTAATACTCAAACAGCAATTCTAAAAAACCGCTCCTATTTATGTGAGCCGCCTGAGCTATAGCCTGTGCGGCCACTGCCACTACTGCTGTTATTACTACCGCCGCCAAAACCGCCAGGGATAATAATAATGCCACCGCCGCGTGAGCCTTGAGCTTCTTCGGTATTTTCAGTATTTTCGGGCGTTGAGCTAGGTCCAGTCGCTGATGGCGCTGCGGTATTACCAATAATGACACTCAGTAATGCCGACAACACGATTACTACAATGGCAAAGCCTTGAACGCCAGCAGTATGATAATGAAACGGTCCGGTAATGGTCTCTACATCAGCCTTTTGCTTAGCACTTTCACTGCCTTTGAAATACACCAGATAAATAATAATGGCGCCAATAATGGCCACAATTAATGAACCATTGAATATAAAATAAATCAATGCTTGCGAAAGCAACTGCCATTGCAGCATCTTTTTTAAGCTGCCAGGCTGAGCAAATGCTGCATTCGCTTCATCATCGTTTGGCACTGATAGATACTGGCCAAACCACTGCTGTAGCTTACTGTCATCTACTGGCTTAGCATGGGTATAAGTGATTTCACGCTCTGTTTGCTCAGAAGTAATTAACTCATCGCCATTGACATAATCAATCAGCAGGTCACTGTCATCGGTCTTCACTTGCCAGTTAAAGGCACCCATCGCAAACACCACACGATTGCGATAGCCAGAGTCAACTTGACGCCAACGTTTGTCGTTATAAATCAGCTGCCCAGGCTCAGTGACTGGCATTTCGCTAAGCACGCGTGCAGCATACCAGCCGCTCGACTCTTCTGATAGCCATAAGAAGCCATCAGTTAAGCTATACAGCAAATATTCAGTCCACGAGGCATACTCACCGACCTCGTTAAGATGCATAATACCGATAACGATATAATCATGATAAGCGTGTGCAGCAAGCCGTGAGTCAACCTCGTCTTCAGACAAGGATACCTCACTGATATCGATCAAATCCGTGCTATCAATACGTGCTTTGGCACCTAGAGGCAGGCTTGAATCAAAATGCTGCATAGTAGAGTGCATTTTGATGAGATCGGCTTTACTGCCAGTGATTTGAACTTCACTGTGACAGCTAGGACAGAATAAATACTCGGTCGCACCTTGCACATACGGAATGGGACTACCACAGTTTGGGCAGTCTATCTTGGTAATGACGACTTCAGCATTGCTATTGTCAGAACTGCTAGAGGCTGACCCACTATCGGTACCAAAAGCAGCAGCGCCAGATGTATTAACCTGCTCGCTGACCTGATGCGCCTGTTTAAGCATTTGCATCGACAGCTCGTTTAACTGTACCACTTGACCGTGATACACCATAGGTGCACTTTGAGGCCCGTTTTCCGCATAATCTAGGGTAATAAATTGACGCTTATACTGAGCATCGATGCCCCAAGTCTGCCATCCTTTACCGACCACAAACGGTAACTCACCTTCACCAGCAATGGCCGTTGCTTCACGCTTGTCACTGACCGAGTAAGAGATGCCTTCATAGTCGACACGATCAGTAATACTGAGCGCATCATAAGTCGGCAAGCCTGTCGCCTCACTAGCACCGACAGTCAGGCTATACTGACCTAACGCTTCGGTTAGCCAGCCATTACGCCCATCTGCAAACTGCACATACCATTCATTCCACACGCCTTGGCTATAACGCAGTTGCACTCGGCCAATTAAGGCAAAATCAGTGCCCTCGAAGCGACCGACACTGCCTATCTGCAATGGCGAGTAATCTTCAATAGTAAGCGACTGCTTACCTTGCGCTTTTAATGCTTTTCCATCACGCAGCACTGTGGTTTGACAGTATTCACATACTGCCATTACAGAGCCTGGTGAAGCGAACTCAACCGGTGCACCGCATGATGGACATGGGGCACTGAAGGTGAGAACCTCAAAGTTACTAGGTAACTTAGGCTTTACCGAATCAGGCTGTGGTGGTTGCGGAGGACGATTATTATCTATCATTGAGTCAGTTGAGTTAGGATCTTGGTTTTGGCCTCATCATAGTCAGCTTGACTGATTAAGCCTTGGTCTAATAAGCCTTTTAATTGACTCAGCTTAGCGGTAAAGTCAGTGGCACCTGCAGCTTCAGTAGTTGCAGACTGTTGGCTTTGCTGCTGTGGCTGTTGAGCTTGTTGAGGCTGGGCTTGCTGAGTACGAGGTGTCATTGCCTCACTCATCACCTGACCCATATTCATGCCGACACCTAGACCCGCACCTACTCCTGCCATACCGCCTTCGTTTTTAGCTGCATGTTGAATCGCTTCTGCTGTTTGATAACGAGTATAGGCATCCATATCGCCAATCATACCCATAGAGATGCGCTTATCTAGGGTCTGTTGCAGCGCTTCAGGCAATGATACGTTTTCGACCACAAATGATTCTATTGATAAACCATATTTAGCAAAATCAGGCTGTAGCTCTTTTTTAACTTCATCGCCCATCAGGCCTTGGTTTGCCGCTAAATCGATAAACGGAACTTGGCTTTGGCCCAAGCCTGATGCCAAATCAGAAACGATTAAGTTACGTAGTTGCGGCTCGATTTGCTCTGCACGGTAGCTGTCATTCATACCAGTAATGGTCTGATAGAACTGCGCCACATCATTGATTTTGTATGAATACATACCAAAGGCACGTAGACGCACCATACCAAATTCAGAATCGCGAACGGTTACTGGCTGAGTGGTGCCCCACTTACGACCTTGCTGCAAACGAGTGCTAAAGAACAGCACGTCTGATTTAAAAGGTGAGTCAAAACCCATGCGCCAGTTTCTTAGGTTGGTCATAACCGGTAAGGTTTCGGTTGTCAGCTCATAACGCCCTGCAGTGAAAATATCGGCGATTTGACCTTCGTTAATAAATACCGCCACTTGCCCATCACGTACGGTTAATGAAGCACCACTTTGGATTTCATTATCCGCCATCGGGAACTTCCACATTAAAACGTCGTCATCTTGCCAATCCCACTCGATGGCATCAATAAATTGCTTTTTAATAAAACTTCTAATACCCATGGTGTTGTCCTTTTTTATAATTCAAATGTTTGATTTAAATAGTTTTGATTGTAAGTGTTTGGTTTAACTATTTTAACAATGCACTATTTTAACGATGTTAAGCCAGTTATGAGTGAATTTACTGTTATGTTTTATAGCTGTTTTTTGATGAACCAGTTAACTGTCTTTTTAATTGTTTTCTTGATTAGATGTCTTCTTAATCAATTAGCTTCTTAAGCATCTGTTTTCGAAAGTAATTATTTTTTAATTAACGCATCTAGGATAAACAGGCTTGTGTCAGCTTGGCTATGTCAGCTCGAATAAGGTAGGTTAAGCGGTTAAACAATATAGCCCTCTAAAACCTTTTTCAGACCTCTATAAAACTGTGTTAAGACAAAATACCGGCGTTAATAATACCCAGTACCAAGCCACTGATACCGATCAGCCCACCAACCGCTAAGTTATTTCTTTTAATATGCTCAGGCACATCGCCAATGATAGATACCATAATGAAATAGCCAATGATTTGTACAATCATAGCGACCGCACTCCACACTAAAAAGGCGATAAAGCCCGTGTTATAAATGGCGCTGGCAGCGAGCGTCAGTGAAAACCCTATAATGGTCCCGCCAAAACTAAGTGCCGCAGCACCTGAGCCTTTACGAATCAGCGCAATTTCATTGTATGGGGTAATGGCCATATAAATGATGGAAAATACAAGTAGCATGACCACGCCGCCGCCAAAGTAGATGGCGTAATAAAGTAGCTCGGTCTGCAAATCAGCAAAATTTTGCATGAATGATATCCTAGATTTTTTACTTGTTATGAGTCGATTTAATATGAAATATCATCAGTAAATAAATGATTTATCGGTACAGCTTAACACTGCCTTTCTTACATTAGCAACCACAACCAACAGCACTCACCATGTTTGACAGCTAATAACTATTTTTATCAATATTAAGCCCTTCGCTGCCTTCATTTAGACCCTTTGAATAGCCTATTGAGTGATGGCTGCCACCGGTTGATGCTGACGTATGACCTGATTTACGTGCTGCTGCTTTGGCGCAAAGATATCAACACATGCAGTAAATAATGCTTGTGCCTTATCACTATTATCTTGAGTGACATTGCACACATACACATCTAAAGTGACGCTATTGTGCTCACCCCAGGTATGTAAACAAAGATGCGACTCGGCCAATAATAGGGTTAAAGTAACACCGCTACTTTGCACTTGCACTGTCTTGTTTACTGGTTCTACTGATATCTTGTCTGTAGCTATCTCAGCATCTTCAATAGGCTGAAATTGATGCACCGCATGCCCCACTAAGGTTAGACCGGCATCGGCCACGGCTTGCGTCAACTTAGTCAGTAGCGGCTCAATCTCAGTCAATAGCTCGGGCGCACATTGACACTGCCAAAATTCTGCCAGTATATGCTTACCATTTAATGGGCTACGTGGATTAAGATCAGCGGGACGGGCATTATTGTGGCTATTTATCATTGATTACTTATTGATTGTGATACTTTTAGGTAGACTGGCTATAATGAAATGGTTTACTGTACTGTATACTATTTTTTATTAACATACTGTTTTAACTTGTTTTATTTTATCTCTATCCTAGGCTGCTCTTACCCTACTCATCCGACCAATCTTGCAAATAATAATGCACCAATATCTGACGGTCTAAAGTATTGGGCTCAACCTCTATCGGCTGCATATCAGGTGCGAATACAAACATCTCACGACTGACTTCAGGAGTTAGATATCGTACCGGCACCTGATAAGCAGTTGGTGCTTCGAACACTTTGCCAGCACTGGCTACAATAAAGCCCCACTCACCAAACGATGGCACGTAAGTATGATACGGTGTGGTTTTAAAACCGGTCAATTGCAAGGTTTTATTAATCGACCAAAACGAGCGAGGCGCATAATAAGGTGAAGTTGATTGTACCACTATCAGCCCCTCAGCATTGAGGTGTTGTTGCACCAAATGATACATCGACTCCGAATACAATTTAGCCAAGCTATATTGTGACGGATCTGGCAAATCGATGATAATGGCATCAAAGTGTTCGTCATTATCCTCTAGCCATTTATAAGCATCGGCGTTAATGACGTTTACTTTTGGATCATTAAGTGAGTTTTTATTAAGGGTCTTAAAGCGTGGCGTATTGGCAAAAAACTCCGTCATTTTAGGATCTAAATCAACTAAGGTAATTTGCTGAACGCTATCGTACTTTAATACCTCACGTGCTGCCATCCCATCACCGCCGCCTAAGATAAGTACTTTTAAGTCAGGCTTAGAGGCACTTATGCCTTGATGTAACTGTTGCATAATTGGGTGCACTAAAGCTTCATGGTAGCGGTATTCATCACGCGTTGAAAACTGCAGGTTGCCGTTTAAGAACAGCTGTAAATGACCACTTTTTTCTGTCACTACCAAGCGCTGATACGGTGAGTTGGTCGCAAAAATAACCGGTGCTTTAAAGATTTTTTGTTCAGAAAGACTCACTAAACGATCAGCAAACAGCAGGCCAGCTAACAATAGCACCATAGCGACCAATATACGCACTATTAGCCGATCTCTTATCTTGGCATGTGTCGCACGCTGCTGCTTTTGTTCATTAGCACTTAGGCCTTGGGTAGTCAGCACCGCAACTTTGGGATAAAAATGCCACGCTGTCCAACCGGCAACTAACACGTTTAAGATACCAAATAGCACCGCAGATCGAGCCAGCCCCAACATAGGGGCTAACACCAGTGGGAATAATAATGACACCACCAATGCGCCTAGATAATCAAAGGTCAGCACCTTACTCACCAGCTCATGGAACGCTTGCTTTTGTGAGTTTAAAATGCGCATCACCAGCGGAATTTCCATCCCCACTAACGTACCAACACAAATGACCAACGCATATAAAATGGTCTTGAAAGTTGGCAGCCAAGCAAAGGCCAAAAATAGGAAAATAGCAGACAAACCGCCGATTAAGCCAACCAGAACCTCAATCTCGATAAAGCGCTGTAGCACCTTATCTTCAGGCACATATTTGGACAAATGCGAGCCAATGCCCATCGCAAACAGATAAGTACCGATAATGGTCGAGAACTGTAACACCGAATCGCCGAGCACATAACTTGCCAGCGCGCCGGCAATTAACTCATAAGCCAAGCCGCATGAGGCAACAATAAAGACCGACAACACTAACAGTGAGTCGGTGTGCAAACGTTTAAAGCGAAAATTCATAAATCAATATCTTATCGTTTTTATAGATTAACCATGCGCTATGAGGGGCTTTCTTTTTTTAGCCTATCTTTTGACCTGATCAACAAACACGCCATAGCCAGATTGTGGCATCTTATCTACCGGAATAAACTGTAACGCACCGCCATTAATACAATAGCGCAGTCCGGTTTTATCCTTTGGACCATCATTAAACACATGACCTAGATGCGAGTCGGCCACCCGAGAGCGCACCTCAGTGCGCACCATATTATACGCTGTATCTTTGTGCTCAGTAATCACATCAGGTGCAATCGGCTGCCAAAAGCTTGGCCAGCCGCAGCCAGAATCATATTTATGCGTCGATAAGAATAACGGCTCACCGCTGACCACATCGACATAAATGCCTGGCGCAAATAAATGATCGTATTCGTGGCTAAAGGCACGTTCAGTGCCCGCTTTTTGAGTAATCTCATACTGCGATTTGGTCAGTGTATTTTTTAACGCATTTTTATCAAAATTAGCATAACGCTTTGGATTTAATGCTTCAGCGACAGTATTGGCAGGAGCAAGCTTAACCGTTTTACTCGTCGACTGTAACTTATCATCAGCAAGACTTAAATCAATATGACAATAACCATTAGGGTTTTTAGCCAAATAATCTTGGTGATATTCTTCAGCTAATGAGAAGTTCTGTAATGGCTTATTTTCAACCACAATCGGCTTACTGTACTTTGATTCAATCGATTGTAGCGCTTGCTCAACCACTGCTTTATCGCTCGCATCGGTGTAATAGATACCAGTGCGATACTGTACGCCTCTGTCGTTGCCTTGTTTATTTAGGCTAGTCGGATCGATAACACGTAAGTAGTACTTTAACACTGTCTCTAAATCGATTTTATCAGCGTCATAGACTACTTTAACTGTTTCAGCATGCCCAGAGCCAGCAATCACTTGTTCATAACTTGGGTCGGTCAAACTTGGATTGCCATTGGCATAGCCTGAGATGGCATCCACTACCCCATCAACTCGCTCCATATAGGCTTCTAATCCCCAAAAGCAGCCGCCGGCCAAGTAAATGGTCTTGGTATTAATCGGTGCGCCATCTGAATTGTAATAGACACCGTTTTTGTTGTTAGGCGTATCTGATTTAGCACTTTGGCTAGAGTCAACCCCTGCTTGAGCCGGTTTAGCTTTGCTGTTTTTAAGGTCTGCGAAGTCATTACTAGCGTTTTCTGCTAAGGCGTAAGCCTGCTCTTCGGTTAGATTGCCTTTAATCAGACGTACTAGATTGCCCTGTTTATCCAGAATCGCCCAACTTGGATACACCTGCACGCCAAGCTGTTTAATCAGGCTGCCTGAATTATCTATTAATACCGGAAGCTTTGGATAATCGCTCTGCACGCCGGCATACCACTGAGTAAAATCAGCTTCGTCTTTTTCATTAAGATGACCGGGACTCGCCACAGTCACCACATTAAGCCCCGAAAAAGCCGCATCTTTACGCCAAGTTTCAGTTTCTTCAAGCGTGCCCAAACACAGGGGGCACCAGCTCGCCCACAGCTTAACCAAGGTTGGTTTATTGGGGTCTAACACATCTGTACCAGACTCACCTAACCCTTTCGTCAGCTGTGGCAATCCGTTTAATTGATTAAGCACATCGCTTGGCAACATGTCACGACTGTCGGTTACACCCGTATTGGAGGACTGCATGGTTTGTTTGGCACTATTATCTGAATTCACATTACCGCAGGCAGGCAATAAGCTGCTGCTGGCGATGATAAATCCGGTGAGTAATGTCATCCGTTTAAGTTGAGGGTGCATTTGAATATTGACTGATTTTGACATGAGCGTGTTACCTTATATGCTTAGGCTATTTACATAAGCGAATTTAAATTATAAGCTTTGGGCTATATCCCTATAATGGCGACTGTTGACGCTGATTGCAAAGAGGTTTTTGTGATGAGTGTTAAATTTAATCAATTTAATCAATTAATTTCGCACCACTCTATATAATATATACGATAATGATTATCATTTATGTTAAAATATTTGGCATTATTTAATACCAATACTTAAATTTTAATCAAATTATGTCTCCCACTATGATGCGATCATGTTCTAATCAATCTAAATTAAAATCATCAGCCGCTGTCAGCAAGCCTTATCGTAATCGCTTATTGCGCTATTCATTTATTATATTGGGAGGCGTTTTTTTCATCACTGGTGTCATCGGTATCATTTTACCGGTATTACCAACCACACCTTTTATTTTGCTTGCCGCAGCCTGCTGGGCAAAAGGATCTACTAAATTTCATCACTGGCTGATAAACCACAAAACCTTTGGCAATATGGTGATTAACTGGCAACAACATCGCGCCATTCCTCGTCGAGCAAAGTATTTGGCCTGGTCGATGATGAGCTTATCTTGTGGCATGTTGTTTTACCGCCTATCAAATAACTTACAATGGCTGGCTTGGCTAACATCAGTAATTTGTGTTGCTACGGCTATCTGGATGTCTCGCCTGCCTGATGGTTAGTAAGTATAAATAGTTAGTGGACGTAAAAATAGAGAGGAAAAAAGGCCAGATTATTACAGTCTGGCCTTTTTTATAACATTCAGTTTCATATGATTTGTTTTGCACGACTTATTGTCAGTTGACTAGTGTACTGGTTAGGTTATAGTCTGCGAATTACTAAACGGTTACGGTGTTAACCTCGTTAAGCCTACATTTGTAGTACTTGCGCTCGGTTGCCTTGTAACCATTTTAGACTTCTCTAACTATAAGCCACTAAAACTCATAAGTCAGCCCTACTTTATAATTACGTCCTGGCGCTGTATAACGCTCAATACCGGTTCCGTCGTTACCCACCATGGTATTTAGACTAAACTCTGCTAATGATCGCAAATTACTCCATGGGATATATTTAGCGTCAAATACATTATAAACACCAGCAGATAACTTAATATTATCGCGAATCTTTTTGCTGCCATACACATCGTAAACCAACTTAGATTTGGAATGTTCAATCAAATCAAATGGAACGATACCGTAGATCGGATCACTGTAAGGATTTCGATTGGTTTCTGCAAAAACCTTGGCATCGCCTGCTTTTTTGCGGCCAATATAACTCATACTGGCATTCAACTGATAGTCTTTAGCGGCTGACTCATATTGAACCCCTAACTGAGCGCCAGGGGGCTGTGTCGCTAATAAATTAATACCTTTGTCGGTCTTATCTTTGGCATAGCTCACATTGCCAGATAGCTTCAAACTGCCTGCGATATCTGCTATCTCTGAGATATCCCATGTGCCGCCTAGACGGGCACCATAGGTTTTCGCTTTACCTATATTTTGTGCACCAATTAAGTTAATGGTTGAACCCGGCCACCTACCTGGAGCGGGATAATTAGAAAACTGAATAAAGTCATCATAATCGGTATAAAACCCAGTCAAGCTGGTACTAAAGGTATCATAATCAGTGGCTAAGGTTAGCTCATGGTTTTTCGATTGTTCAGGATCCAAGTTAGGATTGGGGGTGAGCTTATTGCCTAAGATTTCAAATGCTGAATACATCTGACTGGTAGAAGGCACCATAAAGCCGGTTGAGTATTTGTAGCCGACCTGCCAATGTGGGGTGAACTTATAATTAAGCGCTATCATGCCACCTACGTTATCCATCCGACGTTTTTTTTCAAAGTCACCATTTGCATAATACTGTTTGACCGCAGCCTCGCCGCTATAATGCTCAATTGACTTAAGCTGAGCGTCTGTCATGTGCGGCTTAAAGTTATAATTATCATAACGTAGGCCTAAAGTGGCTCTTAACTTATCGGTTAACTTAATAGAATCTGATATGGACAGATTAAACACATTGGTTTTGACCGCAGGACCAATAAATGTATCCCACTTACCTATCGTATAGTTATCAGAATACCAATCATAGTTTTTACTTTTGGCATGTAACAACAAGTCATGATCGACAGTCGCATACTTGGTGTTAACGCCAATACTGTGAGTACCAAAACGATCTGTCTCAATCGGTAATAGCTTAGCGTCAATACTGATTTGTTTTACTTTATCTTTTTGAGGGCGGGTATCAATTTGATCCCAGCTATAACTACCATCTCTGTGTCTATGAATCTCAGTGCGCGCAATAGACTCAATTTGTTGCATACTGATGTCTGACTTAATCTCATCAATATAGTCACTTTGTAATGGCGCATAACGATAGTTTATACCGGCACCTTTAAGCTCACTGCTGTCTCTACCCAATTTGGCAGGTGGGTTAGTAAAGTCCTCTGTCGTTGTTGAATAGTTATTGGCCAAACTTTCTCGTTTTTGATAAATGCCTTGCACCCCAATTCTATGATCATCATTGACATGCATATAAAGCTTAGCAATGGCAGCCTCTGTTTTGTAATCTAATGGATCGGGTAACGGAGACTCTCCTGGATAAGTATTATAGTAGTCGTCATCCTCACGGAAACTATAAGCAGGATCCAACTTAGCTGAATCAAATTTTTTCATTTGATGGTTTTTTAACTCATGTCCATCACGACGTACATAATTAATGATAGCCTCGAACTTATCATTGCGTCCTGCCAAGCCCATTGCTTTAGAAAACTCTTCATTTCTATCGCTATAACCCAATTTGGCATAGCCGCCTATTTGCTTGTCAGGCTCGATTAAGTCACTAGGATCTTTTGTTTTGTAATTGACTGAGCCACCCACGGCACCACTACCCGACTGAAACGAGTCTGCACCTACTTGAATACGAGATTCAGATAATATCTCGACATCTGGACTAAAGCGCCCTTCATACATTTTTCCATAGCGAGTGAATACTTCATTGACCTGTCTGTCTGGCAAGCTAACGCCATCCAAGCTTAACGCCACTCGGTTGCCATCGACGCCACGGATAGCAAAGCCTTTATTACCATAACGCCCAATCTCAGCAACACTGATGTCTGTGTTATAGCGCACTAAATCTTGGATACTGTCTATTTGATTGTCGACAATCTGTTTATTGGTTTTAACATCTTCAGTGGCTGATGTGGCTGCTGGTGTCCTTTTCACATTAATCTGTGTGGTTTCAAGTTCAATATGCGGCCTCACCTCTTCATCCGCTGTATTGGCCGCATAAGCACTTTGTATCATGAAAATACTAACTAAAACACTTAACGCATTTCTTGAAAAATTATGTCTTGAAAATTTATGGTCACCCAACCGAGTTTTGATTGGATGAGTTAAATTGCCGACATAGTTATTATTATCTAACTGCTCTAATTGATATACAGCCATCTGTTATTCCACTGTGATTGAAGGTTAATATTACGTTTGCCTTTGTTAATATATTATTGCTAGCGCTAACAGTTAAATGATAATCATTATCATATGTATTTGCAATAGAATTTACAACAAAAATGAAACCTTCTTAAGCGGTTCAATTTCAAAATTAATGAAATTTATAGATATGGAGTTCTGAAATGGAGTATTGAAGGATATGATATATAGTATTAAAGAGGGCTTGATAAGGTAAGAATACAAGCTAAGCCAGTAAGCTAAAGAAATGTGTTAGGGCAGAACATTTGCTAGGATTACGCATTAACGTTTTCATTGATTTCGATACCTGGGGGTAAAGCACTGTTTCTGAGGTCTAGTCGCTCAATATGCTGCATTCTAAATAAACTATTACCATGAAAGAACATCTCAACAATCTCTTGACGCAGCGTCTTATAACTTAGGCGCTTATCCAGTGTTGAGCTTGAGTGCTAATCCTGTGATTGCATATAAACGTCAAAGTCCACCTGTTCACAAAATATGGCATAAGCATAATAATCATAACTGGCGCTTAACTTAGCTTGACCAAGACAAACCCTGACCTGAGCGGGTGTATAGAAGTCAGACTTACCAAAAGCTTGTCCCAAAGGCTTGGGTAACTTTAATAGATAGCTGTGCAGTATGTGATGCTTTTTATATTTGCAAAGTGTTTTCATCGTATTGCAACCTATCTGTAGTCAATAGTTTATAGAGTTTGCAGTGATTATTATGCTGTTTCCGTACGTCATATAAATCGTTGCCTACTAGCTAGCCAACCCTCAGAAACGTACGCTATCCTCTACAACCTCTACCCTCTGGCTACCATAAAGCGCTCAACATAGGCATCAGCAGGATTGTCCTGCAATTGCTGCGGTGTGCCGGTTTGTACCAGACGACCGCCATTTAAGATACTAATGCGGCTACCAAGCTTAACCGCTTCATCAATATCATGGGTAATAAACACGATGGTTTTGTTCAGTTTGTGCTGTAGCTCAAGTAATTGATCTTGCAACTGACCGCGTATTAACGGATCAAGCGCTGAGAACGCCTCATCCATTAGGATAATCGGCGTATCCACTGCGAGTGCTCGTGCCAAGCCCACACGCTGCTGCATACCGCCTGAAAGCTCATCGGGGTAGCTATTCTCTACACCCTCTAAACCGACTTCATTGAGCCAATGCCGTGCGATCTCATGGCGCTCAGATTTGCGCATTTTGCGAACTCTAAGCCCGTAAGCCACATTTTGAATCACCGTCATATGCGGCACCAGACCGAAATTCTGAAACACCATACTGACATTGTTTTGACGAAACTGCTGTAACGGCTTATCGCTGAGACTGAGCACATTGATCACATTGGGCTGATCGGCTAATTGCTCAGCACTGTCTAGATAATCAGGCGTGCCTGCGCTATGCTGAGTGTCTATCCAAATCTTGCCCTCTGTGGGGTCAATTAAGCGATTGATATGGCGAATCAAGGTTGATTTGCCTGAGCCTGACAGCCCCATGACACAGTGCAGCTCGCCGGCCTCGATACTAAGATTAATATTATATAGCCCTACCGAATAGCCGGTTTGCTCACGCAGCTCGCTACTACTCATGCCTTGCTGCAAAAGCTTTAGCGCTTGCGCAGCTTCACTGGGACTGACATCAAAGACTTTACTGACGTTTTCTAATCGAATGTGGCTCATAGCGGTGTTCTTTTTATCAATAAATTAAGTTGTTTTTATCGTCTGATTTTTAGCTTGTTTTAGGCTTAACTTGTTTTATGCTTAAACAGTCTAGTTTTTATTATGATGACGTAGCTCATCACGCGCGCGTCGTCCTTGACCAAAGGCTTGAGTAATGCGGTCAATAATAATCGCCATAATCACAATCGCTGTGCCTGCCTGCAATCCTTGACCAATATTTAGCGTCTGAATCGATTGCAACACATCCTCGCCAAGTCCTGGCGCACCAATCATAGATGCCAATACGACCATCGACAGCGACATCATTACTGCTTGGTTAATACCGGCCATAATACTGGGCAGCGCTTGCGGCAATTTAATCCAAATTAATAGCTGCTTATGATTACTACCAAAAGAGCGGCCAGCCTCAACCATCTCATGCGGCACTTGCTTAATACCCAGCATGGTTAGGCGAATTAACGGCGGCAAAGCATAGATAACGGTTGCAAATAAGGCGGGTACTTTACCGATACCGAACAACATCAATACTGGAATGAGATACACAAAGCTTGGCATGGTCTGCATCACATCGAGCACTGGGGTGACGATACGGCGCAAACGATTGCTTCCGGCCATCAAGATACCCATCGGAATACCGATGACTATGGTAACAATCACTGAGACAATCAGTAGCGCTAAGGTCTGTACTAACGCTGGCCACAGTCCAAACGCACCGATTAAAAACAGCCCTATCGCGCAGGTCGCTGCAAACCATAATTTACGAGTTGCTAGCCAGCCCAAGAGCGCCACTAGCCCAATAATGAACCAAGGTGGTACGACCGTCATTAATCGTTCTATCGGCAGCAATAAATAGGTCAAAGTCACTTGGCTAATCGAGCGAAAGATATCACCAAAGTTTTGAACAATATAACTGAGCGAGTCATTTAATTGATTTTCAAAGGACCACTCTGGGAACCAACTAAAGGCGGCTGCATCGCTATTGATAGCGTTATTACCATTACTATCCGCTGCAGAGCCCTCTAAGGATACATTCAGCGCTGTGGCTAAATTTTGTGAGGCCTCAGGGGTTAGCCACTGTTGCCATAATTGCGGATTTTGCTGCAAGAATAGCTTGGCTTGCTCCTCCCCGCTACGCTTGTTTTCACTCATCTCCAAGATAGCACCGTTTAGGGTATCTGGCGTAAACTGCACCTGCTTAAACGCATCCACTAAGTCAGGATAGCCCTCAACAAAAGGTGTGGATACGGCAACCCCTAAATTTGATACAGGGAAACCTGACACACAATCTGTCTGACTGTTGGCATCAAGTAGCTTGTCCCAGCACTGCTCATCATGCTTGGCAAACGGGATTTCGGCAAAGTCATATTTGGCCATCAGCCCCGTTGGCTGCCAATAATAAAACAGTAGCGGTTTGCGCTGCTCAAAGGCGGACGATATGGCTGCATCTAGCGCAGCACCCGTACCAGGGTGCACATTATTAAATTTAACTCCGTCACTATTGGGTTTGGTCAAACCAGTGTTTTTGAGTAAATGCGTATTAAATACTTCACAAGTCCAACCGGTTGGACAGTTTAAGAAACGTGCATTAGACGGGTTTTCAGGATCGGTAAACAGATGAGCGTATTTGGGTAGGTCTTGATAGCTTTTTAGTCCAGGATTGTCTTCCAGTACGTATTTGGGCACATACCAACCCTGAGTGGCACCGCCCTCTAACGTATCACCAATTACCGCCGCCTTATTTGCTGCAATCGCTTCTTGCATGATTGGCGAGCGCCCAACCCACTGCTCGCCAATCACTTGTATGTCATTTTGCGACAGCGCATTCTCTAGTGCCGGTCCCGTACCTGGTACTAGCTCGGTTTCACAGCCATAGCCGTCTTCGGCAATCATTTGCAGCACCGAAGATATGAATTGACCACTCTCCCATGTCAGTGAGCCAAACTTAACCGGTGCACTGTCTGCTTCACCGCAAGCCGCCATGGCTGGGGTTGACCAGAATGACAAGCACAACAGCATTAAGCCTAATAAGGAGAAAGGTTTAGAGAAATGTCTAGAAGATGAGCTATGTGCGCGCAAGGGAATACCTATATTTTATTATTTTAAAGTATGAGTTTTTATGATTGTTGCTATCTATCAGCCGGTCATATATCAGGTTGCAAGCTATTGACCGCTTTAATCTAAATCTACCTTACCACGTAACGCCTTGGTCCTGCCACGTTGAACTTTGTTATCGGTGCGTCTGCGTTTGGCATTACGACTTGGTTTGGTTGGTCTGCGGGTTTTATTGACCTCAGTGCCTTTACTAATAAATTCTTTGAGACGCTCAATGGCATCGAGCTTATTACGCTCTTGGGTACGGTGCTGCTGCGCTTTGATGATGAGCACCCCTTCTTTGGTAATGCGGCTGTCTTTGGTGTCTAGTAATCGCTGTTTAAGTTCATCACTTAGACTTGAGGCAGGAATATCAAAGCGCAAGTGAATAGCAGACGACACTTTATTGACGTTTTGCCCGCCAGCGCCTTGTGCCCGCATAGGATTGAGTTCTACTTCATTGTCGCTCAAGCTGATGCTGTTATTGATTATAATCATTGTTTTGTATCACGACTCTTTTATGGTTTTGGTTGCTTTGATTAAATTAGTAATGTCAGTTGTTAATAAAAAAGTGTTACTGATGAAAAAAAAGCCCCTCTATATATCTGCTATAGAAGGGCTATTACATATTGGCTAACTATCAATTAAACTTATTTAGTTAAATACTTTAAGCCTTTTCTAAACAAATTACTGTACGGCGGCAGCATAATGCTCATCGCGTTCAGTTTTGACTGTACAAATACCGGCTTCATATGGCTCATGCGCTCAAAGCCCCACTTGCCATGATAGGCACCTATCCCAGACTCACCGACACCGCCAAATGGCAGTTCATGCTGTGCCACATGCATAATCACTTCATTAATTGCAACGCCGCCAGAAACGGTATGCGAGCGCACGTAATCAATATTTTTATTGTCTTCACCAAAGATGTATAACGCCAGTGGACGTGGGCGACTATTGACGAACTCAACCGCATCACGCAATCCATTGACATGAATTAATGGCAGGATAGGTGCAAACAGCTCATTTTGCATTACTTCGGTTTCAGGGTCTGGATTTAAGACGATAACCGGCGGCAATAAGCGCTTTTCTGCATCTGCTTCCACATTGGTTAATGGCACCACTTGTTCTTTTGGTAAAGGCGATAAGTACCCTTGCAGGCGCTTAAAGTGTGCATCATTAATAATACGAGTGTAATCGTCATTGCTCTCAATATTAGGGTAATGCTTCAGCAGCCACTCTTTGGCCAACTTGACAAACTTACTGTGCAGCGAAGAATGAATCAACACATAGTCTGGGGCAATACAGGTTTGACCGGCATTTAAGGTCTTACCCATCATAACGCGATTGACCACATTTTCTAAATCAGCGTCATCTAAAACCACAACCGGCGACTTACCGCCTAACTCTAAGGTCACTGGCGTTAGATTCGGCGCTGCTGCTGCCATCACCTTGCGGCCAACACTGGTTGAGCCGGTATATAACAGATGGTCAAAAGGCATCTCGCTAAAGGCAACCGCAATATCAACATCGCCTACGACCACAGAAACCATATCAGGTGAAAAATGCTTGGCAACAGCTTGAGCAAAGGCTTCTGCAAATAACGGAGCCGACTCACTCATCTTAATCATCACACGGTTACCCGCAGCCAACGCATCAATCATTGGACCAATAGATAAGAAGATTGGATAGTTCCAAGGGGCAATCACACCAACTAGACCTAGCGGCTGTGGCTGAATTTCATTATAAGCGGGACGGAACAGGGTTGAGATACCAGCGCGGCGGGTTTTCATCCATGACTTACCATGCTTTTTGGCATGGGCAATACCTTGGAAGCTTGGGAAAAGTTCTGCAAAATTGGTCTCATCTTGGCTGCGATGACCAAAGTCTTGACTAATGGCATCGGCGAAAACTTGTTGGTTCTTAGCCAACATGGTTTCTAAACTATCTAGCAAAGCCTCTCTATCAATCCAAGAATTAAGCGGCTTTTTGCGGCTTAATGCCCGCATGTGGTCAAACTGTGCCTGTAACTGATCAATTGTAGTGATAATACTTTGACTCATACAAATATCCTTTTGGTATGTTACTTGGTACGCTACTGATTGCTTTATACGCTGCAAATTAGTCAGTTTCGGATCAGCCTTTGTTATTGTTAAGCTAGATACGAAATAGGTTTAAGTTGCCCGCTTGCCGCTAATACAACAGGCAAACTGAACATTAACTAATTTAAGCAAAATAACATAAAACACAGCTTTAGTGTGTATTAAATCAATAATTTAAAGTCACAGCCCATTAGATGAAAGGGGTTTAATGTGGCTCGCCCGGTAAGATTCGTGCAAAAGCTCTTTGCAAGATATTTGGCTTAGATTTCTTGCGTTTTGCAGATTTAAAGTCAGGAAATAAACGAAAGCCTAAAGACTGAATACCCAAGTTAAACTTAGGCACTAAGGCATAAGTGGCTGACGCAAAGCGTCCCATATTACTTGAGATACTGACCGGCTTTTCGATAATAGCTTTGGCTACCAGATCTGCTGCCTCTTGAGGGCTTAGCGCTGGCATATAATTATACATTTTGGTTGGTGCAATCATCGGCGTACGCACTAAGGGCATATATATGGAGGTTAAATTTACTTTTTTGCCTTTAACCTCTGCTGCTATACAACGACTAAAGGCGTCAAGTGCCGCTTTTGAAGCCACATAAGCTGAAAATCTAGGTGTATTAGCTAGCACTCCAATCGACGAGATGTTGATAATATGTCCTTTTTTACGTTTAAGCATGCTAGGCATCAGTTCTAATACTAATTTGACAGCACCAAAGTAGTTGATATCCATTGTACGCTCAAAGTCGTGAAAACGATCCAATGACTCATTGATTGAGCGTCGAATCGAGCGCCCAGCGTTGTTTACTAAGATATCAACATGCTTGTGTTCTTTTAATATCTTACGTACTGTTTTCTCAATGGCTTTCGTATCAGTTAAGTCACAACTATAAACACTGGCTTTACCAGAAAAAGCACTGATTTTCGCCTGCACTTGCTGTAGCTTATCCATAGATCTGGCAATTAAAATAACATGTGCACCAGCCGCTGCAAGCATATAAGCTGTGCTTTCGCCTATACCACTTGAGCCACCAGTGATAATGATATTTTTGTTTTTCACTACTCGGCTTAATGTGCTTTTATACATCTAATAACCCTTATTTATTGATATTTTTGTTTGTCATTTTTATACAGTAAATTGAGAACATGATCTAGACTATGGCGACAGTTCTAGTCTCATGATATGCTATATCTTTCAAAAAAAACAATAGCCGATTATGAATTCTACCGCCCAAAACACCCTTGAAGATACCCTGATTGTTCGCACTTTAATTGGTGCTGACTATGAGATCACGCACAGTGAGATGCTACAAAAAACATTGGCGCGTATTGATAAAAAAAAGCAAGGCATCACCACGCCCGATGAGCTGTGGATTGTTGAACACAATGATGTCTATACTTTAGGTCAAGCTGGCAAAAAAGAACATATCTTGCAGCAGACCAATACCCCTATTATTCAAACCGATCGTGGCGGACAGGTCACTTGGCACGGGATGGGGCAACTGGTCATTTATTGGCTGATTGATTTAAATACCCTCGGCTGGTCAGTGCGTGACTTGGTATCGCATGCAGAGCAAAGTATTGAAGATGTGCTCAATCGCACCCTGCAATCACACCCTGATGCCAATGGCCATACCTTTTATGCCAAAGCGCGCCAAGATGCGCCTGGGGTCTATATTTATAATCAAGATGATCTGATGCTCGGTAAGATTGCCTCATTAGGTTTTAAAATTAAGCATGGCTTTAGCTATCATGGTATTGCGCTTAATTTAACCTGTGATTTAAATGCGTTTAACGCCATCAATCCTTGTGGCTATGCTGGCATGCAGATGTTACGACTGGCCGACTTTGTGAGTCTAGATAAAGTTAGCCCTGAATCTGCTGACGAAACGTCTAATGACTTACAACCCAATCCTTCCCAAAAAGTCGATATCGTCGCAGGCAGTATTACTGAGCTTCAGACCACTCATGATTTGCTACACAATATTATGCAGCGTGAGGCCGGTAACATTACTCTACGTCGATCGCCAGACAGTAAACGTTAGCGAAACAACCAAACCAGTCTAGTTAAACGCTTGCTAGCCATTTAAAAACAGTCAAAATAATAAGAAAATCAATTAAGTAAAACAGAGCCCTTATATGATCACACCGCAGATGACGGATACCTCTTACAGCCCAACGCCAAACGCTAGCGCTCATGTTAGCAATAATACTGATGCGCACACAGAGGTCAGCACCAATAGCAACACTGAGGTCAAAGCTGACCCTGCCCTGCTAACAGATCCCAATACCCTGCATCTTGATCAGATTATTAGCGATGAGCAAACCCCTTGGCAGATTCATAACTGTAAGATTATTGATAAAACCCTCACTCAAGATGAGAAGCTACCTTTTATCTATCATTATGATGCCTTATCAGAAGAGGTCAAAGCAGCACATCCGCTCACTCCTGATTTGTTAAAACAGTTTCAAACGCCAGTATATGCCAGTGAAGCCGCTGACCTATTAAAGCTGCCTGCTGAGTTGATAAAAACACCATGGCAAGTAAAAGTCACCGGTACGCTGGTGATGTTTTGTGAACGATTACAACTTGCGCTGCGTTTAAAGTTTACCAATACCGCCAAACAGCGTGATCCAATTTATAGCAATACCCCAGAAGATGCGTTAAAAATAGCCTTGGAAAACTGGCATTTTTACGGTGATATCTTTGTGTTAAATAAAGGCAGCCGCCCGTTGGTTATGAGCTTGGATGATGAGTGGTTACAGATACCGCGCTCAGAAGATTACCAAGTATTGCCCGCTCAGTATACGCTGGCGTTATTGGCATTATTAGAGGAACAAAAGCAGCAATTGCCGCAGTTAACAGAAGCCATTGCATTACGATTGGCCTAAGGTCTGAAATCGTTAACTGCTAATAACACAATACTGAGTCAAATCATAATTTTAGTTTATACCTGCCAAAGAATTTTTGCTTTTACCAAAATAGCGTTTATAGGTTACAATGAGGATGATGATAATTTTGCTCATTGCTAGCAATCAAAAACTAACTATTTATTGCTAAACGATAGATGCTAAAAACAAAAACCCAATCATTTAATATAAGACCAAGCTAATTATCCAAACCAATTATAGTAATTGATTATATTGTTTTAAAAAGCTCGATAGACCCTAACCGAAAAAGCCACTTATAACAAAGAGTCCGTCTTTTAAAGTAAAAAGGAAATACTATGCAATATCGCTCTAAGACCTCTACCTCAGGCCGTAATATGGCAGGTGCCCGTGCGTTATGGCGCGCAACAGGCATGACAGATGGTGACTTTGACAAACCCATTATTGCCATTGCCAACTCCTTTACTCAGTTTGTACCCGGTCATGTGCATTTAAAAGACATGGGACAACTGGTTGCCCGTGAGATCGAAAGAGTCGGCGGTGTTGCCAAAGAATTTAATACCATTGCCGTTGATGATGGTATTGCCATGGGTCACAGCGGTATGCTGTATTCACTGCCTAGCCGTGATTTAATCGCCGATTCGGTTGAATACATGGTCAATGCGCACTGTGCAGACGCCTTAGTATGTATCTCTAACTGTGACAAAATCACCCCAGGGATGTTAATGGCCGCCATGCGCCTCAATATTCCAGTGATCTTCGTTTCAGGCGGTCCTATGGAAGCCGGTAAAGTATTGGCTGAAGACTTAGCGCCAAGTCACAATCTTGATGCGCCAGTTAATGAAGATGGCAAAGAGATTCGGAAGCTGGACTTAGTTGACGCCATGATTGATGCGGCGGACGACAATGTCAGTGACGCTGATGTGCTTCAGATTGAACGCTCTGCCTGCCCAACCTGTGGCTCATGCTCAGGTATGTTTACCGCTAACTCTATGAACTGCTTGACTGAAGCTCTGGGTCTGTCATTACCAGGTAACGGCTCATTATTAGCCACTCATGCCAAACGTGAAGCACTATTCTTAGAAGCCGGTCGACGCATCGTTGATTTGGCCAAGCGCCGCTATGAGCAAGATGATGAGTCAGTTCTACCACGCTCTATCGCAACCAAACAAGCCTTTGAAAACGCGATGAGTTTAGATATTGCCATGGGCGGTTCGACCAACACTATTTTGCACTTATTGGCCGCCGCTCATGAAGCCGAAGTTGACTTTAAAATGGCAGATATTGATCAATTAAGTCGCCGTGTGCCTTGTCTGTCAAAAGTCGCACCCGCCACTCAAAAATATCACATGGAAGATGTGCATCGTGCCGGCGGTGTGTTAGGTATCTTAGCCGAACTAAACCGTGCTGGCTTATTGCACACAAACTTACCAACGGTACACGCCAAGACCTTACAAGAAGCACTTGAAATGTGGGATGTGATGAATACTGATCATCCGAATCATCAAACCGCTCGTGACCTATATATCGCTGCACCAGGCGGCGTGCGTACCACTCAAGCATTCTCACAAAACAAAGCGTGGTCAAACTTAGACGTTAACCGTGAGTCTGGTTGTATCCGCTCTGTCGAACACGCCTACTCTACCGATGGCGGCCTTGCAGTATTATTCGGTAATATCGCTGAGCGTGGCTGTGTGGTGAAAACCGCTGGTGTTGATGACAGCATCTTAACCTTTACCGGTCGTGCACGTGTCTATGAATCACAAGATGCGGCGGTTGAAGCCATCTTGGCTGACGAAGTGGTCGCTGGTGATATCGTTATTATTCGCTATGAAGGTCCAAAAGGCGGACCGGGCATGCAAGAGATGCTATATCCAACCTCTTACTTAAAGTCAAAAGGTCTGGGTAAAGTGTGTGCCCTACTGACAGATGGTCGCTTCTCAGGCGGTACCTCTGGCTTGTCAATCGGACATGCCAGCCCAGAAGCCGCAGAAGGCGGTGCTATTGGTCTGGTTAATGAAGGCGATACCATTCACATCGACATTCCAAAACGTAGCATCCATTTAGACGTCAGCGATAGCGAATTAGCGCGCCGTCGTGAAGAAATGGAAGCACGTGGCAGCAAAGCTTGGAAACCAGTGAGCCGTGATCGTCATGTGACGCCAGCATTACGTGCTTATGCGGCGATGACCACTAGTGCTGATACTGGTGCGGTACGTGACGTTAGCCAAGTTGAGCGTTAATTTAGAACTTATAACCTTTAATACTCAAACGACTTGTCTTAAATCTAAGGCAAGTCGTTTTTTTATGCGTAAGTTTTCTATTCCAGGCATTTATAGTCAATTAAACCAGCCAGATTTAGTAAGCAGATTACACTAAATAGAAGAAAGTTAGCGCTAGCCAGATACTGATAAACACAAAAAAGGCCTGCATTACGCAGACCTTTTTTAATTTATTTAAATCTTATAGTTTATTCTATGCTAAACCTATAACCATACTCATAATAACCATAATTGTCGTTATAGATTTAAGCGTAGTGAGTCAGCAAGTGGCAAGTGTATTAATTACACCGCTTGTGACAGTGCTGATAAGGCACCTTTTAACATCGCCGATACCGTACTGGTATGCGTGCCGATGCCTGAGTAAATCTCACCATCAACATTCAATTGAATGTATGCCGCGGCACTGGCATTGGTTTTGTCAGAAGTCTCGTCATTGTCATCAGCGATGCTCTTAGCATTTTGTACTGGCTGACTAATAGCATGCTCAGCATAGTTAATAATATGCAGCTGTTTGCCTGTATGACGTGCTACGCCATCGATAAAGGCAGATAGCGGACCGTTACCTTTACCATTAACAGCCACTTCTTCACCATGCAAGGTCACTTGACCGTCAAACTCGACCTCACCACCAACGTTTTTCACGCTGTGATCTAACAGCTCATAACCACTGTTTTGTAAGTAAGTCTCTTCAAAGGCGGCCAAGATCTCTTCATTTTTCAACTCACGCGCCACGTCTTCCGCTTTTTGTTGTACCACACGGCTAAAGTCGATTTGCATCCAGCGTGGTAAGTTAAAGCCATAGTTGCGTTTTAGGATGTAAGCCACACCGCCTTTACCTGACTGACTGTTGATGCGTACCACGTCTTGATAGCCGCGGCCAATGTGTGCCGGATCAATTGGCAGATAAGCCACATCCCAGACGTTCTTGGTCTCTTCGCTGTTTTTCTCGTTATAATCCAGTGACTTCTTAATCGCGTCTTGATGCGAGCCACTAAAGGCGGTAAACACTAACTCACCGACGTAAGGATGACGTGGATGTACTGGCAAGTTATTACACTCACTCACCACTTGCACAATACGGTTCATATCACTTAGGTCAAGCTCTGGGTCGACACCTTGGCTGTATAAGTTCATCGCCATAATCATGATGTCCATATTACCGGTACGCTCGCCATTACCCAATAGCGTACCTTCAATACGATCCGCGCCAGCCAATACGCCTAGCTCGGCAGCAGCAACCGCACTACCTCTGTCATTATGAGTATGTAGACTGATAATGACGTGCTCACGGTTCTTAATATGACGGCAGAAGTACTCTACTTGGTCGGCATACACGTTTGGCATAGATGACTCAACCGTTGCTGGCAAGTTAATAATAACCTGCTGACCTTCCTCTGGCTTCCACACTTCATTGACCGCATCAACTACTTCGATGGCATAGTCTGGCTCAGTTTGGCTAAAGCTTTCT
Source organism: Psychrobacter sp. FDAARGOS_221 (assembly GCF_002313155.2). NCBI lineage: Bacteria > Pseudomonadati > Pseudomonadota > Gammaproteobacteria > Moraxellales > Moraxellaceae > Psychrobacter > Psychrobacter sp. FDAARGOS_221. The sequence goes on from NZ_NWFK02000001.1 coordinate 501,663, forward strand.
GGTGAATACTGGAATACCCACTCAGTGTCTGGATGCTTAGCGGCATGGTCTTGCAGCATTTTTGCGCCTTTAATCGCAATTTGCTTAATCTCTTCTAAGTTCTTAGCATACACTTTGTCGCGTTGTACACGGCTGGTTGAGTTATAAACGTGTACCACTGCACGACGAACACCTTTAAGCGCCTCAAAGGTACGCTCAATCAAATGTTCACGCGCTTGTACCAATACCTGAATGGTCACATCATCTGGAATATGACCTTCTTCGATTAGTTTACGGGCAAAATCAAACTCGACTTGTGCCGCTGAAGGAAAACCAATTTCAATTTCTTTAAAACCAACATCAACCAGCAGTTTAAAGAACTGCATTTTTTGATCAATAGTCATTGGGTCAATCAGTGCTTGGTTACCATCGCGTAAATCAACGCTGGCCCACATAGGTGCCTTCTCAATGGTTTTGTTTGGCCAAGTACGATCGGTTAAGTTTGGTGCAAACGCAAAAGGACGATATTTGCGAAAATCAAACGCATCAAACTTTGGCTTAACTTTAGGTTCTACCTGACTCATGGACTATCCTCTTTGATCTGTTGTCTGTGGTTTAAATGTAGGTAAAGGGGTTATGGAATTACTTATTTTTGCTTATTTGGATAACGCTTAGCAAGCTGAACTCTATTATTAATAATCAAATATAAATACATGAATATTTAATCTAAATAATAGTGCGAGCCGCTTGTTAACCATTACTTCTTTAACTTATCACTATCATATCAAAGTTTTAGAACAATATTCCTGCAAAAAACGTCCTTTTTTAGGCTATAATGAGTGAATATCACTAATTAATTACTAAATACTAGCCCTTTTAACTAATTTACTAACTCTAGGCTTCATATATGACCAAATCATCATCAAAAAAAGAACCCATGACTAGCAAAAGTCATGAGTCATACGAAATGGACGCCACTGATCGTCATATTTTAGAGCTATTACAACAAGATGCACGCATGAGCATTACCGATATCGCTGAAGCGGTGCATCTATCTGCCACGCCCTGCGCACGTCGTATCAAACGCTTAGAAGATGCCGGTATCATCATGGGATACCACACTCAGGTCAATCCACAAAAGCTGGGGTTCAGCTTAGCACTGTATATCGCAGTCAGTATGGACCGACATACTGCTGAACGCTTTGCACAATTTGAAAAAAAGATTCAAAGCTTTGAAGAAGTGGTCAGCTGCAGTATTGTCACCGGGCGCACAGAGGATTATTTGCTTAAAGTAGTGGTGCGAGATATGGCGCACTATGAAGAGTTTTTGTTGCACCGTTTGAACCGTATTGAAGGCGTCAGTCAAGTGCATACCAGCTTTGAGCTACGTCAGGTATTTACCCGCAATATTTTGTCCTGATAGGCACAATCCCAATGAAGCAACTTAAGCCTAATTAGCCAGACAATCTGACTCGCTAAACAGCTAACAGGCTTAAGCGCGAGTGGCATCGTCCATATCATCACGCTTTTCTGGCAGACGATTTGAAGCAACTTGATAGAATAATGCGGCCAGTAACACAATGCTAATTGGCACAAACATCGCCGCATAGCCAAATTTAAAATAAGCATAGGCACCAACCACGCCGCCACCACAGAAGCAATACCAAATAATCGCTTGAAAGCCCAAGGTCAGCTTGTTAATCGGGCGTCCTGCCAGCCAGTTGCCTATCGCAGCGCCCATATCTGAGGTCAAACCTGTCAAGTGAGTGGTACGAATAACCGCGCCACTATAGGTCGCTACCATCGCGTTTTGCAGGCCACACGCAGCGGCCGCCATTAACTGGCCTAAATAATCATGATGGAAAAACAACAGAAAGCTAAGCACCAATAATGCCGCTTCAACACCTAGCGCCACACCATATTGACGACCTAGACTCAAAGAGCGCTGTCCGATTAACAGACCACTTAAAATAGCGCCGGCCAAAAATGACAGTAATGAAGCCCCAATAAACAACACCGATGACCACTCTAATCGAGCCATCGCTGCTGAAAACAAACTTACGTTTCCAGTCACGTGCGATACAGATAAGTTGGTAAATCCACTTAAGGCAATAATATTGACACTGCCCGCACTGAAAGCCAAAATCGCACCACCAATTAAAATCCAACGAGGTAATTTGGTTATCATATGCCCTACTTTTTAGTTTGTATGCTAAAAATAAAAACCAATATCAACGTTAAAATGTCAGCCTAAGATGCTGATTGCCCTAGCAAGCTCACACGCGCATCATTGAACATATCCATATCTGGCGCCAGTGTTCGCATAAAACGATCAAAATACAACATTTGCTTGGTGAGCAGCGCAAAATCACGCGGGAAGTGAATGCCATGACGTTTGCCCACTTCGACAATCTCTAGCATCATTTTGTTTAGCTCATCGGCTTGTTCTTTGCTATTAAACGGCTTGCCACTGGTATAGGTTTTATCTTCGGCCATGATACGCGTGATCATTTTGGCCAAGTCCCCTGCCAGTTGCGCTTGATCCACTTGACCACGCTCATGAGTCATGCCCATATCTATCATGCAGCCGGCCATCGTGACGTAATCACTTTCTTGCAATGCCTGCATCATGCCCATACAGGCCTGCCAGCTCTCTGGCGCAAGCTTACCCACAATACCAAAGTCAATAAAACCAATACGCCCATCGGTCAATAACATCAGGTTACCGGCATGCAAATCAGCATGGAAACTGTTACCAAACATCAAGCTTGCAAACCAGGTATTAAGGGTATCAGCCATCACCTGCGCCGGATCATTGCAGTACTGGCGCATCGCGATTTCATCAACCATAGAGATACCATGCAAGCGGCTCATGGTCAGCACCCGTCTGGTAGTCAACTCATCAACCACTTCTGGCGCGATGACTCTGTCATTACCGGTCAAGCTCAAAAACTGCTGAAAATCTGCGATATTAGAAGCTTCGGCGATAAAGTCGGTCTCTGCCAACATACGAATACGTATCTCATCGATAATCGGTGATAAGCTGGCAAATTTCATTTGTGGCATTAAGCGCTCTAGCATGCGAGTCACGCCATGCAGCACCCCTAAGTCGGTTTGCATGATGACTTCGACATCTGGTTTTTGCACTTTTAGCACCACTTCACGCCCATCTGGCAGTGTTGCGGCATGCACCTGCGCAATACTGGCAGAAGCCAAAGGCTCAGGATCAATGTGCGCAAACAAGTCTTCGAGACGCTGCCCTGGCTGTAGCAACTCTTCTTGCAATACCTGCTCGATATACTTGTAAGGTAACGGTGTGGTTTGATCCAAACAGCCTTGAAAGGCAATCACATATTCACGTGGGAATAACGATGGCGTACTGGCAATAAATTGGCCAATCTTAATATAAGTGGTGCCAAGCTGCTCAAAAGTCTCTCGCAACATGACCGCATCAGGACGCTCACCTTTTGCCACACGCAAGGCAGATAATCCCATCACGCTAGCAGTTTGACGGACACGATTGGCAACATTAAAGGATTTTTTTAATAAATTGGGCATGGTGTTGGGTATCGTTTTATGGAATGTTATCGTTAAGGTAATCTGTTAAATGCCGGCTATATTAGCACACCCTGTTTTAACTTTAACCCGTCATCGCTGACTTCACAGCTCAATAATACGCTGAATGATACTCTTGATATCGCTCTTGATAGCCCTATAGATACTGCTCTAGATAACGCGCTAAACAAAAGGGACTGACTTTAGATAACTTTGATTAGATATAGTCAAAGAAGTCAAAAATGGTTACAAGGCAACCGAGCGTAAGTACTACAAATGTAGGCTTAGCGAGGTTAACACCGTAAGCGTTTAGTAGTTCGCTGATTATAGCTCTGATTAGATATCTTTGACTCAATGGCATTGAATATGGCATTGAGTCATTAACCTTAGCTAACTAGATATGTAAATCGTGGCCGCAGCGGTCACAGAACTGAGCACCTGAGGCATGACCAAACTTACCACAGTTAGGACAAGTGACTGGATGCAGCTGAGGTCGCATGCTTTTGGTTAACTCTGCCGTGAAGATACCGGTTGGTACCGCAATGATAGAGTAACCAGTCATCATCACCATGGTCGCAATGAACTGACCCAGCGGCGTTTTGGGTGACATATCACCATAACCGACCGTGGTTAGGGTTACCGTTGCCCAATAAATAGAAACTGGGATACTGGTAAAGCCATTTTCTGGCCCCTCTACCACATAAATCACCGATCCGAAGATCATTACCAGCAATACAAGCGATAAGAAGAAAACCGTAATCTTATGCTGACTGGTCTTTAATGCTGAGGCTAAGAAGCCCGCTTGCTGCATATATGATTTAAGTTTTAGCACCCTAAACACGCGTAAAATACGTAAAATACGCACCACAATCAGATACTGAACGCCGCCAAATATTAAGCTCAAATAGCTTGGTAATACGGACAGTAAATCCACCAGGCCAAAAAAGCTAAACGCATAGCGCAGTCTATTCGGCGCTGAGAATAGGCGTAGGAGATATTCTAGGGTAAATAAAATGGTAAAGAACCATTCGGCATAAAAGAAGATCGTTCCGTATTGCAATCGCAAATACAATACACTATCAAGCATCACGACCGCGACACTGGCAGCAATGGCGATCAGTAAGGTGATGTCAAAAAACTTACCTAAAGGCGTGTCTGTACCTTCGATGATAATATGGATACGATCACGTAAGTTATTTAGGGTATTCGATGATAGTTTTTTCATAAATATAGGTAACTGGTCTATAATAGGCAGTTATTATACGTGAATATCTTTGTAATGTTACCACTTACACCCACTTTGTTGTTAATACGCTGTTTTTGATAACACAGCATCCCTTTTTTGATTAGTTAAACCTAACCACTTCCATTTAACCAATAAGGATAAAATATTATGGCAGGTCATTCTAAATGGGCAAATATTAAGCACAAGAAGGCCAAAGAAGACGCCAAGCGTGGCAAAATCTTTACCAAAATTATTCGTGAATTGGTCTCTGCAACCAAGCAAGGTGATCCCGATCCAGATACCAACCCACGCCTACGTGCAGCTGTAGAAAAGGCACTGTCAGCCAACATGACCAAAGACACCATTCAGCGCGCTATTGAGCGTGGTGCTGGTAACTCTGAAGGCGGCGAAATGGATGAGCTGACCTATGAAGGTTATGGCATTGGCGGTGTGGCGGTATTGGTTGAAACCATGACCGACAACGTCAACCGTACGGTCAGTGAAGTGCGCCATGCCTTTACTAAGTTTGACGGTAACCTAGGTACGTCAGGCTCGGTTGCCTATCTGTTTAGCAAACGTGGTGAGATTATCTTTGATGACACCTCTCTTGAAGACGACATCATGCTAGTGGCGTTAGATGCTGGCGCGCTTGATATCGAAAATGACGGTGAGTCATTATTGGTCATCACTGAACCTGACGACTTTGGTAAAGTGAAAGACGCGCTAAATGAAGCAGGCTTCGAGTCTAGCAACGCTGAAGTTACCATGTCACCTTCAACCACAGCTATCATCGATAATATTGAAGATGCTGAAAAAGTGATGAAGATGATCGACATGTTAGAAGATTTAGATGATGTTCAGGATGTTTACACCAACGTTGACTTCCCTGACGAGATTCTTGATCAGCTAAACGCTTAAGCCTAAAGTCCCTCTATACATACTTTTAGGCTGGGTCGCTTGCTGTTTACTTGCGACCCGAATCAAGGTCATTGTTTACAATGAGCGTGACTAATTTCATCAAAATCTTGTTTCGTTAAATTAAAGCCGTCCTGTTAAAGTTACTTATTTGGCTTGGTTTTACTTAGCTTTACTTGATTTTGCCTTGTTTTTATTAGTTACGCTCATTAGTTTATGGCTTGGATAACGCGTAATGTGAATCTGATCGAAGTCGCTATTATGAGTCAAAGTGATATGCGATGCGGGCTCAGTTAATATACACTCCGATTGATATTTATCGGTATGCACCAATAGCCATAACGCATCCAGCGCTCGTCTTGTTTTATACCCCGCCACTTTATGCGCTTTCTTATCCATCACCTGGTCAACATCCTGTTGCGTAATCGGTGATAACGATAAATGCTGTCGCCGCTGCAAAAACTGATCATTTGGCATATATAACGTTTTTACCGGCAGTTTAAATCGCTCAAAGTTTGGCAAACACCCCTCTACCTCCCCTATCATCGCTTGTTGCTGCAATCTTCGTTTTGCTGCTGCTTGCAATCCTTGCCAATACCATCGCTTTGCGATCAAATCATGATCACCCATGTTGTCACGCAGACGCGGTAATGTGGTCAATTCAACACCGATATAAATAATCCGACCATCTTTTGCAAAAATTAAGGTGAAATCAGGCTCTTGCCCATCATCTTTACCCGAAATGATATCTATCGGATCTAAACCCTCAATCGCTAAATAATGGCTTAAGTACACCCATTCGCGTTGGCGCTTGATTTGATTCTGCCGACTGCCTGGCTCAATGACTTTATGAGGTGCTTGATGTTGTGTGGCAGTGATCAATTGATCAGACTTGGATAGGTTTTGGATAGAAGAGTTTTTATTAAGTGAACTTTTACTGGATGAATATTGACTAAATAGGCTTTGATTTATGCAGTGACCGTTTAAACCATTTGAGTTAAATCGTTGTTGTAAAAAACTCTCTTCGAAACAACTCTTTTGAAACAAGGCATCTTGGTATAAATGGTGCTGGGCTAAATTGTCTAAACCATAAGGATAATAGGTATGAATGCGGTTAGATTGAATCGATGACAGCTTACTCATAGCAGCAACCCATCGCTGCTGTTATGCTGTAAACCATGCCAATATCTGACGACTTGCAAGGTTTGATAGATGCTTATTAAGCCAACTATCGATAGATAAGGTGCTAATGGATAAGGGGCGAATACAGTCATCACTTAGCCTTATTTATAATTATTCCTTTAAGGCTAAACTAACAACTTAATAAGACAATTTTATGACAACTATTATGCCAGTAATGACCTTTCCTATTTGATGCACTCCTGATATTACTTGGCTTTATACCATTGCGGTGCTGACTTTATTTACTATATATTTGAGCTTTTGATTGCTCTAGTTGCAGCAAATACTGCTTTTTATCAATCCCGCCGGTATAACCGCCCAACCCGCCACCAGTTGCAATCACCCGATGGCAAGGAATAATAATACTAAATGGATTTTTGCCATTGGCATTGGCCACAGCACGATACGCGGTCGGCTGACCAATATTTTTTGCCAATTGTGCGTAACTGATGGTTTGACCATACTCAATTTGTTGCAGCGCGCGCCAAACTTTTTGCTGAAATGTAGTTCCCAAACGCCAATCAAGCTTGATATCAAACTCTTTTCGCTCACCATTAGCGTATTGGCCTAGCTGCTCAATCACTTCTAGCAACAGTAATTCAGTTTTGTTTTCTTTGCTTAGGCTATTTTTATCAATAAACCTAAACTCATCATCACTAAGCTGATACTGCTTTTTTAGCATAACAATCGATTTTGAGTCATACCACGCCTGCTGCTCAGCTAACCAGTCAACTGTGACCAATCGATCGTTGTCGGCAATCAGCAGTAGCCTAAATTGTGCAATATCTGTAGTCGTAACTATCATCATCGAATGTCTCAAATAAAAAAATGGCACCTGTATGATGCCATTTTTTATCATTAATTAGAAACGCTAGTCATTAGAAACAGTATTAATTTGAAACTACAGTTAGCAATATGCTAAATGAACTTTCCTCATCAGTTTCAAATTTTATTCTTCAGTTTCAAATAATGCGGCCACAAACTGCTTCGGACTAAAGGCGCGTAAATCATCAATAGATTCACCAACCCCAATAAATCGAATCGGAATGTCTGTGGTATTGGCGATATTAAACACCACACCGCCTTTTGCCGTACCGTCTAACTTAGTAATGGTAATACCAGTTAATGGCACGGCATCATTAAAGATATTAACCTGATTGATTGCGTTTTGACCAGTACCTGCATCCAGCACAATCATACCTTCGTGCGGCGCCGTTGGATCAGCTTTACGCATCACACGTACCACTTTTTCAAGCTCAGCCATTAAGTAAGTTTTGTTTTGTAGACGCCCAGCAGTATCGGCAATCAAGACGTCAATATTTTTGGCTTTGGCTGACTGCATCGCATCGAACACCACAGACGCACTGTCGGCACCATGACCTTGAGCAATTACCGGAATGTTATTGCGCTCACCCCAAACTTGTAGCTGCTCTGTCGCGGCGGCACGGAAAGTATCACCTGCTGCCAGCATCACTGACTTGCCTTCAGCTTGCAAACGCTTGGCCAGCTTACCAATGGTAGTGGTTTTACCCACACCGTTCACCCCTACCACTAAGATGACAAATGGCTTCTTCGAGGTATCAATGATTAACGGCGCAACTTTTGGCTCTAGAATCTCAACCAACTCTTTTTGAAGTGCTTTATATAATGAGTGCGAATAAATCAAATCACCACGCGCCGTCTGTTCGGTCAAGCTGGTGATAATCTTATTGGTCGCATCCACACCGATATCAGCCACTAATAGCTGATCTTCGACCTCTTCTAACAGCTCATCATCAATCTCTTTACCACCAATAAGGATATTGGCCACACCTTCGGCTAGGTTTTTACGTGATTTAGTCAGGCCTGACTTCATACGCGCAAACCAACCACCACGCTTTTTATTCTGCTTTGATTCTTCAGACTCTTGCTGCTCGGCCATTGGCTGTGATTGCGCAACAGGTTCTGGCTGTGGCTGTACAGGTGTCGGCTCTGGAACATGTTTTGGTTGTGGCGCTGACTCTGATAGTGTCGCTGGACTAGGTTCTGATACTGGCGTTGGCTGTGGTGCTGGCGCTGCTTGAGGCTCAGGCTGTAAATTAACAGCCGCATCAGACGCTTGCTCAACACGTGGCGTCTCAATCACCTCTATGTCTTCATTGACAGGCAGACTCGGTAGCGTGATGTCATCATCGTCTAGCTCATCTAAACTACCATCTAGATCGATCACCACTCGGGTTGGATTGTTTGTATTATTCATGGAAATCTCTTATTTAATTAATCACTTAGATTTTGTCGAATGCTATTTTATATGTTTGATTGATATCAGTTTTAATTTTACTGAGTGCGCGATAAGTTAGGCGCATTTATAGTGGGTAATGAATTATTGTGCTTAGTTTACCATAACTACCCCAAAGCTTGATAAATCACCCTATTTAGAGGCCAAAAATAAAAAAAATGACTTTTTTTCAAAATAATTGCAAAAAAGGTTTGACAGATGTTTTTTTATCTATATAATACGCACCTACATTCAGAGGACATAGCGAAGAAGCTTAGCTCTAAATGTAAGCAAATCGGGTGATTAGCTCAGTTGGTAGAGCGTCTGCCTTACACGCAGAATGTCGGCAGTTCGAGCCTGTCATCACCCACCACTCTTTATAGAGTATCACTTCTTTAGAAAGTGGCTAAACATTCTAAAGCGACCTAAGCAGCGGTAGTTCAGTTGGTTAGAATACCGGCCTGTCACGCCGGGGGTCGCGGGTTCGAGTCCCGTCCGCTGCGCCATATTTTAAAACTTATGTTTTATCAAAAGTTTCAGCCCTAGATATTAAGTTATCTAGGGTTTTTTTGTGGGTGATGATTTTAGCTATCCTCTTTCAAAGCCTTTATTAACAAGACTTTTACAGAAAGTAAAAGTCACATCTTAAAATATCAAAATTAATCTTAATGTCAGTTACTGAAGGTTTGAACAATTAAAATTTATTAAGTTCTTCTAATAATGCATTAAGGAAAACTACGGTGACCAAACCCTCGGTGACCAAATGGTGACCATTTTGTGACTAAAATTGAAAAAGATGGGATTAATCAGTATAAAAATTTATCCAAACAATTAGTCATACTAATTTAATCTAATACTTCTAAATAACTCACTCTGCTGTAATGAAGCGCTACGTCTATCACCTTGATCGATTAACCAGTCTATGATTCTTAATAGCTTCTGTCCCGTTGCCAAATCTAAAGGATTGTCCCTTTCAGCGAAGAATTGTACCAAATCTGCTATACGGGCATATAAAGTGCTACCTTGCCAACCTATGAGCTTTGGTTTAGATATGACGGTTAAGAGTTGATCTGCAAAAATATCAGCAGGATAGTGATCTTTTGCGTACTCACATAGTTTGATAAAGTTTTGCATAACCGTTCCTATCCAGCCTGCCTCACGAACAAGCTTATCAATAATTGGTAGTATTAAGTGAATATCTGACCAGTCGCTATTTGCAAAACGTTTAGCACCTTTAAATGTGTCAATAGACGTAAACATTAACGACTCAAGTGTATTTTGTTTATATAAATCAAATCTATTAAGCTTATATCCATTTTGGTCAAACTCATCTTCTTGTAGGAATCGTTCTAAACAACGCTCTAAGATTATAATGACATCATTTGGCACTTCAGCTTCATCATAAAGATGACAACTTAAATAGCTTATTAAAGGCTGTATAAGCTCCCAACCTTCTTCAGTTTGTAAAGCTAATATAGGTTGTACAAACCTATCAAAAGTCTCACTGTAAGGTAATTTGCCACAGAATATGCTTATAGTGTTACCTAAAGCATCCATAAACTCGTAAAGGCTATTGCGATCGCCTCTAAAATCATATTCCTCTGCCCACGACGGTTCGATTAATTCAATAGTCCAAGCAAGTAAACTGTCAATAAAACTCAGAAACTCGGTATTAAATTCAGATTCTATAAGTTTCTTGGTAGGTAGCGTCTTCAAAACCTTTGCTAGAAAATTAGTATCCCATTGTTCCTCAGACCTTTCCCACTTTATAGCAACTAAAGATTTATCAAAATAGTAATTAGCAGAAGGTCTGTATTTTTCCTTTTCTAATTCTATCCAAGGACTGATGCACCTTGGAAGTTTCAAATATTGTTCCTCTGACTCATAATATTTATCAATAGTGGCTAGTAGGTTGAGCAACTTTTCATTTACTTTCTTTCTATCCTCTGAATTAAAAATTGCATATTTAAAATGGTTATAACAGAGTGAAATAGCAAGAAATATTGCAGAATAAGATAGTTTAGCGTCTATATCATATAATGAAGCACAACAGTTTAAAGCTAATAGGGATAGCTCATTAACTGGACTTACAATCAGACCTAGCAAATGATTTTTTGCATAATCCGCATCTACGTCATTCCTTATTTCAGCTACTAATGCATTACTAGCAAATAATTTTGGATGGAACATTAACTGGGCATCTGCTGTGCTACATTCATAAGAGTTAAAAGGTAAACTCATTACTTTATCAATAATTTCTCGAGCCCATTTTAAATCTGTATCTGTCAAACCTTCTCTAAAACACAGCGCCATAGTTGCTACAGCACTAATAGCATTCTGCTTCATACGCCTGTAAATAGCCTCATACTCCCACCCACCACAACTATCTTCAAACAGTTGCGAATCGTCATGTTCTTTTATATAACCTAGGGCAGATGGAATAGAATATCCTTCTACAATGGCACCTTGCAATAAGGATTTCTGAGACCAATAGGCTATATTATTAAAAATTAAGAAGTCTGAACTTTTCTTCTGCTCTGCTCTATTCTTGCTACTGTTTAAAGAAGGACTGTGATGCGAAATAGTTACTATATTTTTATTTTCAGTAGGTTGCACTGAATAGGTAGTTTCATCGGCATACTCAGCATAAAATCCAGCTCGTTCTAACAGTTTCTCAGTGACTTCTGTACTGCCAAATTGATCTTCAAAGTCATATGGTAGAGAGTTTTTGAATTCATTCAGCCTTACTTTTATTTCATCACTAAATTCCGAGAACATAAATGCGGTGAGTAAGCTTGATAAACAGGATTGGTAACCCGCTTTAGTATACATTTCCTTAATCTCACCTATGTCCTTTTTATGAGTAAGATGTTTACCTGCGTAGGATATCAAAGGTGCTGATGAACCACCTAGGTCTTGAGTATAACGATAATAATCTAAATCAAGCACTTTTTGATTCGTTACTAAAGGAAGTGTGCTTTTGCTAATGTGTTGTCGTTCCAGAGCAAGTACAGACACAATACTTAAAATAGCTACTGATTCGTGACCTTGTGTAATTCTTTGGATTAAAGCTTCTAAATCTACACCTGCCTCTAATTGCTCAAAACACCATTTCTCTAGGGTCATAAAAGCTGATGACAATATATCGTTTGCCCAGTATGCACGCGACCAAATATATTCTTTCTCATTACCCCAAAAAGTTTGAGCCCCCCAAGGAAAGTTTAACTCAATTGGAATAGGTGTCATTTTTTCATCAGATAATTGATGAAGCTGTTTCCAAGCTGCTATTGCATGGTTTGAGAGTTTTCTGATTAACTTTAAACCGATATCAGGCGCATATTTTAATAGTGAGTAAAAAGGTTCTTTAATTGGTGAGGAAGGATAGAAACCAATAAAGTCACTATTAAGAGCCAGACTCTTCCAGTCGCTATCAGTAACAGATTGGTTTGGAAATGGACTAAGAAATAAGGCCCTACGTTGAAGCATCTCTTTTTGTTTATCAGTTAGCTCATCATGTGGAATATTATTTAATTTCGTCCAATACTCTTGAGATCGTTGTTGCTCTTCACATTCTCGCGCGTACTTATCCAAAGGTAATTCACATAAAGCCTTTTTTAAGCAGAACTCTGCAATTAGATTAGAATGCTTTGTGGTTATAAGGCTAGATAATTGAATAATATGTTTAAACAATTCATTGGGTATCTCATCCAGGCTAAGTAGCCTAGTCAAATAGGTTTCAAAGAAAGTTGGATATGAACTGGCTGATAATATGATAAGGTTACGTAAAGCGTCTTTGAACTCTCGTATATCATCAATTAATTGCCAGTTATGGGTACTAGGATAATCTTTTAATTCTTCTAATTCAGAGAGCCAGCTTAAAGCTAGCTCTAATATCTTAGATGCAAATGCATTAATAACTTGTGGAGGATTTGAAGAATTTTCGAAATTGATGGTGAAATTTTGAAAAACAGTAAAGACATCGATAACTTTTGGGTATATATGTTCTGGCAACGAAGAAATATCTTCTAATATGAAACTAATAACTTGAAACCATAAGGTTAAGTCAGCGGGCCACGCAAGAGAGGTAGCAATCTTCATATCTTTAGAAGTAGCAAGTATCAATGGGTTTGGCTGAGTCTTCTCTGCTTGAAACCAGACCAAAAGCTTCTCATAGAGCGCGTAATCATTTTCAGCAAGCTTACCTCTAAATTGCTCATTGTATTTAGCTATGTTTGGATAACTAATTGCACCTAATAGCCATGCCCGCATCCACTGTGAACGGAGTGTTTTAAATTTTGGTTGCTCTATTTCTGTAGACCATTCATCGTCTTTAAGCTTTTGCTGAGATAATAACTCCACAACTCTAGCTATAGCAGGAGGTTGACCAAACGCTTCAATTTGATCAAGCCATTCATCCTCGGCTTCAAATAAACTGTACAACAATGACCACTCAAAGAAGATATCATGAGCGAAATCTACTGTCGATTTTCTGTCGTTAATTCTAATGACACCATCACTGTTTAATTCATCTAGTTCCAAGTTACTAGCAAGCGACCTTCTTTTGACAGATTGAGTAAGTTTTTTCACTTTATGCTCGGCTAAATCCAGCAAAGTGTTTTGTCTATCTATAATTTTCTGACTTGTGGCACTGTACCCGCCACGTTTCCACCATTCGTGAATTAAATCCAGCTCAGTTTCCGGTGAAGTATTATCTGATAGACTTAGTGTAGATAGAATTTTTGCAAAGAATGGTGTTCTCACAACATGCTTTACATTTTCAGAAGGACTAAAAAGTAGCCTTCTTAAATTCGGAAATTGCTTTGCAAGAATATTAGCTTCATTATCATCTAATTTATCAACCGTCACACTACCAATCGAAGCTTGCTTTAGAACAGAGCCTAGCCACGTTCTCAATGGCTCTAACCCTGTCTCACGTAAAGTAACGACTATCTTCCACTCTGTTAATAATGGATCGTTTAGAATTAGTGTTATTAGCTCTTCAATAATTGGTCTATGCTCACTATCAACACGATCAATACCGTCAATGAACAAAATAGGCGTGCCTGCCGATTCAATTTCAACGAGTAGCTCTTTTAAGCTATGTGTTGTCGATATCCCTGAACCTTGAGCATATTGAACCCAGTTTTTACCAATAAGTTGATCAGATTTAAAAAACAGAACAAATGAGTTAGCTAAATATTCCTCAATTACCTGACGTAGCAAGGCGGACTTACCCGTGCCAGGCATACCTGTTATCTGAATAAATCGTTTATTATCAATCTCATCTGTAAATTTAGATTTTAAATTAGTCCTATCTAGTATAAACCCATCAATATCACTTTGAATTTGATGGAGATAAGTATTTGTAAGCTCTTTTATGCTTAAAATTTGTTCCTCAAACGTTCTACCTTCTTTAAGTTGAACAACTTTACTTAATTCATGGACTAACCGAACTCTATCAAACTGTCCTGCTTTTCCAGCAGATTCTCTTCCTAACTCATAAATATGAGACCAAACCAATACGGGTGATATATGACTGTTTATCGGTAGTTGTGATCGAATGTGTTTTTCTGCAACATGAGTGCCAACTTCGCCATCATGTAGAAAGTCAAATCGAACAATGATGAAATGTTTTAGAAAATTGTGTTTTTGAGTAGGTGTTAATGGCGTTGAAGAGAACTCATCTAGTAGCTGATAAATGGTATTTCTAATTGATTGAATATTTGCACCAGCATTACCATTAGAGCTGAACCGCTGTTCAAAATGCTCAAAATCATTACTTTCAATGGCTATTTGACAAAGAAAGCCTAAATCACGAAATTTAGCTGAGGATATCTCACTAACCGCTACTCCATACTTATCTAAACCCTCATTAAAAGCAGAATCGTGATAACTGGTTAAGCTATCACGTATAACATCTCTAAAGTTTTTATTAGTGTCAGCAGAACTAATTGTTAGTTCACGTTTGATTTGCAAACTGGTCGTTCCAATTCGATCTGATGCGTCCCTCCATTTGACAATAACATCATCTAAAGGGTAGCCAAAGTCTCTTTGCTGACTAGCCACATTTACCACTATACCATCGCATCCAGGCGCACTTGATTCAGCTAATAACGCAGTTAAATAGTAAGCCATAACATGACCTTCATAGGTGAAACCATCACCACCTGCTAGTTCTGGGGACTGTGACATAAAGATTCCCTTCTATTATCAATAAAGATTTATAAACTCAAAATAGGTTTATCAATTAGCTTTACGTGATCACCTGTTTCAATCTAAATTAGATCAGGATTTACTATTTGCACGTATTTTAACACTCAGGTAGCATATAATTAGTCTCGACTTGAGCCAAGCCGTCGAATGGCCAAATCTATTTGATTCTCATTGCTATTATCAAATCATAAATTTATTAGAATCGAATTTCCTTAATATCAAAGGCATCAAAACTCTATTCTTATAACTATAGTAATTATAATAATATAAAATTTCTTCCCTTAAATTATAATTAAACCCTTTATCTAATGCTTATATCCTAGTTTTGGCAAAAAGCTTTTTATTAGCTGGCATGGTTGATATTGGTATTTAAATCTACTTATTCGTTGTTTAATATTGAACAGCGATAATACGAAATAATGCAACTAAATTAATCACGACCCACCGAGAATATGGCAATATCATCATTTAAAGTACACCAATTTGCTTTAAACTTAGTATAAATCTGGGCGTTTATTGCTATAGGAAGCTCCTCATCAAATATCGCAATGGCTAATTCAATATCCTCAAATGGCGCACTCTTAACTCGAAACCCAATACTAGAACCACAGTTTGAGCAAAAAGTTCTAGTAGTACCATTTTCTGCAACATAATCTTTTAATTTTTTACGCCCTGCTAGCCACTTTAAACCTTTCACGGGAACCAACGTACCAAACGCCGCGCCATGGAACTTGCGACACATTGAGCAATGACAATTGGCAACGTTATCACTAAAGCCTGTCACACTAAATTGAACCTGATTGCAAAGACATGAGCCTTGGTAAGTTTTCTGATTTTTTCGCTTGTTTTGACTATCATAATTTAGCAACCTGAACTTTATCTTTATAGAAAAAACGGTCAGTGGTTTTAGCCAATAGGATTAATAGCACAACAGCGAATGCCACCCTACCAACCAAAATCACCCAAATATCCGCGCCGAGTAATAGGATAAGCAATGTATCCTCAATCAATGAGTGCATAATGGACAAACAGCTTAACGACATAAACAAATCTCTTTTACTATAAGACACTTCCCTCACTTTTTGAATAATAAGCCCACCACCGTATGATAATCCTAGTAACAAACCTATAGTCGTCATTGGCGCAAGTTCGGGATTTTGACCTGTCAGACGTAAAAACGGCTCTAATCTGCGCGATAACCATCTGATAAACCCAATACGCTCTAGCACATCCATGACAAAGTTTAGTGCCGTCAGGATGGCAAAAATCATAACTATAAGCTCGGCAATGCTTTGTAACCAATGTAGCCAACTATCATCAGTTGAGGCTTCTGGTAACCAAGTGATGGTCACAGGGTCTTGCATTATATCGAAGAACTTAAATATAAAATTAGCACCAATACCATAGACAATCGCGGAAAATAGCCGTAATGCTCCTGTGAATAATGCACTTGCCCCTGCAACTTTTACTACGGCTTGCTCAACAGGTATTGCATGGGCAAATAGCATCGCTGAGCCAAGAATACTCAGTTGTCCAACAGTGAGTCCATCTGAGGGTAATAAGGTCGCTAGTACGCCAATACCGCCATAGATGTTGGTTAATATCGTCACTGCCCAAATAAGCCCTGCCTCCCCTGGCAAGCCCATAGCAGACAACGGTATCGCTAAGATGCGACTTAACCAATCAGCAACGCCCGTCAATACCATAATCCGTGAAATAAACATCATCGGTACAATAATCTTTAATAAAAACCATGTGGTAAGGAGTGACTTTTTCAGTAAGGCTAGGATGTACGGCATTTGGTTTGACCTTTGTTGTAAACTTAGTTAAGAAAATATAGCTTTCCAATAATTCAATTCACTATCTAGGAGACGCATTTGGAAAATAATAATTCAGTAAATGAGATTCAGGCTGTACAGGCTTGTTTAGATGATGCAGTTGCTTTTAGGGATATGATGCTAGAATTACAAAGTCTTCCAACTCATACGTCTAATTTAATTAGTCCTGGTTATCTCTCAGAATCAGCGATGTTTATTGTTGAAAGTTATGAGTGCTTAAAGAAAGTTACACCAGATATAGCAAATATATGTGACCCTACTTTAGTCAATGAATTAAGAATTATGAGACATCGTACTAAATTACTTGAATCTCAAAAAGACATAAAAAAGGTTATTAACATCCTATCAGAAATTGAGATTGAGCAGGTTAAGCAGTATAGAGGAGCCTATACAGGGTTTTTTGCTCCTATATTGGATTTAATGAGATCAGATATAGGTTTAACTAAATGTAACAAACATATAATCACAACAACGCATTCGACAATGTATTTTCTATCTCTTGATGTTATCAACAACCCTAAACACCTCATAGATTTATCGACTAAAATAGGTGAATATGTCGAAACGTTGGTGTAACTATCCCCTAAAATAACACAGCTCAAACGTAGAATTTCTTATAAAATACCCATAAGGAGTTTTAATATGAGCAAACGAATGACTGAGACCCAAATAGTATCCATTTTAAAAGAAGCAGAAGCAGGAATACCTGCTAAAGAGCTGTGCCGTAAGTACGGAATTGCTAATTCGACTTTCTATAAATGGCGTTCCAAGTATGGAGGCATGGAAGCCTCTGATGTTAAGCGACTAAAAGAGCTTGAAGAAGAAAACCGTAGGCTTAAACAGATGTATGCTGATTTAAGCCTCAAAGCGCAAATGCAGGAAGATATCATAAAAAAGCTATAGCGCCTGCTTGTGAGCGCAAAGTCTGGGCTCAAGAATTGCAGGCGCAGTATGGTGTCAGTATTGCATCGAGCTGTCAGGTGGTCTGTATGAGTCGAACCGCTTATTACTATAAGCCTAAGCTATCTGATGATAGTGAGATTATTGATGTCTTAAATGAACTAACAGATAAGCACAATCGTTGGGGTTTCCCAAAGTGTTTTAAGCGTATACGCAAGCTTGGCTATTCATGGAATCATAAACGAGTACACCGTGTTTATAAAGCTTTAAACTTAAACCTACGCCGTAAGTCTAAAAGACGGCTACCAACACGTAACCCCCAGCCGTTAAGTGTGCCAAACGCATTGGGTCATACTTGGTCTATGGACTTTATGAGCGATAAGCTGCACAATAATATTCGCTTTCGAACCTTTAATGTGATTGATGATTACAACCGCGAAATACTCGGCATTGATATTGGTACCAGCATTCCCTCACTCCGAGTGATTCGCTACCTTGACCAGTTAGCCGAGTGGCATGGTTATCCTAAGCAAATTCGTGTGGATAATGGTAGTGAGTTCACCTCTAAAGTGTTTACTGATTGGGCAACGGCTCACGGTATCTATATTGACTATATTGAGCCTGGCTGTCCTTATCAGAATGCTTATATTGAACGGTTTAATCGTAGTTACCGCAATGAGGTTTTGGATTGTTATTTATTCAATGATTTAAATGAAGTCAGTCAACTGACTGAGGAGTGGATCACGGTTTATAACACCGAAAGACCCCATGATTCACTTAATGATATGACACCTGCCCAGTATAGACAGGTGGCTTAATTATTCTACGATGATGTTGTGTTAAGAATGGGGTATTTACATTGGCTAGTCTAAATGGTTCTACACACGAACTATCCATTAGGAAAAACATATTCCTAGCAAATAGCGAATATAAAATGTTCGATGTTAAGTCAAAGAAAATTACTAAACTAAGCAAGTTCAGTGATGACAACAAGGAATATGCGAAAGCTCTTTTATTAATCCTTGCTCGACTAAACTTCACCAAGCTTGTTACATCGAGAGCTTTGCCTAAAAACAGTCATGCTTTACTCAGAACTAAATTTATTAACGTATTTCACGCAGTTTCTTCTTTAAATATTTTACAGGCTATAATCAGAAAACAAGGCTCATCAGAATTAGAGAATGCTTTTTTTAAAGCGGTGTGTGGCGAAGAAAATGTAAAGTGGATAAACAAACAGGCTTCATTACGTAATTTCTTAACCCATTATTTATTAGATAATAAACAACTAAAGAGAATGAAACCGTTATTTACTCGTGAAGATGCAATATATGTTTTAAGTGGAGGGGTTTCTATGGCGACTATAGAGCAAAGACTAGATATAGCTATAGAAAACATAACGACTCACATAGAAAGATTCTTCAATCTGGAAGAAGAGTCTTTTTGGCTCCATAAAGTCGATCCTTAATTATGAGCTGTAAACTTGACCTTGGGAGCGGTTTAGCCCCGATTGAAGCGGATATACTGGCGATTTAAGTAGGTTGTGATGGCTTGGTTTTGGCGTGGCATGGCGTTTAGCCAATTACACACCAAACCTTAGCCCTCGCCCTGCTTAAGACGACAGATAGTAGTGCAAAGCGAGATTGGCTACCAATATTATCTAATCTCTTGATTATACTTTAACCTTCATTTCCTATTTTCTATCTGCTTTTCCTCTAACTGCTTTCTCTCCTTCTATAACTTCTTTTTCCCCCACCCACCCTATCTAAATACGCCCGTAACCAAATCAAAAATGCTTTGGTGGTTGTGCCAACGTTTAATCGAATGTGCGTTTTAAACTTGCCACTGGGTGAGAAAAGATGTCCTGGGGCGACGTGCCAGCCATCGTCAACAGCGTCTTCGGCAAGTGTGGCACTGTCCACACCGACGTCTAACCATAAAAATAAGCTTAGCTCATTGATGCTTTTGTCTTTGTAGTGCTGATTGTCATAGTTAAAGTTTAGCTCGTTCAGCCAAACCACCAGTTGGCGGTGGGTTTGCCTAATGAGGCTTTGCATTTTGCGGATGTGCCGAGGGTAACTGCTGTCTTGCCACATGTTAGTAATGATACGCTCATTAAGCTCGGAGCAAGCGGTGATGGAGAGCATCTTTTGGCGTAGGATGTCCTCAAGTAAATGCTCTTGTAAATACCCCATTCTTAACACAACATCATCGTAGAATAATTAAGCCACCTGTCTATACTGGGCAGGTGTCATATCATTAAGTGAATCATGGGGTCTTTCGGTGTTATAAACCGTGATCCACTCCTCAGTCAGTTGACTGACTTCATTTAAATCATTGAATAAATAACAATCCAAAACCTCATTGCGGTAACTACGATTAAACCGTTCAATATAAGCATTCTGATAAGGACAGCCAGGCTCAATATAGTCAATATAGATACCGTGAGCCGTTGCCCAATCAGTAAACACTTTAGAGGTGAACTCACTACCATTATCCACACGAATTTGCTTAGGATAACCATGCCACTCGGCTAACTGGTCAAGGTAGCGAATCACTCGGAGTGAGGGAATGCTGGTACCAATATCAATGCCGAGTATTTCGCGGTTGTAATCATCAATCACATTAAAGGTTCGAAAGCGAATATTATTGTGCAGCTTATCGCTCATAAAGTCCATAGACCAAGTATGACCCAATGCGTTTGGCACACTTAACGGCTGGGGGTTACGTGTTGGTAGCCGTCTTTTAGACTTACGGCGTAGGTTTAAGTTTAAAGCTTTATAAACACGGTGTACTCGTTTATGATTCCATGAATAGCCAAGCTTGCGTATACGCTTAAAACACTTTGGGAAACCCCAACGATTGTGCTTATCTGTTAGTTCATTTAAGACATCAATAATCTCACTATCATCAGATAGCTTAGGCTTATAGTAATAAGCGGTTCGACTCATACAGACCACCTGACAGCTCGATGCAATACTGACACCATACTGCGCCTGCAATTCTTGAGCCCAGACTTTGCGCTCACAAGCAGGCGCTATAGCTTTTTTATGATATCTTCCTGCATTTGCGCTTTGAGGCTTAAATCAGCATACATCTGTTTAAGCCTACGGTTTTCTTCTTCAAGCTCTTTTAGTCGCTTAACATCAGAGGCTTCCATGCCTCCATACTTGGAACGCCATTTATAGAAAGTCGAATTAGCAATTCCGTACTTACGGCACAGCTCTTTAGCAGGTATTCCTGCTTCTGCTTCTTTTAAAATGGATACTATTTGGGTCTCAGTCATTCGTTTGCTCATATTAAAACTCCTTATGGGTATTTTATAAGAAATTCTACGTTTGAGCTGTGTTATTTTAGGGGATAGTTACACTCTGGACACACCATCATGCCGACACGCCAGTTGCCACCTAGAGATTTGGCAACACCATTGAGGTAAATGACCTGTTCAAATCCATCCAGCATAGCGAATGGGATAAGATGCTGTGAGTCCTGTGAGTCGCAAAGATGCCCTAGTACGTCGTCTTCAACGAGATAACAGGGTGTGTGACGATGACAGCCTATGGCGTCAGTGTGCTGATTTTTAATGTCATTGATGCTTTGGGCGTGTTGTTTGAGTAGGGATAAGACTTTGTACATATTGTTGGCACTAAAGCTAAACCCTGTTGGGTTGTGTAGTCGACTATTGGTGATGTATAGCTTGGGCTGATAAGTGGCAAGGCAATGCTCAAATAGGGTTAAATCGATGCCATCGGCTTGTCTGGGTATGCCTATGACATTGATGCCCATTTGCTGAGCACAGCCGATTATCCAGTACCAGCCTGGGTCGTCAACGAGTATGGTGTCCCCTGCTTTGCATAGGGTTTTTAGTAATAATTCAGTGGCATGCGACACGCCAGCAGTGGTGATGATTTGATTAGCCGTGGCGGTAATGTTTTGACTGGCTAGCTGGATGGCGAAGTGCTCACGTAAGCCATGATAACCTTGCAGATGCCCGTAACCGAAGATGAATTGGTTAACTTGGCGGATGACTTGACGGCTACATTTACCGACCACTTGTGCGTCAGGCAACCAGTCGTCTTTGAGCAGTCCGCCCCCTGATGCTCGGTTACTGGGTAGATCGTGAAATAAGTGCCCCATCATCCAACTGGTGTCTAGGACTTGCTGGTGAATAATGGGCTGTGGCATTGGTGTGGATGCTGTGTGTTCTTGATTGGATTGATTGATTGCATTGGATGGATTATAGGAATCGTTTCGTTCTTTATTTCTGTGGCTATTTGATGGCGTATTAGTGATAGATTGCACTAGAAATCCTACACCTTGCATAGAGGTGATATGCCCTGATGCGACCAGTCTGTCGTAGGCTTGCGAGACGGTGTAAGTTGAGACATCACTTTGCTTTGCCATCACTCGAATCGAGGGGATAAGCTGATTGGGCTGATAACGTCCTGTTTCAATGTTTTCTATGATGGTATTGATGAGGGTATCGGTTTTATTGATTTTTATCATTGTGATTGGTTCTGCTGTCTTGGTTATTGATGTCATTATTTAAACTGTACAGTAGCAAAAAATCACCTGTACAGTGAGATTAAAAAAGGAAGGTGCTGTGTAGGGTCTGTCATGGTTTTTGGTCGTATAGTGTTTGTCAGTATTAAACATACAAATAAGCACTGGCAAGATAAGGGGAATAACAATGACCATTAAAGAACAACTCTTGGCACTGGCTGTCGTTTTGGTATGGGGATTTAATTTTGTCATTATCCGTTGGGGATTAGAAGACCTGCATACGATGACGTTTATCATGCTACGGTTTTTGTTTACCGCTATCCCGATGGTGTTTATTATTAAAAAGCCTGACGTACCTATGCGTTATGTTGCATTATATGGTCTGATATTAGGGCTTGGCGTGTGGGGGTTGGCATACTTTGCTATTGCTCAGGGCATGCCATCTGGCATGTCGTCTTTAATCTTACAAACCAGCCCTTTTTTAACCGTACTGGTTGCTTTGGTGTTTTTTAAAGAGCATTTAACGCCTAGGCAAATTGTTGGTGTGATGATTGCGATGCTTGGATTACTCGTTATCTTTATGTTTAAGTCAGACAACATTAGCTTGACGGGCTTACTGATTACGCTTTTGGCTTCGGTGTTTATGACGCTCAGTAATGTCGTTATAAAAATAACCAAACCTAAAAATGTGGTGAGCTTTACCGTGTGGGCAAGCCTGTTTGTCCCCCTACCTATCCTAATTATGTCGCTTATATATGCTGGCATGACAGACACGCCAATCTATACGTATCTACAGTTGCCAAGCTTGAAAAGTTGGGGTGTGATTTTATTTCAGTCATTGGTCATAACGGTGGCAGGATATTCTATCTTTGCAATGCTAATTACTAAACACGGACTGGCGATTACCACCCCTTATACATTGTTGATACCGATTGCGGGTCTGTTTTTTGGTTGGCTCATTTATGATGAGGTGTTGTCACCTGTGGAGATAATGGGATCTGTATTAATATTGGTTGGATTGGTCGTGTTGACGGTGAGGTTGCCAGTGCGAGGTAAGAATAAAAATCTTGTAGAAATGAAAAAATGCTAATATCGTTAAACCCATCTAACCACTGGAAATAGTATGAAACTAAAAATAGACTTTATCGACGCATTCACTGACACCGTATTCAAAGGTAATTCGGCTGGCGTGGTTGTTTTAAAAGATACCAATGGTCAAAGTCAAAAACAGGACAGTGAGTCAGGCTGGCTAGATACCGATTTAATGCAGTCCATTGCAACCCAAAATAATCTTTCAGAAACCGCTTTTTTGGTTTGTAAGAATCATTCTGACAAGTCAGCATACACAGAAACCACACCTTTATATCATATCCGCTGGTTTTCAACGCTTATGGAGGTTGATTTTTGTGGTCATGCAACATTGGCATCAGCGTTTGTGCTGTTTGATAAGGATAATGATTTAGCTGAGGTGCAGTTTTATGCGGATGCTGTCGGTGTATTGACTGTGACTAAGCGTAATGATGGCAAAATACAGATGGATTTTCCAAATCAGAAACCCAAGCGGATAATGGACTTACCAAAAGCGTTAGTAGATGGGTTGTCTATTAAGCCTGTTGAAGTTTATCAAAATCAAAAAGCTTATTTCGTAATATACGAACAGGTGTCTGATGTCTTAAAAGCCGAGCAAGACAAAAAATTATTGGCAGAATTAGCACCTCATGGTGTGGCAGTCACCAGTCAGGCTCAAACATCATGTAACAGTAATTGATGATATTGCTAAGTCAGTAAATAGAGAATATATACAATTAGGCTGGAATTATTTGGGCATAGACACCTCCCCTGCACCCTCAAAGGACTGTGCGTCAATGGTCGATGTTTATAAGCTGTTAGACGTTCCCTATTTTGGTGCATCGGGTACGGTTGAAGCATCAAGTCTGTTGACACGAATATTTAAGTCAATGACTGGGATTGATGCCGTTGGATTCTCAGGTTTAATGCTGGCAGTGACTGAAGACATAGGATTGGCACAAGGTACGATTAATGGCGATTTCGATATCAGGTCATTATTGACTTATAGCGCGGTTTGCGGCATTGGTCTTGATACCGTACCGATTGCAGGTGATACACCAAACGATAAACTGTGCGCGTTAATACGTGATACAGGAACGATGGCATTCCGTTTGAATAAACCTTTAACCGTCCGTGTCTTTCCTGTGCCAAACTTAACTGCTAGCAAAATAACCGCGTTTGAGAGTGATGACTTGTGCAATTGTGTGGTAATGGCGGTGCCTTAATAGACTTAAAGTAAAGTAAATTTAAACTTCCTTATAAATAGTAATTTTAACTTAGTTTTTATTACGGATTACTTTATTGAATAGCATTGCAACTTCTTACTAAACCATCGATTATATTTATCCTCTTTAATAGCTAGAATACATCCTTTTTATTTATTCTAGCTACTCCCACCCTTTTTTAATCTCTAAAAATTCATTCTCAGCTATCGGTTTTTTGATGACCGAGGTACTAATGCGGGCAATTTTTAGGATATCCACTAAATAATCATCACCGTGCGTGTTTTTAACCGCTAGCGGGATAACCTCGTTTACGAGTGATTATTTGTGCGGTTATTGCAGTGCATTAAAGGTAAATCGAGGCTACTTTTCAGGGTCTATACCCATGTTCCTTAAAAGTATACATGCCTGCGTTAAACCATTGTCACAAGATTGACCAAGCCATAATATGGCAGACGTAGTATTTACTGGCTGATTGATGCCTTTATAATTAATTACACCAAGTTTGTACTGGGAATATTTATCTCCTGCTTCTGCCTCTTCTCTATATGCTTGTATTAATTTTTGAGAATCTGCAACCCCTTTATTTCTAAACGCAAGCAACTCTAAAGATAGCTGCGCATTAACGTCGTTTTGATAGGCCGCTTTTCTCCACCATTCAATAGCTTCACTTTCATTCTGTTCTACGCCCATACCATTTTTATACATATTCCCAAGTGCATTTTGAGCAGGAGCATAATTTTGATTCGCTGATTTGGTCAAAAATTCGAAAGCTATCTTATAACGTTCTTCAGGATTGATATTTGCTACCGCATCTCTATTGCCATTAAGATATACAATGCCTACATTATACTGACCTTTCATAGACCCAGCGTCGGCAGCTTTCTGATACCAATAAAAGGCTTTGTCTAAATCTCGCTCGGTACCCATTGCAAACTCATACATTGCACCAACTTTATTAAGTGCAGGTAAGTGATTAAGTTGTGCCGCCTTCAATACCGCATCAAAACCTTTCTCCTCACTTTCTTCTACCCCCAAGCCATTGTAATACATGAATGCTAACTGATAATAGTCTGCACCTGTCATGGGTTCTCCATCATATCTCAGCTCAACTTCTACATTTTTTGTATCATCTGCATGACCTAATAAAGGTAAAGTTAAAATTAATGGTATTAACATTAATTGACTAACGCACAGTTTTTTGGAGATCGATTTTAAGAATGTCATATTTATTACTTATAAATTAATAAATGAAAGAGTTTCTGAGTTTACATTATGCTCTTTTTATATATTAAAATGTCGAAAACCTCACTATCGGAGCGATTTAGGCTTACTACCGTAGTCTTGCCTTACAACGCCGTATCGTGACAATAGCAACATATCTGGACCTCTTAGAGTGACATATAAGTGCAAAATAAAAATCCATTTTAGGCATTTTTACTTGCAAAGCTAAAACTTCTATAGAGTTTTTTAACATTTTTCATTATTTTCACCACTACCCTAGTCATTTTGTAATCGTTAATTTAAGGGTTCAAATATTAAAATATCATGCCTACCTAGTATCTTAGCAAAAGCACAACAGAGAAATTTAAAGTGTTAGAGCCTAAAAGACTAGTAAAAAAGAGGCTTAAAAGAACAATCAATGAAACCATTTTCTAGAAAGAAAGTCTAAGCTATCGTTTGACGACCAATGCCACAGATGCCACCGTAATCAGCCCACCGCCTAGCCAGCCCAACACACCTATCTGCTCATTAAGTAATAATACAGCGAACAGCGCACCAAATACTGGCTCGCTACCCATAAGCAAAGACGCACGGCTGGGCGAACCTATTTTTACTGCCCAATTTTGAACAAAAAAGGCAAAAATGGTGCAAAAAATGACAAGATAAAGTGTCGGCAGCCAAAAAGCACTTTGGTTAGGTAGATCAATCACACCATTTGAATAAATTTGAGTAATTAAGAATGAAAACAAACAGCCTATAAAAACCATAATAGATTGGACCGCAGTCAGTGCGAGCGATGAGATAGGTTGTTTTGTTTTGCTAGTTTCTCTATCTAACACCTCTAACGGCTGGTTATCAACCAGTTTCTTAGTCATCGTCACCATGACAGCGCGGGCAAGCGCGGCACATAATATAAGCCCGTCCCCTAGATTCAACAACATAGAGGATGCGTTTACTGAGTCTTGGGCATCCATTGTTAGTAAATAAGTACCAAACAATGATAACAAGGCGCATACGAAGACACGGTTGTGTGGGCGATTTTTCAGGACCGCCCATTCCATAAAGGGGGTCATAATAAGGCACAAACTTATCAAAAACGCTGCGTTGGCGGCGGTAGTATAAAACAAACCATAAGTTTCAAATAAGAAAATCGTGAGTAAGATGGCACCAAGAGGGAGACCAGCGGCAATTGTTTGTTTTAATTGTGCAGGGTTACGTCGATAAGTGCTGATTAATATAGGAAAGAGTATCAAACTGGTTAACCCAAAGCGTATCGCTAAAAAGCCAAGTACAGGGTAAAACTGTAGGCTAATTTTTGCCATACCATAGCTTGAGCCCCAGATGGCAGCGACGAGTATTAAACAGATATCTGACAGCAGTAAGAGCTGTCTATTATTCAATTGAAAAGAGATGCTTTGACTCATTTGGATTTATCCTATCGGTTCATCTACCTTCCAAAGTGTATCTACCCGTCAGCCTGCATTAAATGATTATTTCGGCAAAACTGTTTTTCCAAATGCGCTTCTTATACTATTTAATAACAACTTATAATATAAATTTACTTTGACTTGGTTTATTTTATTTTTATTAAATCGGGTATTGGGTTTGGATAATTATCAATGAATAAGACGACTTTGCACGGTTTGCTATTAAATATGGCAATTTTTGAGACAGTAGCCGATTTAGGCAGCTTTAGTGCCGCAGCAGAGGCGCTGCAAATGACGCCATCCTCAGTGAGCAAACGTATCACTCAACTGGAGGATACGCTTGGCACAAGGTTGATTGAGCGCACCACACGAAGTATGCGCCTGACGGGTACAGGAGGGAGTTTTTTAACGTATTGCCAAAATATGCTTAAGGAAGCCAACGCTGCGGTTGAGGTTGCCAATCAATCCTTGGAGGTGCTGGCAGGTGATGTGTCTATAGGCGTACCCAAAAGCTTTGCCAGTCATGTGATGGGTGGTTTATTAGTAGCGTTTTTAAAGCAGTATCCAGATATTCGTTTAAAGGCGGTTATTACGGATAATTCAATAGATTTGTTACGTGATAATGTAGACTGCGCCATAGAGATAAGCGAGTCGCCACCTGATTATTTGATTGCAAAGCCACTGCGAGAAGTGCGGCAAGTATTATGTGCGACACCTCAATATTTAGCATCACACCCGTATCCTATTAAGCATCCTTTAGACTTAAAACATCATGATTGTATTTATTTAGGTGAGACGCCCGATGACAATCAATGGCGGTTTTTAAATATCAATGATAAGACTCTAGAACCGATAACCGTCACCGTTAGTGGTCGCTACGCAGTAAATCATACAGGCATGCGCTTAGAGGGTGTGGTCAATCATTTGGGTGTGGGCTGCTTTCCTGATTTTGTCGTCACAGAGGCATTGAGTAGCGGTACGGTCGTTGAGGTTTTGCCTGATTGGCAATTAAAGTCAAAATATGAAGGGGTTGCATGGTTGACCTATTTACCCAATAAATTCCGCCCGTTACGACTGCAAGTTTTGATTGAGTTTTTGCAAGACTAAGATGTCTTAATCTCTATGTACGGAAATACGCCATAAATTCAAACCATTCTTATAAGCCATCGTATTAAAGGTTGATCCAAATACTCAATCCACTTTAATTCCTCACGTCTCTAAATAAAGTGATATAAATATTCTTAAGAGTTAGCAATCCAAACTTAATCATCGCAAATTTTTGTTATCAAAAATATTGTACAACCCTATATATCCTGCTTAAATAATTATTAGTCAGACTCATAATGTATCGTTAAAAACTTCAAAGGCAGTTAGCATGAGATTTATAAGGCGTAAATCAGTATTATCTGTGATCTCATTGACATCAATCATAATGCTGTCAACCACTTCAATGGCTCAAACAAATCAACGCCAGCATCCAACCCCTCATTCTTCTACTTCTATCGCTAATGCTATTAATACAGATACTGATTCGAGCTGTAGTGTCTATCAGCGTATTGAGCAATCAGATACCCCTATTGATATAAAAGAGTTCAAGCAGACACCAAATGGTATAAATATTTATTCAGATAATTTAAGTCTACAAGTTAAAAGATTTCAGCCTTGCAAAGCCGATGTACCATTCAATAAAAGCCCAGAAGTTCTTGCTCAGTATCATGAATTTGAAAAACCTGTAATAGCGCTAAACAATACAATTAATGAAGATGAGTTCACGCCTGAAGATGTTGCTCTAATAAATTTGTCTATGGCGATTGCTTATTATTCAGGCGAATTTGTACCGAAAGATGATAATAAGGCAGTGCAATACTTAAGCAAAGTGGTCGATTATTACCAAAATGAGAAACCTGAATGGTCGCCATTACTTAGCTATATGGTTACTAGTGAAATTGTCAGTAAAAAAAGCCATCTCAGCGAGAACAATCCTATTAGATTGCAACATGAGACTGAAGCAGGGATCGGTATAGTAAGTAGCTATTTGCTAGACAAAGCAGGACATTTTGATACTAAGGCGATGTTGACTTATGAGGATATTGAACATTTTTTGGGTGTCCCTATTCTTCCTAGCAATGAGGATATTAAACGATATATCACGCCAAAACTTGACGAGCTGACTCATTTAGCCAATCAAGGGAGCTATGTTGCCACAGGTATCTTGGCAGAACTGTATGAAGAGTTAGTAGATATTGACCCTAACTATACTGACAAAGCAAAGTACTGGGAAGACAAAGCGGATGCTTTGCCACAGGATGACATCGACTGGCGCTAAAAATATGTTATTGCTCAAAATATCTGATAAACCTTAATCTTCATCACTTCAGGTGAACCATGCGCTCTGTTCTTATAAAGCCTTTATCTCTTTGTTTGTTTACAACTGTTCTGCATACAGCACTCATTGCACCGTCCGCTATTGCTTCAGATTCAAAATCAGAAGGCACTTCAACTTTGGACTGTGCTTGCTTAAATGCCAAAACCACAAAAAACAGTCAACAATTAAGGGAGCAACAACTTGCCACCGAATACCAGCTCATCTTAAATGACTTTGATGCTGAAAGCGCCTACCATGATATGAGTGATAATAATGATGTGTCGATTCGTATTAATGATAAAGTAATGTTCCAACATTTAAGTCATGTATATTTGACCAAAAACTTAGACATCATTGCCAAACAAAATGACAAATCAGGCGTCATTGATAAAACAGGTAAAGTGATTATACCGTTTGAGTACGATAGTATTTATACCTACCAAGATGCTTTTGTGGTAAAAAAAGATAAATTGTTTGGTTTTATAAATCGTCAACATCAAGCCTTAACCTCTGACGAGTATTATTTTGACAATTGTAAATTGAAGCTTATTCAACGAGCCTCTGCATATCAACCTTTGATTGGTTATAAAAAAACCGGTGCTTATACTGGTAAATGGGGCGCGCTTGATAGCGAAGGTCAGGTTGTAATTCCTTTTGACTATGACTCAATTGGTGAAGTTACAGACAACTACTCAATTGCTTCGGGTAAATTTTATAAAGTAAAAAAGGACGACTATTGGGGCATCATTGATAGTAAAGGGAACACGATATTACCGCCCCACTATCAACGCATACGTTGGTTTAATACCAGTCAGAACTTATTTTATGTTATTAAGAATAATCAAAAATTTGTCGTTGATGCATCACAAAATATAATTATTGACGGTAATATCGGTAGTATTCAATTTATTGACGCTGACGGTGAAGAGAGTTATAGCGTTTACGATGATGAAGTGCATGATGGTAGTGTTCGTCCTGCCATTATTGAAATTGATGGTAAATACGGACTATTCGACTCAAGTGGTAGACAACTATTACCTGCCCGCTATGAGGCTATGCAAAATCTGTATAGCTTAGGCTTGTTACAGGTTGAAAAGGATGGCAAACAGGGTGTCATCGACTTAAAAGGAAGTACCGTTATTCCTGCAAAATTTGATGAGCTCGACCCTGTTAATATCAATATTAAAGGCGAAGATTTAAGCCATTTACGTTATTTTATTGCCAAACAAAACGGCAAATTTGGGCTGTTATCAATTGACAATACGCAGGTGTTGCCATTTGAATATGACAGTATGACTTACAATGTATTTACTTTACCCAACCGACTGATTGTCAGTAAGCCTATCAATAATGACGATCAAATAAAATTTGCACTACTCAATGTTGATGGCACGCCTTTAACCCCTTTTATTTATGATAAGTTAGAATACGACAATTACGACTCACGACTCCATGTCTGGATTAAAGACTTAAACTCTGTTCTTAAAGAGGGGTTGATAGATAATAATGGAAACGTACTACTGGCACCAAAGTATGACAGGCTACATTTTGAAATTGTTGAGGACGGCTATGTATTTGAGCAAGGCGGTAAATACGGCTGGATAACTGAAGATAGCTTTAATGAAATTATACCTGCAACCTTTGATGAACGATTTGATTTTGAAGATGGTATTGCGAAGGTCATCCGTGAAGGCAAGACATTTTGGATTGATAGACAAGGACGTGAGGTTAATAAAATACCTCAAACAAATGAGTGATTAACAGTTAATGATACTATCGAATAGACAAACCCTTAAAGAGTGTAAACTATGAAAAAACTCGCTTTAATTGCCGCTTTAAGCACCGTAAGCACCTCTTTATTTGCTGCTAATATTTTTGATCACAGAGGCATCCAAAAAGGCGCTATATCTGAAAGTTGCTACCACAACCCTTGTAGTATTGTGCGCGTGATGGATTTTAAGTTACTCGAAAAAACGCCTAGACATCATATGTTGAAGTTAAAGGTTGTTGGCGGTCAAAGATCTTGGAATTCAAAAAAGATAGTCTGGAATCATCATTTTCATAACTTATATATTACGTGCTCACTACAGTCGCCAACCGTACAAACCGGCGATCAAGTGACTGTATTACCTATCAATCAAGGGATGGCACTTCCTGGCGTGCTTTATGCTGAAGGCGTCTTGTATGCACAAGCTTGCCACAACTTTGATGGTGATGCGACTGACCTCGCCAAGAAGTATGGCTACAACGTATCTGAATGGTAAAACCATCAGCTATTTATTCGAAGCATCCAGCGACAAGTCCATACCACGCAATCTCAGGGCATTACCAATCACTGACACAGATGATAGGCTCATAGCCGCAGCAGCAATCATTGGGCTCAATAGCAAACCAAACACAGGATAAAGCAGACCAGCAGCAACAGGGATACCAAGCGAATTATAAACAAAGGCGAAAAACAGGTTTTGTCTGATGTTTTTCATGGTCGCTTCACTTAGCTTATGTGCATTAGCAATTCCCATTAAGTCGCCTTTGACTAAGGTAATGCCAGCGCTTTCCATCGCTACATCTGTCCCTGTACCCATTGCAATACCGACTGTGGCTTGGGCTAAGGCTGGCGCATCATTAATACCATCGCCTGCCATCGCCACAGTACTTCCATTACTTTGAAGCTGTTGCACAATGCGGTTTTTATCTTCAGGTGATACATCTGCATGCACCTCATCGATTCCCAACTTTCTGGCAACAGCTTGAGCGGTCACCTCATTATCACCAGTTAGCATAATGACTTTTAGATTCTCGCTGTGCAGCAAATCAATGGCGTCTTTGGTACTGGATTTGATAGGATCAGAAACAGAAATCAGGCCGGCAGACGTATTATCAATCGCCACAAACATCACCGTTTCACCATCAGCACGGCGCTTGTCGGCCTGTTTAGACAATGCTGAATCATAGCTGTTCAAGCGCTTCATCAGTTTGTCATTACCAATCGCAATCTCTTTGTTATTTACAGTCGCTTTGACCCCTTCACCGGTAATAGAATCAAAGTCTGTCGCTGTCGATAGTTTAAGGTTACGCTCATTGGCAGCCTCAACGATGGCCGCAGCAAGCGGATGCTCACTCGATGCCTCAACAGCAGCAGCCAAGGCCAGAACCTCCTCTTCTTGCCAGCCTGAGCTGACATCAATCGAGGTTAATTTGGGCTTGCCTTCGGTCAATGTGCCTGTTTTATCGACAACAATGGTATCGACCTTTTCCATCCGCTCTAATACTTCGGCGTTTTTGATTAGCACTCCATGTTGAGCGCCTTTACCAGTACCAACCATGATTGACATCGGTGTGGCTAAGCCTAAGGCACAAGGACAGGCAATGATAAGCACCGCAATCGCATTCACAAGCGCATAAGCCAGCGCTGGGTCTGGCCCAAAGATTGCCCACACAATAAAGGTAATAATGGCAGATATGATGACAGCAGGCACAAACCAGCTCGACACCTTATCGACTTGCTTTTGAATCGGTGCTTGACTGCGCTGCGCCTCACTCACCATCTGCACAATCTTGGATAATACGGTGTCTTGACCAACGTTGACCGCTTCAATCAGCAATGTGCCTGTCCCATTAACCGTACCGCCAGTGACGCTGTCATCAATTGACTTTGAAACAGGCATCGGCTCACCGGTCACCATGGACTCATCAACACGGCTGTCACCATCAATGACTCGGCCATCAACAGGTACTTTCTCACCGGGTCTTATGCGTAGTTTGTCCCCTGTTTTGACCTCTTCAAGCGAGACTTCAACTTCTTGACCTTGATCATCGACTCGTCTGGCAGTCGGCGGTGCAAGCTCTAACAGTGAACGTATCGCGCCTGAGGTTTGACTGCGCGCTCGTAACTCCAACACCTGCCCTAGCAATACCAAGGTGGTAATAACAGCGGCGGCTTCAAAATAAACACCCACTTGGCCAGAATGATCTTTAAAGCTGGGTGGGAAGATATCAGGAAAGAAGGTCGCAACAATACTAAACAAATAGGCAGCGCCCGTACCTATTGCAATTAAGGTGAACATATTAAGCTTCATGGTCTTAATCGACTGCCAACCTCTTATAAAGAAAGGTTTAGCACCCCACACCACAACAGGTGTGGCAAGGATTAATTGAATGATATTCAGTGCTGTGTTTGAGATACCATAGCTGTTTAGCATACTATTAAGATTGATACCGACCATCTCACTCATGGCGATAAGAAATAGCGGAATGGTGAGCGCGGTACATAGCCAAAAGCGCCGAGTCATACTATCAAGCTCTGTAGTATCTTCTTCCTCTAGTGATACCGTTTCGGGCTCGAGTGCCATACCACATATTGGACAGCTACTGTTTTTGATATCTCGCACTTGTGGGTGCATCGGACAGGTATAAACTGTTCTGTCATAACCTTCAGGCACAAGATTATATTGACTATCTTTAATCTCACCACTGCTAGGTGTATCTGTGCCGTGATGCGAGTCATGGTTATGGCCATGTTCGTGTGCGTGCGAATCACCTTCTGCCTCAATCTCCTGCTCAGGCTTTAAATGCATGCCACATATCGGGCAACCACTGTCCTCTATATCTCTGACCTCAGGATGCATCGGACACACATAGACAGTACCTGTATAGTTTTCGGGTACACGGTCATAGTTGCTGTTTTCATGATGCTCATGTGGTTTAGGGTGTTTATTAGAATGATGATTCATGAAACTGCTCCTTAATGTGTCACTAGAGAATAAAGGTTAACCCAATGAGGGAGATGTCTCAGTTGTGAATGCGTATGATAATAATGAAAGGAACCAATAGTTTGAGGGTTTGCTTATTGATAAAAGACAGTCAAGGTCTGCTGAAACTTTTACGATAAACCGAGTGTCGATCAGTGAAGATGGGATTTATAGAATTCAAAAATTCATTAAACGGGTTATTAATATTTACAAAAAACTAAGGCCTGATGTTCAGACCTTAGCGTTAGTTAGTTAGGTAGGTAGTTAAATAATTGGCCAGTTAATAAATTGATTAAGTAGTTACTGTAACGACTACTCTACTATAATTAATAGCCTACTACAGCAAAGTGCCCAGCTTATCAGCCGTCAATATGGCAGCGTACACATCGTCTGCGGTCACTTCAAATGGCATATTGTGGATGGTTTCATCAGGCACAGTACTTACTTTTGCAACTTCATACAGTCTCTCTTTAGATACGTCCTTAAGGCCTAAATCTTCTAAGTTCGTAGGCAAGCCTAACGACTGACAGAATTCGATGATATGCTCAATCTCAGCCAATTCTCTGTTCTCTAACACCAACTGAACAATGGTACCAAACGCCACTTTTTCGCCATGATACATGTGGTGACACTCTTCTAAGATGGTCAGACCATTGTGAATGGCGTGTGCTGCTGCCAAACCACCACTTTCAAAGCCGACGCCACTTAGATAGGTGTTGGCCTCAATAATATTCTCCACCGCTTTGGTACAAACCTGATTTTCGACCGCCAGCTTGGCTTTGTAACCGTCTTCCAATAATATCTCTAGGCATAATTTGGCAATCGCCATCGCCGCTTTGGTGGTATTACCGCCAGCGATAGATTTTGCGTTGGATGTTTCGCAAGCCTTGGCTTCATAATATGTGGCTAAAGCATCACCGATACCAGCAACCAATAGTCTCACTGGCGCATTGACCACCACACTGGTATCAACAATCACCATATTAGGATTAGACTTTAAAAACAAATACTCATCGAACTCACCATTTGCTGTATACACTACAGATAAGGCACTACAGGGTGCATCGGTTGAGGCAATGGTCGGTACGATAAGGGTGGCAACATTGGCATAATAAGAGACCGCTTTGGCTGTATCTAACGTCTTACCGCCGCCAATGCCGATAATCGCATCACATTGATTTTGTTTTAATAATTCAATATTGCTGTTAATCTCTTCTTTGGTGCACTCACCACCAAATATTTGTAACTGGTAGTTTATGTTATTGTCTTGGAAGCTTTTTTCGATGTTGTGTTTAAAGTTGTCATAAACAAACTTATCGACCAAAATATAAGCCCCTGATTCACCGACCATGCTGTAGTAATCAGCAAGCCTCAAAAGCTCGCCATTGCCTTGAATATACTTACTGGGAGAGTTAATAATTTTTGTCATTGTTGACCTCCGTCATTAAAAATCTAAAATGTTAGCGGTTTAAAACATGTATTTTAATATTATATTACTGACATCACGGCTGTTCTATCTGTATTCTGTATAAATCGCCTCGAGGTTGATGTCATAATATAACGCCCTACTTTACCTACTTATTGTTACCAAATAGAGAGACATTATGTTTCAGCTTTTGCCGCTATTTTTAGCCTTTATTATGTTTGCTCTAGGTTTGCAAACTCAGCTTTCAGACTTTAAGCAAATACTGATTAATCCAAAAGCACTGGTTCTAGGACTGGCGATGCAGCTACTGCTTGTGCCATTTATCGCTTATATGTTGGTGATTGCCTTTAATTTGACCGGCAGCGCCTCTGCTGATCTAGGCTTTGGTATCATGCTGCTGAGTATCTGTGCTGGCGGTATCACCAGTAATATGATGAGTTGGTATGCGGGCGGCACCATCGCTCTGTCTATTTCACTGACTGCCATCACCAGTATTATCGCCATTTTGACAGTGCCGTTATGGGTTCAGTTTTTGTATCCACTGTTTTTTAATCAGTTACCGGTTGATTTTTCGATGGCGTCGCTATCGCTGCGTGTGCTATTTATCACCACTATCCCTGTGCTGCTTGGGATTAGCGCGCGTCATTACTTTCCTTCGTTTATTGATCGCTGGCAAAATCGGATTCAGCAAGTAGCCAATGTGTTGTTTGGCATCATGGTGATTGGTGCAACGGTAAGCAACTGGACTCTTATGGTGTCACAAATCACTCAAATTGGAATATTAGTGCTGCTGATGGCGTTGATGTTATTAATCTCAAGCCTACTTATCTCTACCCTATTTAAGCTTAACGCCCCTGCCCGCAAAACCATTGCCATTGAAGTCAGCTTACAAAATGGCGCGATGGGTATTGCACTTGCCAGCTTATTGAGCCAAACCGATGCGCTCTCTGCTTTTGCAATGCCGTCTGCTATCTATGGGGTGTTGATGAATTTTATCGTGTTGCCTTTTGTGTTTTATCAAGGCTATCGCTACAAACAGCAAGGTCAGATAGCAGATAAAAAAGCTTAGCAGCCAATATCGAAAACTAGGTTAACGCCTTATCGCTTAATAATCGCCCCCAGTATTCAAACTGGGGGCTTTTTTACGCCTATTGTTCTCACACTCCAACCTCTTATGATCTAACCTAAACCTGAAATGCAGCCCTAATGACTCTATATTCACACCCCTCTTTTAACATCAATAAAAACCTATTTATCTAAAAATAAAATAACTAACATAGCCACTGGCTAAAAGCCTATCCACAAATCCAAGTTTAATCGTTTTAAAAAAGCCTTAAGCGAGCTGCTTAAGGCTTTTTATTTTTTAATTTGATATTTTTTTAGGGCTGTTAATGTATTAAATTTAGATCCAGATGAATCAAATATAGGTTTTAAGGATTAGTGAATTCTTCGCATAGCAATCATTGTTGTTTTATCCGTTATATTTAAGCATTAATTCACTGTGTAAATAGAGTATAAATTAATAATCATGCTAAAATTAAAGGTTATGTAATTAATATTATTAGTCACATGGAATAATGGCATATGCGCAAATTAACCTCTACTGCTCTGTTAATCTCCTCTATGACCTTAAGCTCATTAAGTTGGGGCTTGGCTTGTGAACTTCCAAACAATTATGAAGTTACCTGTTTAATTAATGGTGTTGCTGTCGTTCCTGATCAGTACTCTGATTTAAAAGGTCTTATCAACTATAAAGGCGATATTGTCATCCCGACTCAATATGAAGAAATTGGCTACCCTGAGGAAGGACTGATCGCTGTTAAAAATAATGGTCGCTGGGGTTATATCAACCGCTCTAATGAAACGGTTATTGATTACGCTTACGATGAAGCGCAAGCCTTTTCTGACGGTCTAGCCGCTGTTGCAAAAGATGGAATGTGGGGCTTTATCGATAAGCAAGGCGAGCTTGTCATTCCGTATGGTTATAGCGAAGTTAAAGAGTTTAGTAATGGACGCGCCAGCTTTAAATCAGGTGAGAAATGGGGTGTCATTGACAAAGAAGGCAAACAAATCGTAGCGGCTAAATATGATAGCCCCATCATATTTAAATCAGGTATTTATAACACCGACTTTGCTCAAGTAGAACAAAACGAACGCTATGGCCTAATCAATCTTGATGGCGAGGAAACAATCCCTGTTATCTACTCTCGTATGAATAGCTACTACACAGACGGCTTAATCGGTGCCAAAAAAGGCCATAAATGGGGCTTTATTGATACCGACGGCAAGGTAAAAGTTGATTTTAAATATGATGACGTGGACTACTTCTCTGATGGGCTAGCTAAAGTCACTATTGAATCTGGTGATTACGAAAGACTCAGTGGCTTTATTGACAAATCTGGCAAAGAGGTTATCCCCCCTATTTACAAACAAGCAGGTAGTTTTTCAGAAGGCCTTGCACCAGTTTGGGTCAACGAAAAGTGGGGATTTATTAATAAAGCAGGAGAAATGGTTATTCCTCCTAAGTTTGAAGATGTTCATCCTCACTCATTGCATGCTGGATTTTCTGAAGGTCTCATCTCAGTTGCTATGAATGGTCATTACGGGTTTATCAATAAAGCAGGTGAAACCGTGATACCCTTTATTTATTACAACACCATCGGCGTATTTGAAAATGATCAAGTCTATGTGATGGCGGATAATGACTATTACTACATTAATAAACAAGGTGAACGCGTCGAGCCTGTCTACCCAGAAAAAACTGAAGAAAAAGTTGAAGAAAGTAGTGAAGACTCAGAAAGTCCGATGAGTGCCTTAATGGATAAAGTTAAGAGTCTTTTCGAGTGGGCTTTGGGTCTCGTAAAAGCATAGCAATCGCACCCGTCATCAAGCTTAATATAGGCAAAAGCGAATGTGATTATCTCTAATGGTAAAAATTCATTCCGCTTTTGCTTTATGATTAGTGTAAGCAACTAAAATGAATAGCTAGCTAGTTAAAAAAATATGCGCTCTAAAGAAATATTGGTGCTAAAAAAACTGCACTGTATTCATAATGAATTGACTGTAGCAATAATAAATAAGTTTAAATCGTCATACATGAACTCAGGCGACATTTAACAACATTCACCCCTTAATCTCCGAACAGACTACTTTAATAAGAGTTATTATGACAACTTATTACTACCAAAGCCCTAATGGACAAAGAGTTGAGTTTGAAACCGTTGAAAAAATATCAACTTCAGATAACTATGAGTTATACAGTATCAATAGTGTCGCCGGTTTTAGTATCACCAACCTGCACTTTAAAAAATTAAAGGCAACACTCAAAAATGCGGCATATCAAGCAAAAATAGAATACATGATACGGAACAAGCCGCCGTTAAACCCATCAGAAAATACAAAAATCTGTTGGCCGTTACACTGTGTGTTTGATGCCGATCAGAACTTCGTCGGTTATATGGTACCTCAGGTGCTCGACAACAGTAGTGATCTACAGATGCTGCTCACTAATGATACGTCGTTAACCGGAGATTGGCGGTTATTTGTTCATAATACCCAAAACAGCTATGATTTAAGAATCAAAACCTGCTTAAACATCTGCCAAGCCTTGAGCCCTATCGTTGAGTTAAACCAATATAGCTTCGATAGCTTTACGCCAAATAATATTAAGGTAACCACTGACGGAGAGGTTTCGTTGGTTGACTGTGAGTTAGTCCTCGAGCCAATCACCCCGCTAACAGCAGAACCTGACTTAACCAACGAACAAAATCAGGACAGCCTTACTGTTGCTACGCAGCGGCAAGTGGCTTATACACCCCCAGAAATGCTCGATGAACAGACCACTTATGGTACAAAAACAGAAGCGATCGAACGCTTTTCTTTAGCGGTTATCCTCTATCAGCTGATGTTTAGAATTCATCCTTTTTTGACCAATTTAACGGACAGTGTTAATCAATCACAAATACTATTAACCACAATTTCTAAAGGCCTATTTGTACATGGCAAAGGTAAAGCCATTTTGTACAATATACCAGCAGCTCACCAAGGCTTTGACGCATTGAATCCTAAGCTAAAACAGCTGTTTCAATTGGCGTTCGAGCTAGACACTAAAGACGAACGACCGACACCTCACATATGGCTAGAGAACTTATCTGCATTAATAAGTGATGATAGTCATGGGCTGAAACCAAACTTAGCTCTATTGTCTAAAATTAATACTACCAAGCCTATCCCAACGGCTACGTCAAAGGATTCACTTAGCGGCACTCCTTCCGATTTAACGCCCTCTTCTGTTGATCCTGATAACGTCTATCTTCAACCAAATTCGCCGTTTACGGCAGCAGCAACAAAGAAGAATAACTTACAAAATGCGGCCATCATTGTTATTGCTATTATTGCGATTGGGATTGTTGCTTATTTTGCATTTGCTAACAAATCATCAGAGGATAACTCAGAACCTGAGCCTGGACTTAACAATGCAGCTGAAACCGATTCGGCTGAATACGACACCAATGTTCTCACGCCTGTGACAGACGGCTCAAGTGACGACAATGGCGACGATGATGACATTGACTACAGTGACCCCGTCGTCCCTGAAGTACAAAGCCGCTATGATGATGACTATGATGAATTAGAGCAACAATCAACGGCTCTCCCCATCACTGAATATAAAGTCACAAATCGCTCGCTATACGTCTCAACTATTCGAGCGAATGTAAGACAACGACCAAGCTTGAACGCCCCAGTTGTCGCGGAGCTAGAATATAACACCAGGGTTTTAAAAACCACTGCCCCAGTAACCAATGATGGCGAAAGACTTTGGGTATATGTTGCCACAACCACGGGCGTCCGAGGCTGGATGTCGAATCGCGTGCTCACGGCACAACAAAAACCAGTGGTTTACTCAGCATGTGATATTCGAGCAAATGAAGCACAGTATGTGGTATCTGCTATTAGCGCTAATGTCCGTTCCAGTGCTCGAAAGGCTGAAGGCAATGTGCTTGGTGTTATTCAGCAAGGTGAAATCGTTTGTCCGTATATGTATGTTGGCTCTAATGACAGCAAAATAGGCAGATGGATGGGCTTTGAGTTAACCAATGGCGAAATCGGCTGGATTGCTGAAAGCATACTAGAACCTGTGTATGGTGCTTCAGGCGGTTATGATGCTGGTCTGGAGTATGATGAAGAAGCAGATATCTGGTTCTAAGAAGTTAATATATGACCCAAGAATCCACCCTAAGCTACTATCAGGCCAACACAGAGGACTATATTGAGCAAACCAAAAGCATCAATATGACTCCTTTCTATGATTGGTTTATTGAAAGTCTACCCTTTCACCTAGGCCCACAACGCATCCTTGATGTGGGCTGCGGCTCTGGGCGGGACAGCTTTTACTTTGCCAGTAAGCTGGCGATGAAGGTGACCGCCATAGATGCCAACCCGCTGTTCATTGAACATGCAAAACACCACTATGGTGCAGATATCGTCGATTGGATGACTCTGAGCTTTGAGGACATTGACAATCAGCCTTGGCAGCAGCAATTTACCGCTATTTGGGCATCTGCCTCACTACTACATGTTCCTTTTGCACAGCTACCTAAGCTACTCGACTCTTTATTAAGCACTTTAAAATCAGACGGCATACTGTATGCTTCATTCAAACATGGTGACAGTGAACGTATTGATGAACATGGCCGATTTTTTTGTGATATCAATGAAGAACGGTTGGCG
Organism: Psychrobacter sp. FDAARGOS_221; assembly: GCF_002313155.2. Taxonomy (NCBI): domain Bacteria; kingdom Pseudomonadati; phylum Pseudomonadota; class Gammaproteobacteria; order Moraxellales; family Moraxellaceae; genus Psychrobacter; species Psychrobacter sp. FDAARGOS_221. The sequence continues at coordinate 543,441 of NZ_NWFK02000001.1, forward strand.
CAACTTATCTCCTCATTGACGCACATGCCAGAAGAATATGAAATCTGGAACACGAAAGATTTGCGTCAGCAACAACAGCAGCCTTGGCTTAATGTCATATTGAGAACTTAAGCCACACATCAACTGTTGTCGCCAAGAGTGTGATTAAACAATATAAACTTTACCCCTAGCCTTGACCGACAGTTACAGCGATAGTGATTGCAGTACTAGCGATGACAGTTATAGTATGAAGGATGCTAATTTAATCCAATCAATGTTATAAAATACTACAGGGAGTGTTGTATGTCAGAAGCTTATATCGTAGCAGCGGTTCGTACTGCGGGCGGTCGTCGCCAAGGTCGCTTGTCCGGGTGGCATCCAGTAGACTTGGCGGCACAAGTGCTCAATGCCTTGGTCGATCGCACAGGTGTCGACCCCAGCTTGCTTGATGATGTGATCTTAGGTTGTGTCAGTCAAGCAGGAGAACAGTCAACCAATGTGGCGCGTGCTGCGGTACTCGCCTCCAAGCTGCCTCAAACTGTGCCAGCTACGACAATAGATCGTCAATGCGGCTCATCACAACAAGCTCTGCACTTTGCTGCGCAAGCGGTCATGTCTGGCACCCAAGATATCGTTATCGCCGGTGGCGTTGAGAGCATGAGCCGAGTGCCGATGGGTCTACCCCATTGGTTACCCAAAAAAAATGGCTATGGCGACTACATAAGCCCAGGAATTCTAGTGCATTATCCCAATGCAGTATTTAGCCAGTTCGATGGGGCTGAGATGCTGGTTGATAAATACAATCTATCCAAATCAGATATTGACGCCTTTGCGCTTGCCAGCCATCAAAAGGCCATTACTGCCACCCGTGAAGGATATTTTGACAACGAGATTCTACCCGTGGCGGTTAAAACAGCAGACGATGACTCACAAGATAAACCCTCTGAATTGCATCGTGTTGATGAAGGCATTCGCTTTGATGCAACCTTAGACTCAATTAGTCAGGTAAAATTGATTCAAGAAGGCGGTAAAATATCAGCAGCGGCGGCCAGTCAAATCTGTGATGGTGCTTCCGGCATCATGGTCGTTAATGAGCGCGGATTAAAAGCGCTCGGTGTCAAACCATTGGCGCGTATTCATCATATCAGTGTGTTAGGCGATGATCCTGTTATCATGCTAGAAGGTCCTATCCCTGCGACCAAGCGTGCACTTCAAAAAACAGGTTTGACCCTTGATGAGATAGACTTATATGAGGTCAATGAAGCCTTTGCCTCGATACCGATGGCGTGGCTGCAAGCATTGGATGCCAATCCTGATAAATTAAATATACATGGCGGCGCCATTGCTTTGGGTCATCCACTGGGCGCAACCGGTACAAAGCTAATGACAACCCTGGTTAGTGCCCTACAGCGTACTCAAGGTAGATATGGGCTACAAGCAGTGTGTGAAGGTGGCGGCATGGCCAATGTGACTATTGTTGAGCGGTTATAACTATTGAGCAGCTGTAACTATAATCGTCTGTCGCTATAATCGACTTTGGCTATTATTAAACTGAGTTTGCTAAGCTAGGTATAACAAACTTAGCAACTGGTAGATGTCATTTGCAAAAATATAAAGCAAATCGTCTACCTAAATACTGATATAGCGACTATGCTATATCGAGCCTATATCAAGATCAGGACTAAAGTAGAAAACCAAATTTCGATACCAAAAATTGAAACTAAAACATCAAAACAAGGACAGGTTATTATGAAACTTTATGGATATTTCCGCAGTGGCACTTCACACCGTACTCGTATTGCGCTTAACTTAAAAGGGCTCGATTATGAATATATTGCGGTGAATTTGCTTGAAGCTGAGCATTTAGAATCAGAGTTTCAAGCCATTAATCCGCAAGGCTTGGTGCCGGTGTTAGAGGTAGATGGCACGCGTATGACTCAAAGCCCGGCCATATTAGAATGGTTGGAAGAAACTTACCCAGAGTCTCCGTTATTGCCACAAGACAGCAAAGGTCGTGCCCGTGTACGAGCGCTTAGCGCCTTGATTGGCTGTGACATCCATCCGATTAACAACCGACGCATTTTGGTCTATTTAAGAAAAGAGCTTGGTCTAAATGAAGCGCAAGTCAAACGGTGGTGTCAGCGCTGGATTAATGATGGCTTTAGCGCTCTAGAAAAAGAGCTTGAGCAAGATAAAGAGCGTGGTAATTTTTGTTATGGCAATTCGCCAACCTTGGCAGACTGCTATCTGATTCCACAAGTATTTTCAGCGCGCCGCTTTGAGGTCGACTTAACCCCTTATCCTAATATTGTCGCCATTGACAGCCATTGCCGCAGCCTAGAGCCGTTTATTAAAGCTGAGCCTGCCAATCAAATCGATGCTTTCTAGGTGTAAAACAATAGATTCTAAGTCTTAAGTAATAGGTGCTAAGCAATCGCTTTAGTTTTAGCCTACTTTATTTGAATGTACGTTAAGGAACGTCTATGTCATACGTTTTTGAACCTGCCAAGCCCGCTGCCCTAGATGTGAAAGGCACGGAGGATAAATTTGCAGTGCGCCGTGTTTATTGCGTGGGGCGTAACTATGCCGCTCATGCTCGTGAAATGGGTTCAGATCCAGATCGTGAGCCGCCGTTCTTTTTTTGCAAGCAGGCAGACGCTGATTCTGTGGTTGCTGTTGCTGCCAATGGCGAGGTTGATTTACCCTACCCGTCTTTAACCCAAAACTATCACTATGAGGTTGAGCTGATTGTTGCTATCGGTAAAGACGGTAAAAACGTATCGATTGAAGCGGCAAACGACCTAATTTACGGCTATGCGGTCGGATTGGATATGACTCGCCGTGATTTGCAAGCAACCATGCGTGAGCAAGGGCGTCCGTGGGAAATTGGCAAAGCTTTTGATTATTCTGCGCCAGTAGGAGAAGTGACTCCGATAACCGACTCTGGTGAAATCAATTCCGGTAATATTAAGTTGACAGTCAATGGTGAGACACGTCAACTAAGTGATATTAACCATTTGACATGGAAAGTTGCTGAGATTATTTCACGCTTATCAGAGCTTTTTGAATTAAAAGCAGGTGATCTGATCATGACTGGTACACCAGAGGGCGTTGGCCCTGTGGTAGCTGGAGATACTATGGTTGCGACCATTGATGGTCTAAGTAGTATTACCATTCATATCAAATAATAGCCTTACGGTTAGCTGCTTCTTATAGTTATAGCTGTTTTTTTATAGCCGTTACTGATGATTAAGTCAAACATTCCTTTCATCAGAATGTTTGGCTTTTTTGTGTTAAAAATCCACTCAAATTGTTACCGCTTGTTATCTAAATTTGACATCACTGTGTCATTTGTTAGGATAACCGGCTTATTTCCCCTAGTAGAATGTGATTCTAATTTTGCGTATGTTAGGCAAGTCCTGCTAACAAATACACGCACAGTTCAATAATTGACGTTTAATAGCTGCTACATATATGACCGTTATCATGATAACGACTGTCATAGGACTAGCCGTTGCTATCAAACCGCTTTATCAAACTCAACATTAGCTTTCGTTGTAACGGCGCTAATCTACACAGCCTTAATTTATAACTTAAAGCTACTCTAATATTGATAAAGGTAGTAAATATCAGCAGATCCATTTTGCTCGAGTTTTATAAACTTTACATAGGACAATATTATGAGTAAACGACCTGAAAAAATCCCCCATTCGCTACTGGTTCGATTCCGTAAGCGTCTATACACCACAGATCACGAAGTGGGTGAGAATAATATTGAAGTGATGGGGATGGATATCCATAACCCTGTTTTTGGTATTACAGCGTTACTGGTTCTTGCTTTTGTGGTTTTTACCCTGGTTATGCCAGAGATGGCCAATACCTTATTAAACGGTGCCAAAAGCTGGGTAGTTAATACCTTCGATTGGCTCATCGTTAGTGCCAGTAATGTGTTCGTATTGTTTTGTTTATTGTTAATCATTTCCCCATACGGCAATATCCGTATTGGCGGTATTAACGCAACCCCTGACTTTAGTCGTTTGTCTTGGGTCGCCATGTTATTTGCAGCTGGCATGGGTATTGGCTTGATGTTTTGGTCAGTCGCTGAGCCACTAGCCTATGCCAGTGGTTGGGCGGGCACACCTTTGGGCGTCGAGCCTAACACCCCAGAAGCTTTTAGTGCGGCTATGGGTGCGACCATGTATCACTGGGGCTTACATCCTTGGGCCATTTATGCCACTGTTGGATTGTCATTGGCTTTATTTGCCTTTAACTTTCGCTTTCCACTGACCTTACGCTCGGTGTTCTACCCTATCTTTAAAGAAAGAACGTGGGGTCTGCCAGGTCATATCATTGATATCCTAGCGGTATTAGCGACCATTTTTGGCTTAGCCACTTCATTGGGCTTAGGGGCACAGCAAGCAGCCGGTGGTCTTAAGTACCTATTTGGCCTAGATTTAGGGGTGAACGTGGTCGAGATGATCATCATTGCGGTGGTGACTTTCTTGGCAACCCTATCTGTATTCCGTGGCCTAGATGGCGGCGTTAAAGTGCTGTCTAACTTTAATATGTTAGTGGCGCTACTACTGTTGGTATTTATCTTCTTGGTATCTAACCCGATTCAACTGATTGGTAAAGTGTTCGGCACGGGTGTTGATTATGTGACTCATATCTTGCCATTATCGAATCCAGTTGGCCGTACCGATACTGAGTTTTATCATGGTTGGACCTTATTCTATTGGGCATGGTGGATCAGCTGGTCACCATTTGTGGGTATGTTCATCGCCCGTATCTCAAAAGGTCGCACCGTTCGTGAGTTTTTGGGAGCAGTAATGATTGCCCCAACCTTAGTCACTATGATTTGGATGACCGTCTTTGGTGAAACTGGTCTAAGCCAATATCAAAACCAAGTGGGCGAGCTATCTCAAGGCGTATCAGATGCCTCATTGACCTTATTCCAGATGCTGAACAATCTACCACTGAGTATGATTACCTCGTTAATCGCTATTTTGCTGGTGTTGGTATTTTTCATTACCTCATCAGACTCAGGTTCACTGGTAATTGATACCATTACTGCTGGTGGTAAGCTTGAAGCACCTGTGATGCAGCGTGTATTCTGGGCAGTAGCCCAAGGTCTGATTGCCATTGCATTGTTATACGGTGGTGGTGAAGCTGCTTTAACGTCATTACAATCAGGTTCGGTGAGTACTGGCCTACCCTTTACTTTCGTCTTACTGGCAATGTGCTTTAGCCTAGTGCTGGGCCTAAGACGTATTTATAAAGCGCGTGAATGGTTGTTCGATGAGTTAGAAAAGTATTAAACTAAGCCTGTTTTAGTCAATATTAACGACTTAATGTTGGTTTCATAGTTTAATAGTTAACTTTCAATCGTTAGCAATTATTCAAACCACACCTCTTGTTAACACACCTTATTGTGAAGCGCTGGCGATACGCACAGCATAATCCCACAATAAGGTGTTTTCTTTTTGAGCGACAGTTTTTCGAGCGACCATTTTTTGAGCGATAGTTATGACAGATCAAACCCAAATGCCTGACTCAACACCTGATACTCCCGAGATTTCACGTCGCAGCCAATACATCCAAGTGATGTTAATGGGCGTCAGTGCTTTTGTGATGAATACCACTGAATTTGTACCTGTGGCCTTGTTATCAGATATTGCGCAAGATTTTGCCATTACCACTGCACAGACCGGCTGGATGTTGACCATTTATGCTTGGATTGTGGCGGCGATGTCATTGCCGTTAATGTTGCTCACCCGCAATTTTGAGCGCAAACGCTTGTTACTGGGTATCTTTGCGCTGTTTATTGTCAGTCACATATTGTCATACTTTGCCTGGAGCTTTAATGTACTGCTCATTAGCCGGGTCGGTATTGCGTTTGCGCATGCGATATTTTGGTCGATTACCGCTGCCATTGCCATTCGTGTGGCACCCAAAGGCAAAAAAGCACTGGCGCTCAGCGTGGTCGCAACCGGCACCTCAATGGCCATGGTATTAGGCGTGCCTATTGGGCGTTTAATCGGTCAGTGGTTTGGCTGGCGAACAACATTTGCAGGTATTGGCATGGTCGCTTTACTGGTGTGTTTGCTTCAGGCCAAGCTGCTACCAACCTTACCTAGTATGTTCAAAGGCTCTTTTAACAAGGTCCCAGAGTTATTAAAGAACCCTGTACTCATCGGCCTATATTTGCTGTGCTTTATTGTGTTTTCTGCCCACTATACCGCCTACTCCTATATCGAGCCGTTTATGAGTGAGATAGGTGCCATTAGTGAGAACTATGCCACTTGGGTGTTATTACTATTTGGCGGCGCAGGTGTCATTGGCAGTATTATCTTTGGGCGCTGGGGCGATCGGCATGATACGTCGTTGATGATTGGGTCAACCATCATCATGCTCGTCTCCATGTTGACCTTGCTTGCCAGCGTTCACTCGGTGACGGTACTGAGTATTAATGCGCTATTTTGGGGAACCGCATTGATGCTTCTGATTATCTCCATTCAAGGAAAAGTGTTGGCTATTGATGTACACGCCCAAGATATGCTGATGTCAATGTTCTCGGGCATTATCAACTTAGGCATTGGCACCGGTGCCTTTGTTGGCGGTTATGCGGTGACTCATTTATCATTATCCAGCATTGGCTTCGTCGGTGCCGCCTTTGTCAGCTTTGCGATACTGTTGGTATTGGTGATGAGAAAAGCACTGGTTCATCGTTATTAGCTTAGCAACCTAATACCACTGGCGGTTAATCCTAAACTCGTTTTTTAACAGAGACTTTATTAACCGCCACTGTTGTGGTTAGCTCAAAGTTGTTTCTCTCTTCCCAGTTATTACTCTTGTTCTTGTTCTTGTTCTTGTTCTTGTTCTTGTTCTTGTTCTTGTTATTTCTCTTATCTCTCTAGTTCCTCTTACTTACCTTCTTCCCCCCATACTGCCCTCTACACGCTGTCTTTGTTATTCAGTTTTATCTCAAATACCACATATCAAAATCAATATTAGTACAAATGAGAATTAGTATAATATGATAACAATTATCATTTACACCTTTATTGTTTTTCAGTATACTTTCCAAACACTTGAAGGCTGTGACTTTCACAGTATTTATTATTACTGAGAGTGATAAACACCGTATCTGATACAACAGTATTATCAGATACAGACGACAAACTTAAACCAGGAACTTATGACTTATGACAACACCACAAACCCAATCAACATCTGATAAAAACCAAGCCCTTTGGCAGTCATACCAACAGCTTAAAGAAAATGACCGCTTTTTGTTTCCACTAGAAGGCGCTACAACATTGAAAGTCAGTGAGCTTGAGTTGCTACTGGCCTCACCTTATAGTCAATATCTAGGCAAAGACTGCCAAACTGTTCTGCAGCAACTAACCGATTTTAGTAAGATTGAAATCATTGTTAGAAATGAGCTTGCGGTACATGAAAAAACTGGCAAATTAAATAATCTAAAGCTGGGTAAACATATGGGTATCGCCCTTAATGTTGGCGGTCTCGACTTACGCTTTTTTGTTGAGCATTGGCATCATATGTTAGCTATCTCAGACACCAGTAAAGCTACTGACAACACCTCGGCTTCCTTTAGCATTCAGTTCTTTGATGACCATGGCGACGCCATTGCCAAAGTATTTTTACGCGATGATAGCCCAGCAGCTTTAGCCCAGTGGCAAACCTTAGTAAGCGAGCACGCACAGTCAACAGCAACAGCAGATATCGTTGCAGAGCTCACACCAAAAGCAGCCGCAACCAAATGGCAGTATAAACAGCTAGATAAAGAAGATTTGCAGCAGTTACATCAGCAATGGCAGCAAATGCAAGATGTGCATCAATTTCACTTTATCTTAAAAAACTTACAGTTAGATCGCGCCAGTAGCTACCATCAAGCACCGGAAGAGATGGCTTATCAGTTGCAACCAGAAGCGATCGATACCCTACTACATCTGGCTCAAAGCAGCGGCGACCCCATCATGATATTTGTCGGCAATAGCGGTGTGGTGCAGATTCAAACGGGCGCAGTACACCAAGTCAAACGTATCGGACAATGGCTTAATATCTTAGACAAACAACACACCGACTTTACCTTGCATTTAAATGACAGTGGTTTGGCACAAGTATGGTGTGTTAAGCGTCCAACCAAAGATGGAATTGTGACTTGTATTGAGGGCTTTGATGACTCAGGCAATAGTATCATCAGCTTCTTTGGTCAGCGCCAAGAAGGAGAGTCAGAGAAAGAGTATTGGCAACAGCTGTGTTCGCAGCTAGTTGAGCAGCACGCTGTCACTAAAGCAGCTTAGGCTATTTTAAATATAGTCATTGTTGCTACTTTCTATTAACAGTTTCGACAGAAAAATTATCGAAGAATGCAGCACTTAGAGCAGTATTTATATAACACTAAAAAAGCACGATAGATTTACTATCGTGCTTTTTTTTAATCACTATAAAGCTGAATCACTTAATCATTAACAAAAGCAATTTTGGTCAATTCTGCGCCACTTGCTGCAGCGAGAATTTGCGCTACAGTTTCATATCGTGCTTCTTTATCCGCGCGCAAATAGATGGCTGGCTGATTTTCTGCTTTCGCTTCACTTTCTAATCGTGTTTGTAGCTGTTCAAATGAGATAGGATCACTCTCCCAATAGATACCCGCATCTTTGTCGACACTAATTTGGATCACCTTAGGAGGTTGCTGCTGTACATCAGCACTGGTCTTAGGTAAATCTAAAGGTACCGATGGATTAAGCACCGTTGCGGTCACCAAGAAGATAATCATCAACACTAGCATAATATCAATCAAAGGAATGAGGTTCATCTCATTCATGCCTTGCATTTCGTCATCACCGAGCTGAAACGCCATAGTTTACTCCTTTATCAATCGCATCAAATTGGCAGATTAACGATTCGCGGTTGATGTGTTTAATCGACTGTTAGACTCTATCGGTGCTTGCGAGCTTGGCTTATGCATTGTTGATTGAGTCGCTTGTGATGGCGTTTGCTTGACGCTATGGCTGGCTGCATCAGCATTGGCCACTTTAGCCGTCTCACCCAATAAGCCATAAGCAACATCGTGCGCCGCAAATAGAGTCTTACGATTGATACGTATGCCAATGTTATAAAAGATAACTGCCGGTATTGCCACCGCCAGACCAAGACCGGTCATAATCAAGGCCTCGCCTACAGGTCCTGCCACTTGCCCTAAGCCTGCCTGCCCTGTCTCACCAATATTATGTAGTGCATGAAAGATACCCCACACCGTACCAAATAGACCGATAAATGGCGCGACCGCTGCAGTGGTTCCCAACACTGCCATGCCCTTTTCACTGTTAAAACGTAACCGCCCTATTTGTTGCATTAATACCTGCTCAACCACCGTCTTACGCTCAGCACTTGATAGATTTTCTAAACTGCTTTTTTGACTGTTTACAGCTTCTGTTAGGCCAGCTGCAACTTTGTCTTTTTGCTGACGGCTGTAATAAATACGCAGTAAACCGATCACCCAAGAGGCGATAGACAAGATAATAAGAGTGAAAAATAAAAACTTGGTGACGATATCTGTGTAATGCCAATACGATGCAAAATCCATGGGAAATCCTTACAAAAGGTTGTATTTAATATCTAATATTCAATGTTTAGAGCTAAATAATTTAAAGCTAAATACTTAATGCCATTGTTTATGTCTAACCTGTCATTTAAAAACAAACTATTTAATGGTTATAAGTTAAATTTAAGCGGGTAATCTGCTGATCCAGAGACAGGAACCCCTTGTCTTATAAAAGGGTTGAAACTGGCTTTTTGAATCGCTTTTAAAACCGCTTTATCAAGCGGTCGATGTCCTGATTCCTTCTTTATTTTTGGGTTTATAATTCTGCCTTGCTTATCAATATCAAAGCTCAGCGTGATCTGATAGGTTTTACCCGACCTTGCGCCTTGATAAACCGCATCATCAAAATCAAATTTGGGTCTTTTTTTCCAGTTAGCATCTACTTCAGCTTGCGAGAAGTTCTGTGGTCCTAGATCTGTTAGACCTTCGCCTTGACCGCCTGAACCTTCGCTTTGACCTTGACCGCCTGAGCTATTTGAGCCAGTACTAGCATTGGGGTTCGCACCTAATCCGCCCTCAGTAGTGAGTGGTGATGATTGATCACCTTTATCATCCTGGTTTCTATTATTTTGATTGGTATTATTGTTGGTGTTAGCACTAGGTGTTTGAGTGTTAGTGTTAGTGTTAGTGTTAGTGTTAGTGTTAGTGTTAGTGTTATCGTTGCGATTACTATTGTTATCGGTATTCGTAGTGTTATGAACCACAGTAGTCGTCGTATTATTATTGACCGTTAACGGATTAAGTAAGTTTGGGTCTATAGAGCTGGTTGGCGGCTCTGTATTGACGGTTGCAAGATCAGGATCTAGAACATCATGTTGATCATTATCAGCCGTATCTAAGGTATTATCTGGCTCTACTGTGTCATCTACCGTAACCTTTGGCTCTGTCTCCACCGTTTTTGGATTCACTGGCTGCTTATCGGTTGTTGGTTTGACCGGATCAGGCTCATTTTGCTCTGCTGCAGCAGGCGTCTCTTTTTCAACTTGGCTGTCTGTTTTATTGCCCACAGCACCAGCATTAGACTGGGTATCAGGTGCAGGTTGTGACTGAGGATCAGAGGCTGTAATTACCTCAGGAGGTAATGCTTGCATCCGTGATTCCGAGCCAATTGACAACAGCTCAATTTGTATCGGTTCTACTGGTTTTTTGACTTCTTTTTTGAAAGACACATCAATAGTGGCTAACAGTGCCGCCAAAGCAGCGTGAATAGCAATGACCACTAATAACACGATTAGTTTTACTTTTTGCGCATTGGCTGTATCGAGACTTGCAATGTTATTAGCTTGTTTTTTCATAAAATACAGTCAGTGTGTGAGTACCTGTCTATTAGGGCATTTATCAAAGCATCTATTAGGGCTTCAATCAGCCCCCTATTTAGTCTGCAACCGCCGCTCCCCCTTTATATAGGATAAGGATAGGATAGCAACATGATGCAGTGCGGTTGTGATTCTGATGCTTAACTGCTTAATAGCTCAAGTATGGTTGACGGTGTGATCTTAAACGTATTGATTCGATCGTTAAGTTGAGCGCTATAGTACAATAAAAATATCCTATATGTAAATAGGAATCATTATTGTTTACGTTATCGTTGTTGATTATACTCGGCTTATCTCAACATACTACCCTCCCAACTCTTTACCCTAAAGCCCTCAAACACATCATAAAAATGCCTAAATACAAGCAATGCAATATTTTTTATTGCATTTGAATATTATTGTTATATTATAACATAACTTTTTCAGCCAAGTTATCTTATCCTGATTATTGGTTATTTGCTGGCTTAGTCTCGCTTGCCTCTAACCTAAATCTGACTTGACTCTAAAAGTAACACTGAGAAGTGTCGTTCAATAACACTCATTTCATTATCACCAAACCGTCAGTTAGACGATGACATCAGACAGTTGAATTGCTCATGAAACCAAAAACACTCCCCCTGACTATTTTTATCATCATGACCTCAGTTGCTGCGCAAGCTTCTACAGCAGCGGTCACCACCAGCCATAATGACCATAGGACAACAACACAGCCAACAGATTTTGATAATCCAAGCCCTTCCACTACTTACTCACAGCCAGTGGTCAATAACTCAGATAACCAAAATGCTTTAAATAGCTCTGAACAACCACATATTGAACTTGATACCACCACAATAAACGTCAAACCATCGGTAACCAGTGCGTTGCCGTTTCAAAATACACGTAAGGCAAGTGATGTCAGCGTCAGTCGTAAGCAGTTAAGCCAACGTTCAGCAACACTAGGTAATGCGTTATCTGAAGAACTTGGCGTACACAGCAATCCCTTTGGCGGCGGCTCATCAGCACCAGTGATTCGTGGTCAAGATGGGGTACGCGTCAAAGTGCTACAAAACGGTACGGATGTGGTGGATGTTTCTAACTTATCGCCCGATCATGTGATTGCTACCGATACCTTACTTGCGGACAAAGTCGAATTGGTACGCGGGCCATCTACCCTACTGTATGGTACCGCCTCTTCTGCTGGCGTGGTCAATGTGATTGATAAACGTATTCCGGACAAAATGCCCAGTGGCAACTTTAGTGATAAGGTCGAAGGCGAAGCGCTGCTGCGTTACAACAGCAACAGTAATGAGAAGCTAGCGACAGCAGGAGCAACTTTTGCATTAACTGACCATATAGCGCTAAGAGTAGAAGGCTTAAGTCGCAATGCAGATGATTATAAAGTGCCTGAGTTTAAGTCTGATGTCACCCTCGACTATCTACCTGATTCTTATAACAAATCAAAAGTAGGTACCCTTGGCCTGTCTTGGATTGATGACAAAGGATATATTGGCGCCTCCTATAGTCGCCGAGAGGATGTATACGGTATTCCCGGTCATAATCACAACTATGACAGCTGTGATGGTCACTTTATTAACTGGCTGGGTTCGGCTGAGACTGGTTTCCACGGTCGCTACTATCTTAACGCTTACCCGCACTTAATGGATGACAGTGATATTATCGACTTCCCCCATTTTGATGGTTGCTATGTGGGCGGGCATGCCGATGATCATGGACATGAGCACAATCATGACAATCCGTTTGGCTTTGAGCACAATCATAACCACAAAGGTCCTTGGGTCGATATGACCATGGATCGTTATGATGTGCGTGGTGAATTAAGACAACCTGTCACTGGTGTTGATAAAGTCAAACTGAGCGTGACTTATGCCGATTACTATCATGATGAAAAAGACCCAGGTAACCCTGAGCGCATTACGGGCATTGGTGAAGGCTTAGATCCAAGACTGGATAAAGGGCATGCAGCGGCTATTTTCAAAAACAAAGGCACCAATGCACGTTTAGAGGCTTATCATAGCCCGGTTGATGCTTTAAATGGTACATTCAACGGCATGATGGGTGTTCAATATCAAAAGCAAGACATGAGTGCCACTGTACCCTACTTACCAAGCTATGGTGATACCACACAAGCTGACCCACGCTACTTACTGGCGCCTCACACCAATAAAAACTTAAGTGTATTTGGCTTAGAGCAATATCAGGTTGGCGACTTTACCTTTGAGGCGGCAGCGCGTTGGGAGAAACAAAAAACACCGGTTGATTATGATCAAAATCTATTGAACCGCAAACTTGAATGGCTGAACACTGGCTTCCCTGCACTAGAGGCCAATGAGGTTGAGCACCCTGACCTGACGCCTTATGAACAAAACGCCCTATCCTACGCAGGCAGTATGATTTGGGATTTTAATCCTGACACTCGCTTGTCATTCACTGCCTCACATAATGAGCGCCTGCCAGCACCGATGGAGCTGTACTATAACGGTAAACATTTGGCGACCAACTCGTTTGAATATGGCAATAAAAATCTAAAAAAAGAACGTTCTAATAACTTTGAGCTCGGCATCTCTCACTTCGGTGAGGACTGGCAGTACAATTTAAGTGGTTACTATAACGACTTTGATAACTATATTTTTAATGAAAATATCACCAAATTTGGCGACTTATACATGCGCCGCTATAACCAAACCACGGCCAAATTCTACGGGTTAGAAGGTGATATTAGCCACTACTTCACCCCAACTCAAAAAGTCACCTTATTTGGTGATTTTGTACGCGGCAAAATCGGTGCATTGGAACCAGTGGTAGGTAAGTCTTTATATGGTGAAAGCTCTGAAGTGTTAGGATTAAAGCCAAGCTGTGAAGGTATGACTGGTGAACAAATTGCAGGTCAATTATCTAACTGTATACTGTTAGCCAATGAGGCGGCCAACCCTATATTAGAAGTAGATGAAGCTTGTAGTCCAGAGGATTTGGTCAGTGCCGCTGATTTTTGTGTTCTAAGCTACCCACAAAAGCTAGGCACTGATGTACTTCTACGCAAAAAAACCAATGCACCCCGTGTACCACCAGCACGCTTAGGCTTCCGTTATGACAACTATATCACCGATAATCTATCCCTTAATGTTGATTACACTCATGTGTTTGAACAAAATAAAGTGACCACTTCTACCATCGCTATTAAGCCGATTGAGTACACGGAAAACGGTGAGAAGAAACAGTATAATAATAACAGTCTGTTAATGCAGCCAAGATATGTCACCGAAAATAAAACTGCCGGCTACAACTTACTTAACTTAGGCGCAGATTATGAAAGCAGCTATGGTAACTTTGACTATACGCTGTCCCTTCGCGCCAATAACATCTTGGATGAGAAGATTTATATTCATAACTCTTTCTTACCCTATGTACCGCAGATGGGACGCAACTTTACCTTAGGTCTCAACGTGAAGTTTTAAGCGCTAGCGCAGTAAATAATTGTCATTTAACGCCCTTAACAACTCCGAAATACCAAGCTATTTAGTGGTTATCTAATGCGACATATCATCAGTGTATGTTAACTAGATGGCCTCTAAATGGCTTTTTTATTGGCTTGGCACAATAAATAACCTCAACTTTCTTTCATCCTAACTTAACCCCAACTTAATCAATGACGGCTACTGTTTATAGCAAATTATTACAGCCTAGCATCATTAGCTTTACCATTGGCATGATAAAATAGCGTGTTTTACCCATGAGTTTACCTATTGGGTTGAATTTATTATAGGGCATGGTTAGTGTTGTGGCGCCGTTTGTTAATGTGATGCTGTTATTTAAAGCTAACAGATTGTTTATAAAAACAAAATCGTAAAACACAAACGCTCTACAGCAGTTAATACTTTATATATTAAACCTTTGGATTTAAACCTAATGATGACTTTTAGTGAGACTTCTACACCCACTTTGAAAAAAATGCTATTAACCTCTTTGGTTGCCAGTTTGCCTCTACTCGGGATGAGCGTTGGTATCAATCAGGCCATGGCCGCACCACCTCCGCAGAAGTGGAAACTAGACAAGTCGAAAACCAAAGTAAACTTCTCAGTCAGCTATCTAAAAAACTCGACCGTACAAGGTAAGTTTAATGAAATTGATGGCGACATTCGATTCGATGAAAACAATCCGCAAAATACCAAAGTCAACTTTGTGGTGCAAACCGAAAGCCTTGATACCGATCTTAAAGCACGCGATTACTTTATCCGCCGCAAAGAGCTACTCAATACTAAGCAGTATCCGACGTTAAAGTTTGTTTCTAGTAATATTAACCTAGCCTCTTCTCGATCCGGTACATTGTCAGGTAACTTCACTGCTTTGGGTCAAAGCAAGCCATTAACCGTCAAAGTAACCTTAACCGATGCAGTCAATAGCGCGACTAACCAGCCGGTATTGAAGTTTAAAGCCACCGGTCAGGTCAACCGCCATCATTATGGGGTCACTGCTTTTCCAAAAATCTTTGGCACCAACATACCTATCGTGATTACTGGCGAGCTAGTTCCTGATAAATAGCCACTTCGGTTACCAATATTGTTAATCTCAAGTTATTGTTTGTGACGCCATAAGAAATTTCTTATGGCATTTTAACTGATTAGCAGTGAGTTCTAACCAGTTGCAATCGCTTACCTTGTGAGAATCAATCACAACAATTGTAAGCGTTGCCCTTGATACACTAAGCCTATCCTAAGCTTAAAAGCAATATGAGCTTAAGAACAATAATATAAAAAAAGCAAAAACATTAAAATTTAGTGTTACAACAGATACCCTAATAAGGAGAAACAGGATAACCATTCAACACCTTTCTAATAACAAAAAACTGACGACTAAAAAGCTGACATTAGCCGCATTATGCGCGTCTAGTTTGGCCTTGTCTGCCTGCCAGCCCAATACTGATGAGAATACTGACCAGACTCAGCCGAGTGACGTTGAGAGTACTGAAGTAGCTGCAGACAATGAAGAAGCGGCTATGGCCAACGATCATGCCGAACATGATCAGCAGATTAGCGATGACCATCAAGATCATGATGCCAATACCTCCGCGACCACTGAGTTTGGTAAAGCATATATGGCCGACATGGATGGCATGCACCAAGATATGATGCAAGCGTTAACCGCTAATGATGCTGATGTTGCTTTTGCTAAAGGTATGTTACCGCATCACGAAGGTGCAATCGACATGGCCGAGGTTCAGTTAAAGTATGGTAAAGATGATACGATGCGCAAATTAGCGCAGGATGTCATCGATGCTCAACAGGCTGAAATTGATCAGATGAAAGCTTGGCTAGATGAGCATCCTGATACCGAAGAACAAGAATATACCAAGCAGATGCAGCAAGCTTATAGTAGCAGTATGAATGCAATGCATGACGATATGATTCAAGGTCTATTAAGTGATGATGCGGATATAGCATTTGCCAAAGGCATGCTTGCTCACCACCAAGGCGCAGTCGATATGGCTAAGGTTCAGCTTGAATATGGTAAAGATGATGCCATGCGTCAGTTGGCCGAAGACATCATCAGTGCTCAACAAGCTGAAATTGAGTTAATGCAGCAGTGGATCAGTGAGCATGAATCTTAATTCTATTTTTTAGCTTATTTTTTTCACATAAGCTTTAGCCTATTTTTGAACATAAGCACACTGAACCATTAGATTAAACAAAGCGCTTAAAGCAAGTTTAATGTTTACTGCCTTAGGCGCTTTTTAATGGCTAACTCGATTCATTGATTAAGTTATGTTCAGTTTTTTAATAAATTTTTCTAATACTAACCGTTATCAAAACACTCTAAATACAGTGTCATAAAAAGTTAAAACGGGTAATTTAACAAATCTGAACCCCTATATTTAGACCCTCCGTAACATCAATACCTAACCCTCTTTTATATAAATCACAGCCATTGTCAGCTTAAAAATTTCTTAATAGACAACTGAGTTAAAACTCAGTGACCGGTTGGTTTAAAAACCGACTGGGACAGTTTTGCCCTGTTAATTGCACTTGTATTCTGTCGACTTATTGATAATATGGCGCCCTGCTAATGCATAATCAATTTTAAAAAGACCTTAATCCGGTCAAAGTTAACTTAAAACAGACTTATTTATTTTCTATAAAGTCTCCTGAATAAACAAGCAATATAGGGATATGAAAATGAGCAGCTCAGTTATCAAAGCCATGAGTTATGCTGGTGTGTATGTCGGAGCCGTCATCGGTGCAGGCTATGCTAGTGGACAAGAAGTGATGCAGTTTTTTTCCGGTTATGGGCTCGTTGGGATTGTCGGTGCAATTATTACGACAGTGATGTTTGTTTGGTACGGTTCTGTGTTTATGGAGTTGGGTAACCGATTACAAACCTGCAGCCATCGCGATGTATTGCGCTACTTATGTGGTGACAAATTGGCGTTTATTGGCGACTATGTGCTTCTATTTTTCATGTTCGGGTGTGTCAGTATCATGTTCTCAGGTGGCGGTGCGGCCATCAATGAATACTGGGGCTTATCTGTGATGACCGGTAAGCTGATTATTGCCGGCATGACACTGGCAACCGTTATCTTTGGATTCTCCTCGTCTGTTCGAGCACTGGGTATCGTCTCTCCTATTATCATCTTCAGTGTTATCGCCATATCTTTAATCACACTAGGCTCGCATTTTGATCAATTAAGCACAGTCGATCAAAGCTTAGAAGGACTAACGCCGACCCTGGCTACCCCATTTTGGTGGACCTCTGCGGTGGTGTATGTGTCGTATAACGTCAGTTTAGCGACATCAACCTTGACGGCCATTGGCGGTAAAGAGCCTAGCTTACCAACCTTGCGTAAAGCCGGTATTATTGGTGGTATTTCGCTGGGTCTATGCTTGTTATTTATCACGCTAGCGCTGCTTTCTGACCTAAGCAATGTAATTGAATACCAAATTCCATTTTTACAAATCGCACAAAACATCAGCCCATTGGTTGGTATTTTATTTAGCGTTGTGCTGGTGATTGCGGTATTCACCACAGCCGTAACCAACTTATATGGGTGTGTGATTCGCTTTTTTGATTCTAAAAAACAGCCTGCTAAATTCCGCACCTTAACCATCAGTTTAGTGGCGTTATCTTTATTAGCATCACTGTTCCCATTTAGTACGCTAATCAACGTCCTCTACCCTGCGCTGGGTCTGTTAGGCATGGTCATTATGGTGTGTGCGTTATACAAAACCGTCACAGGGCAAATCTTTTTAAAAACAGGTGCCAAGCTGACAAACAACAGATAGTTTGTTTTAAATAGAACAAATCACCTATTATTTAGCCCTCTTTATTTGGCTGCTATTAAGCAATAAAGAGGGCTTTTTTGTGGCTAATTGTTATTTAAAACTGGCTAATTGACTGCTGTTTATAAATAAATACGGTTTAGGACTGAATGAGCGTTGCCTGCCTTAATTCAGTAATATTACCCACGCCCAAGATAGCCATGGTGACCTCTAATTCTTCTAACAGCAGCTTATTGACATGTGCCACGCCAAGCGCACCGGCCAACGCCAACCCATAAATATAACCGCGCCCTATTCCCACTGCATCAGCGCCGATCGCGATCATTTTTGCCATGTCACTGCCTGAGCTGACACCACCATCAGCGATAATCACCATATCGTCACCAACTTGCTCTCGAAGCTTAGGCAAACAGGTCGCAACTGGCATAATGTCAGCCAACACCCGCCTGCCATGGTTTGATGCAATAATACCTGCGCAGCCACTGTCTTTGGCAAGCTGTGCGTCCTGAGGGTGCAAAATACCTTTGAGCATCACCGGCACTCGGCAACGAGCAACCAGCCAAGCAATATCTTCCCAATTCGGGGCTTGTGCTAATAATTGCGCCAAGCTGCTTTCAGATGAATTGGCTTGTGAATGGTTTTGCGAAATGGAGGGCATATTCACCGCTTGGCAATACTCAGGCAGCTGCGCACCAAAACGACGACTGACGGCACGCACTCCGGTATGCGGCGCATCAACGGTGAGCACTAATAGCTGCATACCGCTTTCGATTAGTGTATCTATTAATTGTAAGTTATATTCACGCCGTGCTTGGGTGCTGGCCTTACTCGATGGATTGCTAATGTTCTGCGCCTGCGCTGCAGGCAACGCTTGCCAATACCACTGCACCACACCAACATTGGCTTGTGGCAATAATTGATCAAACGCAGTATTACCGAAGCTGCTTAAGATGACAGGCGTATTCATAACTTGCGCCGCTTGCATCGTTGCCAGCTCCGCTTGAGGGTGATATAAGCCTTGATGCGCAACTGGTGACAGCCACAGCGGATGTGAAAGCTGTATATCCAGTGGCACAGCACTGTACGGATTGTATAAACGGCAACTGGTATCAACCGGCTTTGGGTTTAGTACTCTTGGTAGCCATTGATAACCATCTAAAGCATCTTTATTGCTATCACCGATAAGGTTATTTTCAAACAGCAGCGCTTGCATTTGTTCAGGCAAATGCTGACGCACCGCGTGCTCATAGTCGGCTAAAGTCACCAGTTCATTTGGAATATGTGACCATAATGGCTGCCAGCGTTGCTGATGCTTATATGACTGGCTGTGTGGCTGCTTATTTGGATATTGACGCTTATTGGATTGAAACTGAGCGCTCATGACGGATGCTGCCTTGTTTAATTGACGGTCGCTGTCCGGTTAGCTTTCTGCCCATAGTCTGAGCAAGTTATGATAGCTTTGATTTAGCTTTTCAATGGCTTGCTGGATTAGCCTTTGATCTGCGCTGTGTTTTTCATCTATATGTTTATTTAGCTGCTCGCCTTGAACTTGAGTGCTTTGTTGTGGGTTGCTAACCGCAAGCAGCTGCTGTCTTAATAGAATGTGACTCACATCCAAGTCATGTAAAATTTGGCGCTGCTCATCACTACGCACCAAGCTTTGCACCCAAGTAACCATAGCCAAGCGCTGACCGGAAGTAACGGTATTGACCCGGTGCAAACTGGTCGATGGATACAGCACCGCATCCCCAGCATTTAGCTTAATGCTGTGCTCTCCATACTCATCACTGATAATCAGCTCACCGCCCTCATAGCTGGCAGGATCATTTAAAAATAAAGTAAAAGATAAATCCGTGCGCATCAGTTGCTTGCTATCAGGATGGGTTTGAAGTGCATTGTCGACATGCATCCCATAGCCCTGCCCTGGCTGATAAGCACTAAATAAAGGCGGCATGATAACCTTTGGTAAAGCTGCAGACATAAACACTGGGTGCTGCAGCAGCGCTTCAAGACAGAGACTGGCCATGGCTTGATAGCTTGGATCTTGACGGCTTAATTGCCAGTTGTTTTTTTGCTGCTGCGCACTAATACCCGCGGTCAGCTTACCGTCTTGCCACTGCGCGTTTTGTTGCGCCAATGTGTTGGTTATTTGCGACAGCTGCGTGTCATCTAATACTTTTTCGATAATGTGTAGCATGGTCATCATTCCCATTTATAACGGCATAAAGCCCTTACAAGATAAAAGCCACTCTCAAATGTCAGCTTATCATCCCTGCGATTGGCAGTCGTTAATAATAGTTCGACATCAAAAGTGGCTTAGTCTTTATAAAGTTAAAGCTAGTGATTTAAACAAACCAGCTTAAAGGGTTTATAGCCTTAAAACTGATACTTTAAGGTTAACATTGCATTTAATGGCTCACCTTTTATGGCTCTATAGCCCAGTATGTTGACCGACTCCAAATAATCTTTATCAAACACATTATTGATATTTAGATCGGCAGAGAACGCATCATTAAAGCGATATGAGGCAAACACATCAAACGCCCAATAATCTGGAATAACTGGCATAGAAGTTTGGGCTAAGTCTGCATCAGGGTTGGCTTCACGTTTTTGCTCATCGACATAACGCACACCGCCGCCTAAGGTTAGCTTGTCATTATAATCATAGCTGGTCCATAGGGTTCCGGTAAGCTCAGGTGACCATCGACTCGAGGCACCGACTGAATTAGGTCCACTGACACTGCCTTTTTTAATTTCGGTATCCATGGTTTGGATACCTAAGTTTACCCGCCAATCTGGGGTAATCTCACCTTGCGCTGTAAACTCGATACCTTTAATTTGGCGCTTACCAAACTGAACGTAGTTACGATTTTCATCAAGCTCTGCCAGCTCATCTTCATGAGTGGTGTGGTAATAAGCTAGACCCAGTAACAATCGCTCATCAAGTACATTCCATTTTGAACCAATCTCCCAGCTTTTGGTTTTTTGAGGGTCAAAAATTGGATTGGCATTAGGATTGGCCGCATTACGCCCAGTGGTACCAAAGGTAAAATTCTCACTACCCGGCGGGGTTTCGGTACGACCATAACTGGCATAGATACTCGACTGTTTGGTTGGTTTAAATACCAGCGCACTCTTATAGCTGTGCAAAGTGCCCTCATCTTTTAGGGTGCTCTTTTCACCATTAGCGTTGCGCGTGGTAAAGTCTGTTTTATACTTATCCAAACGTCCGCCAAGCATCACATCCCACTGCTCATTTAAAGCGATGGTATCAAATAAATAAGCAGCCATTGTTTTGGTCTCACCTTTGGTGTGCGTACCATTGGCAATGGTTGCCACTTGTGGACTGCCCGGATCTGGGTGATACAGACTTGGGAAATTGCTGTCCAAAGAGGGATAGGTTAAGCCATTATTTTTTTGATTTTCTTTGATAAATTCAATACCGGTACTAATATCGTGGCTCAATGCGCCGGTTTGGAAGTCCAATATATTGATATTGGTCATATTCGCCAACGTGGTATTTTCTCTATCTACCCCTTGTCTGATGGCACTGACTCTCCATGTGCTGGGGTCATTTTTATCGACATTTAGGTCAATCAATTTGTCATAGACTTCTAGTTTATTGGTACCGCGACGAATATTAAGCGGTATATTAAAAGGGATATAAGGTGCTGAAGAGCGACGATCCATGGTTGTTTTCGAGTATCGAGTGGTATTGGTCAGTTGAATATCATCATCTAGATCATGTTCAACAAACACGCTAAACACATCACTATCAATATCTTCATAGTCACTGCGCATGCCGTAGTAATTTTTGTCATTTACTTTTGGCGCCGCATTTCTGGCCGCATTGGCTGAATTCAGTTCAGCCACCACTTCCTCTGGGGTTGAGGCATCTACCCGTGAATAATCAAATTCAGAAAAATCAAAATCATCAACTGTATAATCGGTGCGGCCATAAAAATAACCGTCCATCCCTATGGTCGGAATCCCAGTCTCTGGCGTATTACGAGATCTCAACATCTCAGCGCTAGCAGTGACTCGTGTCGCTCCGCCATTATCCCAGGTGATGCTCGGCGCAATACCAAATTGCTTAACATCGACTTCATCACGTTTTACCGCATCACCCTTTTCATACATTAAGTTCAATCGACCTTTTAGGTCATCATTAAAAGGACGATTTAAGTCAGCAACCGCACGGGCTTTACCTTCGCTATCGATACTGAATTCTGTTTGATAGTCCTCATAAGATTTGGGCTTTTTACTAATAATGTTAATCGCCCCGCCTGTTGCGCCACGTCCAATTTCGGCACCTGCTAGCCCTTTGGTCACTTCAATGGACTCAACATTAAAGGTATCGCGATTAACTGCGCCGACTTGACGCACCCCATCTACCAAAAATAGGCTATTGCCCGAAAAGCCACGCATACTGATTGCATCACCCTCGGTGCTATTGGCATTTTCACCCATTTGCATTGTAATCCCTGGGGTGTTGCGCAGCGCATCGATTAAGCTACCGGCTTTTTGCTCTTCAATTAAGCGATCATCGAGCACGGTTACCGTTTGAGGCACATCGACTAACGGCTGGGTATACTTTTGATTTTGTAAATTATTGGCTTTAAATTCAGCAGGAGGGCGTGCATTGATAACCGTTGTGTCTAAGGTGATATGTGGCGCTGAAATCTGCTGATTATCAGTAACTGCATTGATTGATTCGCTTTGTGAGCCTGCCTGTGTGGTTGATTGCTCTACTGCCATTGCCATAGATGTCATCGATGAAAGCGGTACCGCAGAGGCCATAATTAACAGTTTTGATAAGCTCGGTTTTCGAGTACTAACGATAGTGGCAGGGCTTGTCGCCGCAGAGGAAGCTTTTGTATTGGTTAACACTGTTGGCTTTGCATTCGCAGTTAATCGGTCACGTTGGTTTTCTGGCATAAGGTAAAGTCCTGAGTTTAAAAGTTATGCTGAACACATGATGCACTTGTCGCTTACTTAACCACGCGGCGGTTAATACACATAGCAGTTAATAAAAGACAAACCACACCATCAACTGAGTGTAGAAAAAGCAGCCGCCCAGTCATCGTTATTGCATCCTATTTGATTGTTACCCATGAGCTTTGGTTTACGGAATTTGACCTAATCAGTTGCAACCGCTTATTAGTAGTTGGTTATCGTTCTCATTTAAGAGTGATTATCATTAATCATTGTAAATTTTGCAAGTATTTTTTAAACTTTTTGTTGCTGAAGCAAACCATTAGTACTTTACCTCCTTTGATTACATTTATTTTTACTTAAGACAATGACTGTTTCTACTCACAATAATGAGTGTCTATGCTAAAGAAATTAACGGTTGATGCTCATATTTTGCATGCCCTAATGGTTAATTATTGCATACGAGAGTGACTGTTTTTTCTTATAAGGATCACTGCTTAAGAGTGGCGGTTTAATTGCTATGGCTGTGAGCTATTTTACCCAAATCGAGCATCAGCTTATATATAGCAAACTAAAATGACTATTTTAATACCTTGCGTAACATACCATTTACATAGTATATTCTTATCTATTCAAAATTATCTGTGACTACTCGATCGAACATGTCAACTTCTCATGCCATTTAGTCAGCCACCGATTTGATACCCCTATCTCGTTCAATACAAGCTTATAGTCGTAAAAAGATTTAAAAATCTAATAATAATATGAGCATAATCTGAAAAAGGAATTTCCCATGAAACAACCTATGTTTAAACTTAGCCTATTAGCTGCAGCAACCCTAGCTGTAACAGCCTGTGGCGGCGGTAACGAAGACAAAGCTGCCGCAGCAGGTAGTGATGCCGCTGCTAAAACCCTAATCTATTGTTCAGAAGGTAGCCCAGCTGGCTTTGACCCTGCGCAATACACGGCCGGTACTGACTTTGATGCCAGCGCCTACCCGATTTATAACGGTCTGGTTGAATTTAAACGTGGTGAAACAGAGATTCAGCCAGGATTGGCTGAAAGCTGGGAAATCAGTGATGATGGTAAGACTTATACCTTTAAACTACGTCAAGGTGTTAAGTATGGTACGACCGACTTTTTCACCCCATCACGCGAATTTAATGCTGATGACGTGATCTTCACCTTAAAGCGCTTAACCGATCCTGACTTTGAATTTAACAAAGCCTATCCAGCTGAGTTCCCATACTCTGTTGATATGGGATTACCAGACAACATCGCTAGTATTGAAAAGCTTGATGACTACACGGTGAAAGTGACTTTAAACGAAGTTAACGCGCCTTTCTTACAAAACCTAGCCATGCCATTTGCTTATATTGATTCAGCTGAATATGCACAGTCACTATTAGATTCTGGTAATGCTGCTGATATCAATACCAAGCCAGTTGGTACTGGTCCGTTCGTCTTTACCTCTTATCAGAAAGACTCACAGATTCGTTATACCAAAAACCCTGACTACTGGAATAAAGACGACATCCATATTGATAACCTAGTATTTGTTATTACCAAAGATTCATCAGTACGTGCGCAAAAAGTACAAGCCGGTGAGTGTCATGTGTCTGCTTATGCCAACCCATCAGAAGTTGAATCTGCTAAGAGTTCAGGTAAAGCCAATGTATTGGAAGAGCCTGGCTTTAACGTCGGCTACATCGCTTATAACACTGAGCGTCCAGAGCTAAAAGACCGTAAGGTACGTGAAGCACTTGATATGGCCATCAATAAAGACGCCATCATTGATGCGGTTTACCAAGGTGCCGGTGTAAGAGCTGCTAACCCAATGCCACCAACGCAGTGGGGCTTTAACGACGAGCTAAAAGATGCACCTTATGATACTGAAAAAGCCAAGGCGTTAATGCAAGAAGCTGGTGTTGATGGTTTTGAAATTGATCTTTGGTATATGCCAGTTCAACGTCCTTACAATCCAAACGCTAAGCTAATGGCAGAAATGCTACAGGCCGATTGGGCTAAGATTGGGGTTAAAGCCAACCTTAAAACTTATGAATGGGGCGAGTATCTAAAACGCGCCAACAAAGGTGAGCACGATATCATCCTAGCCGGTTGGACAGGTGATAATGGTGATCCTGATAACTGGTTAGGCGTATTACTGTCATGTGATGCAGTTAATGGCAATAACTATGCGCGCTGGTGTAATAAAGACTTTGATAAGTTAATCATGGATGCCAGAGCTATTACTGACCAAGAACAGCGTATTGCTAACTATGAACAAGCTCAGACTATCTTCAAGCAAGAGCTACCTTGGACTACTGTTGCCAACTCAGTTGTTACCGTATTGACCACACCTAATGTAAAAGACTACAAAATCAGTCCTTTAGGTTCTATTCGCTTTGACGGTGTTGATGTTGAATAACACTGATATTGTCTAAAGTTGATATCAATCGATATGACGAGTTGTGCCAGTAACAACCTAACGTACCTTTAGTTCTTATAAGTAATCTCAATGCTAAAGTTGTAGCGACCAAACAGGATAGGGTCCTATCCTGTTCTAGGTTAGAAGGCTGGTTCAGAAACTTTTTTTCTGTTCCAGCCTTTTTTGTTTCAGCTTTTTAGCAGCATTTTTTAGCTGTATTTTTTAGCAGCTGTTTTAACTGCATATAGCTACTTACTGACGATAACCATAGAACTCATTGCAGCTTTAGACTTAAGCCAGCCACAACCACTGTCCATCGGTTCATAACCACCCGTAATTAAAATAATCGAGCGTACTCATGCTACTGTATATTCTTCGCCGAATCTTAATTCTCATTCCCGTCTATATCGGATTAACCCTATCTACCTTTACCCTCATTCGCTTAGTACCAGGTGATGCGGTTGAGATTATGATGGGTGAACGTATGGTAGATCCTGAGATGCACGCCCAAGCGCTTGCACGTCTTGGTTTAGATAAGCCATTACCTGTGCAGTATTGGGACTATATAAGCGGTATTATGCAAGGTGATTTTGGTGAGTCCTTCCGTACCAGGACACCGGTACTGCAAGACTTCTTTGCGCATTTTGTGCCGACATTAGAGTTGGCATTTTGCGCCATTACTATTGCCAGTATCTTGGGTGTAACGCTCGGTATTATCGCTGCATTAAAGCGCGGTACTTGGTTGGATTACACCTTAATGTCAGGCGCTTTGGCCGGTTATTCGATGCCAATCTATTTATTGGGTCCGATTTTAACCGGTATATTTGCCCACTATTTAGGCTTACTGCCTGTCTCTGGGGTGATTTCTGTCGCCCAGTTCTTAGACGTTAAGCCTTTATATGGTTCCTGGCTATTAGGCTCATTGAACTCGGGCATACCTGGGGCTTTTTGGAATGTGGTTCAGCACTTTATCTTACCCTCTATTGCCCTAGCGACTATCCCATTGGCCATGATTGCACGTATGACACGCTCTGCGATGTTAGAAGTACTTGATGAAGATTATGTACGTACCGCAAAAGCGAAAGGCTTATCGCCAAAGCGTGTGGTATTGATACACGTCATGCGCAATGCACTGATTACAGTGGTTACTGTTGTTGGACTACAAATGGCTACTTTGCTGGCTGGCGCTATCATTACTGAGACTATCTTTAGTTGGCCAGGTGTTGGTAACTGGTTACTCGATGGCTTCTTTACCCGCGACTACCCTATTGTACAAAACGGTATTTTATTGGTCGCAACAGCGCTGATTATCGTGAGTCTTATGGTCGATATTTTGTACGGATTAATTAATCCACGCATTCGCCATACCTCTTAATTATTACTGAACAAACCGTCGACTCAGTCATGACTTATCCATATACGATGAGCAATCTCGATAATGGTTTAGACAGTGGCTTAGATTGTTTAACCGCAGACATATTTGCATTTATAGCATGCAGCCTTGCATACAGACCTATGCATAGACACTTATAGGAACACGTGATGAAGCCAAGCGCATTACCTAACAATTCACAAATTATGGCCGCAACACCGCCCTCTTCTTGGCGCTTATTTGTTGCCACTTTTTGTCGCAACCGAGGCGCTGTTCTAGGACTATTGGTATTGACCTTAATGGTCATCGTTGCCATCCTAGCACCGAGTATCGCCCCACATGACCCTTATGAGCTATACACTGGAAAAGAGCAACTGCCGCCTGCATTCTTTAGTGGCGGAGATGCTCAGTTCTTCTTGGGCACAGATGATGCTGGTCGTGACACCCTATCTCGAGTGATGTATGGGGCACGCTATTCGTTATTCATTGGACTAAGTGCGACCACTTTAGCGATGATTACAGGGATTAGCTTGGGTCTAAGTGCTGCCTTTTGGCCCAAGGTCTGGGGTAAAGCTGTGATGCTGGTCAACGACATTTTAATGTCCTACCCTAGCCTGCTATTAGCGATTATTATTGCCGCTATCTTAGGCCCAAACATGACCAACACCATTATTACTATTGCCTTGGTCTGTACGCCTCCGTTTATCCGTCTTACCCGTGCAACAGCCATGGTTGAACTACAGCGTGAGTATTTCACTGCCTCTAAAGTTATGGGCGCTGGTGTACTGCGCTTATTATTCATCACCATTTTGCCAAACTGTATGGCGCCTTTGATCGTTCAAGCCACGATGATCTTCTCTTCTGCCATCTTAGAAGCTGGCGCGATTGGTTTCTTAGGTTTTGGTGTACAGCCACCGGATGCCGAATGGGGTGCTATGTTGGGTACTGCTCGCCAGTATATTCAAAGTAATGTTTGGTTGGCGATTTGGCCAGGCTTGGCAATTTTCTTAGCCGCTTTATCTATCAACTTAACTGGTGATGGCTTACGCGACGCGCTAGATCCGAAATTAAAGCAGGTGTCATAATGAGCAACTTAACTCCTAATTCACTCTTAAATAACTCGCTATTAAATGACGCTCCTGTTGATGACGCGCCTTTGTTATTAGACATTGAGAATTTATCCGTTACTTTTGGTAAAGGCGCACGTGCGTTTCGTGCCGTAGATGATGTCTCACTGCAACTAAAGCAAGGTGAAGTGCTGGCAGTAGTCGGCGAATCTGGTTCAGGAAAATCTGTGACCATGATGGCGTTAATGGGACTGTTACCCAATACCGCCACTGTTGCGGCAAACAAAATGCGCTTTGATGGTCAAGACATGCTGACCCTCTCTGACCGCAGTAAACGCAAAATCATTGGTAAAGACATCTCCATGATTTTTCAAAATGCGATGTCTTGTTTGAATCCAAGCTTTACTCTAGAGTTCCAATTGGCAGAAGTGTTAAAAACCCATTTGGGTCTAAAGGGGCAGGCTGCCCGTCAACGTATCTTAGAATTGTTAGATTTGGTTGAAATACCTGATGCCAAAAACCGATTGAAAGTCTACCCTCATCAATTATCAGGCGGTATGAGTCAGCGTGTGATGATTGCTATGGCACTGGCCTGTGAGCCAAAGCTGTTAATTGCTGATGAGCCAACAACCGCACTGGATGTGACCGTACAAGCACAGATTATGGGGCTCTTAAGCCGCTTGCAACAAGAAAAGCAAATGGCGATGGTGCTTATTACCCATGACTTGGGCTTAGTGGCGCAAAACGCGCGCGATGTTGCGGTCATGTATGCCGGACAATTGGTAGAAACCAATACTGTACCTGATATATTTGAGCACCCCGCTCACCCTTATACAGAAGCCCTGTTGCAGGCCATTCCAGAGCTGGCCATCGGTCAAAGCCGTTTAAACAGCTTACCTGGCGTGGTACCTAGTCAATATGACCGACCACAAGGGTGCTTGTTATCACCACGCTGTCCCTATAAGCAGCCGATATGTGATACACCGCCGCCACTGATACCCAGTCATAATGGATTAGTACGCTGTATCCATCCTGATTTAGTGACCAATAAAGCGGCGCATTTAAACACACACGGGGATCTGTCATGAGTCATAACCCTACACAACACACAGCAGCAACGCCTAACGCAGACACCGCTGCAAGTCCCATCGTACTAAAAGCGGACAACCTACATAAGCATTATCCGGTATCACAAGGTATCGGCAAACCTAAAGCCTACGTCAAAGCGTTAAACGGTATCTCTTTTGAATTGGCAGCGGGTAAGACCTTAGCGGTGGTTGGTGAGTCAGGCTGTGGTAAATCGACACTGGCCAGACAACTGACTTTAATTGAAAAGCCGACCGAAGGGCAGCTTTTTATTAATGATATTAATACCACCAGTTATAATCGCCGAGCACTCAAAGCGATTCGTACTGAAATTCAGATGGTATTCCAAAATCCTTATGGCAGCCTAAACCCAAGACATACGATTGGCTATCAGCTGACTGAACCGCTTAATATTCACGGCAACTTATCGGCAAATGAGAAACAAGATAAGGTGCATGACATGATGCGTTTGGTAGGCTTAAGACCTGAGCACTCTGGTCGCTATCCGCATATGTTCTCAGGCGGTCAGCGTCAGCGTATTGCCTTAGCTCGCGCCATGATGCTTAACCCAAAAATCGTAGTAGCAGATGAGCCGACTTCGGCGCTTGATGTGTCTATTCAGGCGCAGGTATTAAACCTGTTTATGGATTTGCAAGAGGAATACAACACCGCCTATGTGTTTATCTCTCATGACTTGTCTGTGGTACGTCATGTGGCCGATGATTTAATGGTGATGTATTTAGGTAAAGTGGTCGAACATGGGCCAAAAGAAGCCATTTATAATGATCCCAAGCATCCTTATACCATAGCTTTATTGGCAGCAGCGCCTAGCATTCATGGTCAACAAAAAATATTGACCTTAGAAGGCGAGCTACCCAGCCCACTCAATCCGCCTAGTGGTTGTGCCTTACATCAGCGCTGCCCTTATGCAACTGAAGCCTGTGCACAGCAAGAGCCTGAGCTTAGAGAATGGGAAGGTCGTTTGGTATCTTGTATCCGACTTGAAGAGATATATGCTTAGCCTCTGGCTCACGATTATCTAATCTAATCTAACCGTATCTTAATCGGGTTAAATTTTGATTAGTCTTGTTTGTTTAGACCGACTCAATTGTCCAGCTTGGTATTAGCAACAATAAAAAACGTGTTTTGATCATCTAGTTATCTAGAGTCAAAACACGTTTTTTATTGCTAGCTGTTTCTTATAAGTTTAAACGCTATATAGATTAAACGGTAAACGGCTACATTAACTTATTGTTTTTTAACCACTCAACATTTAGCTTTTTAACCGCATCAATTTCAGCATCCATAAATGCTTTACTTTTACCTGGATATTTAATCAATGAATAGACATACAATACCAGACCTAATACGATCCAACCTAAGAAAATTAGCCACTCCACACCGGTTAACGCTGATGCCATACCAGGCATATACAGTACAAGCAGCCCTAAGCTTAAAATGATAGTCACCAGACCGATTAACTTGCCAGCCGGTACTTTAAATGGACGTACCATTTCTGGTTCACGATAACGCAGTACCAAGAAAGAAATGGCCACACAAGTATAGGCAATAACAATACCAAAGCCGCCGGCATCGACAATCCATACCAACATTTTACGACCAAATAAAGGCGCAAACGTCGCCAGACCACCGATTAACAAGATTGCATTCACAGGGGTATTATATTTTGGATGCACTTTGGCCAAGAAAGCTGGCAGCATATGCGACTTCGCCATCGCATACATTAAGCGGCTACCACCAATTAAAAACGCATTCCAACTGGATAAAATACCTAGCACTCCACCAATTACTAACAATACACCAGCCCACTTGCCGCCCCAAGCATTACTCATGGCATCAGCGGTCGCCAAGGTTGAGTTTTGCGCTTGAACCAGTGGTAGTGTTTGTCCCACACTCCAAGCAACCCCAGCGTACCAAGCAACAGCGACAATTAAAGATACAATTAAAAACTTACCAATCTCAGGGCGAGTTAAGTCAATCTCTTCAGCCGCTTGCGGAATCACGTCGAAGCCAACAAACATAAAGGGCACCATTACAATCACCGCCATCATGCCGCTAATACCGCCAATAAAGGCAGGCGCTTGAACTGCTGATGTCTCTGCTGGATTGTACAAAATAGCACCGATCATTAATAAGGTGCCGACACATAAGATACCTGCTACGGCCAGCTTTTGGAACCAAGCACTGACTTCAACACCACGTATGTTTAACCAAGTCACCAACAATGAACCCAACATACCCACGCCAGCCCAAGACGCGTACACGTCCCAACCGGCTATATTCCACAGTTTACCTTGATTAAAATTGGGTATCAGATACTCAATGACAGTGGGCAGTGCCACGGCTTCAAATGCTACGACTGACAAATAGCCAAATAAAATACTCCATGAACAAATAAAGGAGACATGCACCCCAAGTGCCCTATGCGTATAAGTATGCTCACCGCCTGTAATCGGCATAGATGATGCTAGCTCAGCATATGTAACGCCAATAAAAATAACTGCCAGTCCGCCGACTAAAAAGGCCAATACTGCGCCCCAAATACCTGCTGACATTACCCAGCCACCGGCCAGAACTACCCAGCCCCAACCCACCATGGCTCCAAAAGCCAGCGCGATAATATCTACCATCCCTAAGGATTTCTTTAATCCAGACATATCCTCTCCCTGATGTTATCTGTTCGTTAATTTGTAATAGGTCTCGATGCGCTTATTTAGCAGCTAGTAATACCTACAATAAGATATACTTGCTGTTTTAATAAGCTACTAAGCCATCTTCACCTCGTTCATTTTCTATATCACTTTCTATATCACTTTCAATATCACTTAGTTTAAATCTGTATTCCGCCCCACTCTGCTTAGGGTAATACCATTAGAATCCCAATTATCCAGATATGGCGGAATAAA
The DNA here is from genome assembly GCF_002313155.2 of Psychrobacter sp. FDAARGOS_221. Lineage (NCBI taxonomy): Bacteria > Pseudomonadati > Pseudomonadota > Gammaproteobacteria > Moraxellales > Moraxellaceae > Psychrobacter > Psychrobacter sp. FDAARGOS_221. Next base: position 575,453 of record NZ_NWFK02000001.1, read on the forward strand.
TTTGACCAGTATTTTCGATCAGTAATGGTTTACGAAAAATAGGTAAAATCTTGCGCCAGTTCTGATAAGAAATCATCTGCCTCGTCTATTTCATAAACCACAGGCTTATTACCTTGAGTGTCTGTCACCAGTGCTTCTTTAAGCTGTTGCACACCAGTGATTCGGCGATAGTCAGCACCAAAACCTTCTGCTAACGCGTCAAACTTAGGTGTTTTAATATTGACCCCGATTAATGGCAAACCGGCTTGTTCCATATAACGACGAATCTCACCATAGCCTTGGTTATTCCATATCAATACAATCACAGGCAGCTCCAGCTCAGCGGCACAAATCAACTCAGCGATGGTGAACTGAATACCGCCATCACCAATCAAGCTAACCACAGGCGAGCTTGAGCCAACCTTGGCGCCAATAGCAGCAGGCAAACCGTAACCTAGCGTGCCAAAGCCAGTCGATGAGTTAAACCATTTGCGTGGCTTAACCGCCTCATAACCCAAGTTACCGCTGTACACTGGCTGAGTAGAATCGCCGACGATAATAACATCATCTAAGGTATCTCGAATCAGCTTTAACACCCCAATTTGACCGGCAAAGCTGGGCGCCATCTCATCAATCAACTGCTTTTGAAGGCGCTCTACTGTTTGCTGTCCATTATGAGATAAGGGCTCTTCTTGTAAGCGTTGACACAGACCCGTTATAGCAGACTGTGCACTGCTTAAAACCGGAACATCAGCCACAAAGGGTAAGTTTAATTGACGTGGATCACAGTCGACTCGAATCAAGGTACCAGTGATATCAAATTCATCATTAAATACAATGTCGTAATCGGTCTCACCCAGCTCGGTACCAATCGCCAATACCACATCCGCTTCTGCCATTAACGTTCTCGATGCCGGTAGTGAATGGGTACTGCCCAAGCTTAATGGATGTGACGGCGGCAACAGACCCTTTACATTAATGGTCAATAGAGTCGGTGCATCAATCAGTTCAGCGAGCCTTTGGGCATCCTCATTCACATCAATACACCCACCACCGTATAACAGCACTGGATTTTTGGCCTGCTTTAAGTGGGCTACGGCTTTATCAAGCTGCTCAGGATTGGCGCCAATATGCAGTGCAGATGAGTCAGCTAAAGGCTGTTTGTTTTGTGGCGGCCGAGCAACATGACTGGCATCAGCAGTAATCACATCGGTAGGCAGCTGAATATGTACCGGACCAGAACGAGCCCCTTTCATAGCACTAAAGGCTTCAGCGATGACTTTTGGCAATGCTTCTGGCTTCCAGATGGTCTTACTATATAGCGCGACCTTATCTGCCATACCTTGCTGATCATGCAGCTCATGCAAATGCCCTTCACCGCTGCCCGTATCCCCCACTTTATTGACACTGGAGATGACCAACATCGGAATAGAGTCTGCTAAGGCTTGCGCCATGGCCGTCATAATATTGGTCATACCTGGGCCAGTAATAATAAAGCAGGCAGCAATTTTACCCGAAGCTCTAAAGTAGCCATCGGCCATAAATCCTGCCCCTTGCTCATGACGGGGTGTGATATGGGTAATAGCCGTATTAGGTAGGCCACGATACAGCTCAACGGTATGAACACCTGGAATACCAAATACAGTGTCAACACCGTAATATTCAAGCCATTCAACAAGCAGCTCACCACAAGTCAATTGAGTTGCTGTGTTTGAAATAGACATAGTTAAATCCTTTTAGGGTCTTTTCGCTTATCCCAGTGAAATAGTGACGCCTGATCGTTTCATATCATTGATTGGTTAGAACAATGAGTACAAAAAAACAAGCATATATTTTAATTGTTATAAAATAAAAAAAGGTGAACAAGTTGATTTAAACAGCTTGCTCACCACATGAAAATTGAGATTAAAGGTCCTAAACCTTCGCAACTTTTAATCGCGACTTTATATAGTCAGCATGTCTTAATTTATTAAGCTTAATTTTATCAAGCTCACTGCCCGTTTAAGGCTTTTCGTCATAACGAACGCCTGGCAAAATACACAGCATTTCAAACAACAAGTTGGCTGCAAGTACTGAGGTATTACCAAAGGGATCATATGGCGGTGATACTTCGACCAAGTCACAGCCAACCACATCAAGACCGCGCATACCACGGATAATTTCGATACCTTGAGTAGAGGTTAAACCACCGATTTCTGCGGTTCCAGTGCCTGGCGCAAACGCAGGGTCGATACCATCAATATCAAAGCTTAAATAGACAGGACCTTCTCCAAGCTTTTCTCGTACTTCTGCCATAAGCGGTGCTAGCGACTTGTACCAACACTCTTCTGCTGGTACCACTCTAAAGCCTTGATCTGTTGACCAATCAAACTCTTCAGCGCTATACCCTGTCCCACGCAGTCCAATTTGAACCACACGGTTACCATCTAACAGGTTTTCTTCGACAGCACGACGAAACGGTGTACCATGTGCAATCTTTTCACCAAACATCTCATCATTAATATCAGCATGAGCATCAACGTGCACCATGCCAACTGGGCCATGTTTTTTAGCCAGTGCCCTTAAGATAGGCAGTGCAATGGTATGGTCACCGCCCAGTGTTAATGGGATAGCGTCATACTGTAAGATGTTTTCAGTGTAAAATTTCTCGATAATATCGATACTTTTTAATAAGTTAAAGGTGTTAATCGGCACATCACCAATATCAGCCACTTGCAGTGACTCAAAGGGTGCCGCACGGGTGGCCACATTATAGGGACGCAACATCCGCGACTCATCGCGAATCTGGCGTGGACCTAATCGAGCACCCGAGCGGTTTGATGCCCCGATATCTAAAGGAACACCGACAAAGGCCGCATCCAATCCTTCCGCAGTGGCTTGAGTCGGTAAGCGCATCATAGAGGCAAAACCGCCAAATCTTGGCATATCATTGCCACTTAAAGGTTGATTGAATGTCATAGTCCGTTCCTTGTCTTTTTTATCCAGTGTTTATAGTACTTGTTTAATGATATCTAGGCCTTCTTGAAGCACCTCATCCGATACCGTTAATGGCACCATAACACGAATCGCGTTGCCATATCGACCACATGACGCCAGTAGCAAACCCTTATCAAACGCATCGGTACGCAGTTTAGCCGTTGCTTCTGCATCTGGATTACCATCGGCATCGACGATATCAAACGCTAACATTGCACCCTTGTGACGGATATTACCGATCTTGTCGCTGTTTAATCCTTTTAAGAAATCAGCAATGGTTTGACCGATAACCTTACTGCGCTCAAGCAAACCTTCCTCTTCGATCACTTCGATAACTGCCAGTGCCGCCACACAGCCCAATGGGTTACCTGAATAAGTACCGCCTAGTCCGCCTGGTTGTGGCGCATCCATCACTTCTGCACGTCCGATAACTGCTGAAATAGGATAACCACCGGCCAAGCTCTTGGCACTGGTCATTAAGTCAGGCTCAACGCCTAACTGCTCCGTGGCAAATAAAGTACCGGTACGACCAAAGCAGGTTTGTACTTCATCAAAGATTAATAAAATACCATGCTCATCACAGATTTCACGCAGCTTTTTGGCAAAGCTTGGTGTTACTTGGTGGAAACCGCCCTCACCTTGTACCGGCTCAACAATCATGGCTGCTACATCAGTAGGATGAATAGACGACTGGAAAATGGTCTCAATACTGGCAAGCGCTTGTTCTTCAGTCACGCCCAGCTCTGGTGCTGGAAACAGTGCATGATAAATAGACGCCGGCATAGGACCAAAATTGTTTTTGTAAGGAACCACTTTACCGGTTAAACCCATACACATGTGCGTACGACCATGCCAACCACCAGCAAACGAGATGACACCGTGACGACCAGTACTGGCACGGGCAATCTTCATGGTGTTCTCTACTGCTTCAGCACCAGTGGTAAAAAATACCGCCTTTTTGTCACCACTAATTGGGGCAAGCTCACAAAGCTTCTCCGCCAAACTCACATAGCTTTCGTAGCTAACAATTTGAGCCGCAGTATGGGTGAACTTATCAAGCTGCTCGCGTACACGAGCGGTAACTTTTGGGTGATTGTGACCTGTATTTAAAACTGAAATACCGCCGATGAAGTCAATATAACGCTTGCCTTCGACATCCCAAAGCTCTGAGTTAAGTGCTTTCTCCGCAAAAATTGGGAATGCAATACCCAAACCCTTAGGTAATACAGCCAAACGACGCTCTAATAGTGATTGATTGGTTAATGTGCTCATATCTACATCCTTGTATTGTCATTAATGCAGGTGCATTGTTTGCTATTGTTTAATAGTAGCTTTATTTAATTGTGCGATTTAATTGTGCGTTGGTTTTACCAACTTTGATTTGATTCAACTTAACTTTTTTAACTTAAATTATTTCACTTAAATTATTTATGACGTATTTGGTTAGTACTGACTTTAATGAATACCAACTAACCTAACTCTTGTGCCCAGTATTTAATGGTCACGTATTCATCAATACCGTATTTAGAGCCTTCTCGGCCAAAGCCAGATTGCTTCACCCCGCCAAAAGGCGCAACTTCGGTTGATAAAATACCGGTATTTTGACCGACCATACCGTAGTCTAAGCCTTCACATACGCGCCATGATCGGGTTAAATCATTACTATAGAAATAAGCAGCTAAGCCATAAATGGTATCGTTGGCCTGCTTAATCACTTCCGCCTCATCGCTAAAGGTAAAGACAGTAGTGATTGGTCCAAAGATTTCTTCGTGAGCGATATCCATATCATCAGTCAAATTACTGATAACCGTTGGGTTCATCGTCAGCTTAGATGCTGAATTAATATCACCACCTGCTAATAGCTCTGCGCCTTTATCTAACGCATCTTGAAGCAGTCCTGACACTTTATCCAGTGCGCCTTGGTTAATTAATGGTCCAATATCTACCCCTTCTTTTAGACCATCACCAACTGACAGCTTGGCGACTTTCTCCAAGAATATCTTCATGAAGTCATCTTTAATACTGTCTTGGACATAAATGCGGTTGGCACAAACACAGGTCTGACCCGCATTACGGTATTTGGCGGCAATTAGGCCATCTGCTGCTTTTTCAAGATTAGCATCATCGAATACGATAAATGGTGCATTACCGCCCAGCTCTAAAGATAGCTTTTTGATGGTTGGTGCACACTGTGCCATCAAGGTACGGCCCACTTCTGTAGAACCTGTGAATGACAGCTTATGTACCCGTTTGTCTGAAGTCAGCACACCGCCCACAACCGATGATTTACCGGTTACGATTTGAATAACGCCTTTTGGTATGCCTGCTTGAATGGCCAGCTCTCCTAAAGCAAGGGCAGAAAATGGGGTTTCAGTTGCTGGTTTTACAATCATCGTACAGCCCGCTGCTAATGCAGGTGCCGCTTTACGAGTAATCATTGCAGATGGGAAGTTCCAAGGCGTAATAGCCGCACACACACCTACTGGCTGTTTTAATACGGTAATACGCTGAGTTGGTTTGGTAGAAGGAATGACATCACCATAGACGCGTTTGCCCTCTTCGGCAAACCATCGGATGAAACTGTTGGCGTAGGTGATTTCACCGCGTGATTCTTTTAGAGGTTTACCTTGCTCGGCTGTCATTAACACCGCCAAATCTTCATGATTGTCATCAATCAGATCCGCCCATTTGTGTAATAACTTGGCACGCTCAGCAGCAGTCAAAGCTGCCCAGCCAATCTGTGCTTGCTCTGAATCAGCAACGGCTTGTTCGATTTGAGATTGGCTTAAGCTAGGGATACTACCCAACACTTCGCCATTGAATGGATTGGTGACGTCGATTTTTGCGCCATCTTCGGCATCTACCCAGCCCTCACCAACTAGGCACTGAGTTTTTAATAGATCAGGGTTTTGCAAAGTAAGCATGGTAACCATCCTTGTTAAATTATGCAGTTCGTGACTGCCTTATTTAAATTACTAGTCCGTGTAATTCAGCATATTGAATTTGCATTTCATATATGAGATAACTTATTATAAGTTCACTTTCAGCACAATTGCAACACCTTAATAACGCATTTTTACCTTTTTAAATAAAGCGATTCATCTTTGAATCTGATTGAATGTTTCGCAAGACATGATTTTATTAATGGGCAACGATTAGGTCGCAAATAAGATCATCAACTAGGATAAACACTTTGAAATCTAACGATCAAAAACCCTCGGTAAGTGTGCCTGCGATTGACAGAATGTGTTTGATTCTTGACCTCATTACCGACACCAATTATCCGCTAACTTCGGCAGAAATCGCTGAACAATTAGAGTTGCCGCGCAGTAGCACTCACAACATTCTGCAAAGCTTGTTGAATAAACACTTAGTCTTTAGAGACCGTGATAACCGCTATCATCTGGGCTCATATCTTCTATATTGGGCAGGCAAGTATGAAAAGCAGCACAGTATTATTGACGTATTTCTCGAACTTATTAATAACTACCCTGTTCTACTTAAGAACACAGTGACTTTGTCTAAGATTGATGGCAAAGAAGTGGTATTTTTAGCCTGTTACGAGTCGCCTGCACCTCTAGGATTTACCTTTCGTTCAGGGGTGCGTGTGCCAGCGCCCTTCTCAGCGACCGGCAAAGCCATGTTGGCAACTTACGATGATAAAACTCTGAATCAACTGTTCGGTCAGCAAATGCCAGCACCCTATACCACGCGAAGTGTACAGCGACTAGATGATTTGATTAGCGAGTTACAACAAGTACGTCAGTCAGGAATATCACTTGATGATGGGCAATTAAGAGAAGGCATGTATTGCCTCGGCACTTGCATTAGTGATGCTGACGGCCAGCCTATCGCCGGTATGGCGGTAAGTTTTGTGAAGCAAGAATATGAGCAGCAGCAACAAGCTGTTAGTGAAGCCTTGGTGTCACTGGCACAGGACATTTCTAAACACATAGGCACTCATTGATACGCGCTTACTGATACGCGCTCACTGATACACACACATCGATAATAGGCCATTCAAGCTAATAATCTGTTTCAGGTGTAGATTGCTACTTAGAAAATTATATCTGCCTAAATGGCCGTTACCCTTTAAATGACCCCTTTATCCTGCAACTGCTGAACCTGCTCAGCGCTTAGGTTCAACTGCTCTAATACTGCTTGCGTATCTGCGCCCAACGCTGGCGGCGCACTGTCATAGCGGACCGGCGTCTTCGATAGCTTAATAGGATTGCCCAATGCTCGTACCGGACTGTCTGGGAAGCTGACAACCATGTTACGCGCTTGAACTTGTGGCATCGCCAACGCCTCAGTCACATTGTGAATCGGACCACAAGGCACACCAGCTGCTTGGAACAACTCTAACCACTCTTCACGGGGCTTTTGCTTAAAGATAGGTACCAAAATCTGCTGCAAGCTGTCTCTATTAGCAACGCGCTCAGGATTAGTGGCATAGCGGCTATCTTGATGCAAGTTTTGCCCTATTACCTGGCACACCTTAGCAAACTGACTGTCATTACCACAGGCTAATATAAAGTGACTGTCATCAGCGGTAGCATATACTTGGTAAGGCGTGATGTTGGGATGCGCATTACCCAATCTTGGCGGCGTGTTACCTGATGCCAACTGATTCATACCAATATTTGCCAACATCGCCACCGCACTGTCCAGTAAAGCCACATCCACATACTGACCTTCGCCGGTTTTCGCACGTGCCAATAGCGCCGCTTGAATTCCCACGGTCAACTGTAATCCCGCGAACAAATCAACCACTGCCACACCCACTTTATGCGGCTCTCCATCGCTAGGCCCGGTGATACTCATCAATCCTGATAAGCCTTGGATAATATAGTCATATCCAGGCTTATTGGCATCAGGACCATCTTGACCAAAGCCGGTTAGCGAAGCATAGATAAGCTTAGGGTTAATTGCCTTTAGGGTTTCATAATCTAAGCCGTATTTCTTAAGCCCGCCAACCTTAAAGTTCTCAACGACCACATCACTTTGTTTCGCCAGCTGCTGTAGCAGTTGTTGACCTTCAGGCTTAGTAATATCGACCGTGATTGACTTTTTATTACGATTAACCGTTGCAAAATAAGCCGCTGTTTCTGCCCCTGTTTGCTCATCTTTAAAGCTTGGCGGACGCCATTGACGCGTCTCATCACCAACGACTGGACGCTCGACTTTGATGACCTCAGCACCTAAATCTGCAAGAATCTGAGTACTTGAAGGCCCTGCCAATACGCGAGACAGATCCAACACTTTAATACCGCTTAGCGCTTGTGTTGATTGCTGCTGATTTGATTGAGGCTGTTGTTGAGAGTGCGAACGTGTATCTTGTCCTTGATTGGATTGCATATCATCTCTCTCGTTTTGTGTGTTGAATACGTTTAATGTCCTTTTAGTGAACGGCACACTATTCAAGCATTAAGAAAAGGCTTGAATACCGGTTTGTGCACGACCTAAAATCAACGCATGCACATCATGCGTACCTTCATAAGTATTAACCGCCTCTAAGTTCATTACATGACGAATCACATGATACTCATCGCTAATACCATTACCGCCATGCATATCACGCGCTACTCGGGCAATATTTAGCGCTTTACCACAGTTATTACGCTTGATTAACGAGATCATCTCAGGCGCTGCGTTGTGCTCATCCATTAATCGGCCCACTCTTAATGCCGCTTGCAATCCTAACGCAATTTCAGTTTGCATATCAGCCAGCTTAAGCTGTACCAATTGCGTCGCTGCCAATGGACGGTTAAATTGCTTACGATCTAAAGTGTACTGACGCGCAGCTTGCCAGCAAAACTCAGCCGCACCCATTGAACCCCAGGCAATGCCATAACGCGCTTTATTCAAGCAGCCAAATGGACCTTTTAGACCACGAATCTCAGGGAATGCATTCTCTTCTGGCACAAACACATTATCCATTACGATTTCACCGGTAATAGACGCACGCAGTGAGAACTTACCTTCAATCTTAGGCGCAGATAAGCCTTTCATGCCTTTCTCTAAAACAAAGCCGCGAATCTGACCTTCGTCATCTTTGGCCCACACCACAAACACATCAGCAATCGGGCTGTTGGTAATCCACATCTTACTGCCTTTTAGCTGATAACCGCCGTCTACTTTTTTGGCACGGGTTTTCATAGAAGCAGGATCAGAGCCTGAATCTGGCTCTGTTAATCCAAAGCAGCCCACATATTCGCCCGAAGCTAGTTTAGGCAAATACTTCTCTTTTTGCGCATCCGTACCATAGGCCCAAATCGGATGCATCACCAAACTTGATTGCACACTCATTGCTGAACGATAGCCCGAATCGACGGCTTCGACCTCTTTGGCAATCACCCCGTAAGCCACACTCGATAGACCGGCACAGCCATAGCCATCAATAGTCACACCCAGCAATCCAAGCTCACCCATTTGACGCATGATATTGCGATCAAAATTCTCATGGCGGTTGGCCTGTAAGATGCCAGGCATTAATTCAGTTTGACAAAAATCATGGGCGCTTTTTTGCACCATTAACTCTTCTTCGGTTAATTGGTCACGCAATAAAAATGGATCTGACCATTCAAATGATGGCATCTTAGTGGCGTAAGCAGTATTGGTTGCGTTTGACATAACGGGCTCCTTGTTGGTGTCTGAAGATATTGATGTCGACGTTTAAAGCTGTTAAACTGTCTTTAGTTTCGCATAGTGAAACGCTGTTTCATTAATATGATTAATTAAAGCAGAATTTATTGTGCAAGTAAAGATATATTGCTCACTTAATTAATAAAAAAAGAACAGCCATGACTCAAAATATCATTCAAAACACCACACAAAACCCGACCCAAAATAAGATACCCAATCCAACTGCGCCTTTAAGCGATCACATACAACAGGCGTTACAAACCGCTAAGCAAACGCAAGATAAAGCATTTATCACGGCGCTGGGTCGTGGCATGCTAGTGCTTAGTGTGTTTGAGCAGCAACAGCAATTAACGCATCAGCAAATATGTGACAAAACACAACTGCCTAAAGCCACAGTCAGCCGCTTAATACATACCTTATTGCAATTGAATGTGTTGAAACGTGATTCCAATGACAGCTATCAGCTGGGTAAAAATCTGCTGGCGTTGAGTAACAGTTGGCCAGTACAGGATATGGTCGAACAATCAATGCCGCTGCTGCGAGAGTTTGCGCAAGCGCATCAGGTATCGGTGAATATTGCGACTGAAAGTGAAGGAGAGATGCGCTACTTGGCGTGCTACCGTAGCCCCGCTCGATTGGCAGTGAATTTAACGGTTGGTTCTACGGTGCCGCTTGATAAGACAGCCATTGGTCGCGCTTTTTATGTGGCTCAAACCCCGAGCATGCAGCAGCAAATGATTGATAGCCTGCCCTATCCGCCCGTTTCAGATGAACAGTCTAAAGCGCTGACAAACTTAGCAGCAGCGACTGCCTTTTTTGAGCAACACGGTTATACCCTCTCTGATGGTGAGTATTCGCCAGATATTTTGGCGGTAGCAGTGCCTTTATATGACAGTATTGAAGGTAGATACACCCATTCATTGAATGCCAGTGTGCCTAGAGCCAGCTGGGACGCGCAGGATTATATTGACTTTATTGTGCCTAAGTTACAGGCGCTAGCGCGTCAGATTGAGGCGTTATAAACGAAGGGTTAAGAAAGAATTCTGTTAAAAAGCATCTACACCTTATTTCTGCATACCTTATAAACTTTGTGTCCACTGTGACCGATTTTCACTACCGAATATCCAGCCTTTATAATTTTTGGTCTCCACCACGAATATGCCATAGACTGACACAATGATATGGTCTATTTGGGTCGTTCTCTCATCAGGTAATGGCAAGGTCACATTTTTGATACGGTGATAGACCTGCTTGTCTAACATCAGCCAAGTCGTAAAATTAATAGCCGCTTCACCAAGCATACCTTTTAAGGTAGATTTTAAGGACATTCAGGTTCTCTATGATATGGATATGCTTTAAATAGATATCTTATCAGTAAATTTGATCTACCACCAGTAAGTCGGGTATTGCCGTTCTCTGCCCAAATTATTATAAATAAGCGCAACACCCACCAGTACAAGCGAACCAAGCAGTGTGGGTGTGATAAGAAACTGCCAACCTACCCCTCCTAACATAACGATTAAAGGGTTTGAACCCGCAGGTGGATGCGGTACTCTTAAAATTAACATGAGCGCAATCGCTGTTCCCACAGCCATCGCCATACTCCACCAATGCACGCCAAACCACATCATAAATAATAGTCCTGTTAAGGTTGCGACGAAATGCCCACCAATAACGTTTCGAGGCTGAGCGAACGGACTTTGCGGATAAGCAAATACCAGCAAGCAACTTGCCCCAAATGACCCTAATATCATGACAGCTTGTGTCCAATCCCCTATTAAAGCGACACTAGCCGTTGCTATTGTGCCACCTAACCATGCAACAGCTACCATCCACATTGGTAATCTTTCAGGGCAAGCGAGTGATTGACCTTTTAGCTTTTTGATATTGAAAAATTGACTCATTATGTTCTTCCCTTTTCTATAAAAAGAATTAAATTCTCATATCTTATTAACTTGGTGATATTCATCTAGCTATTAGCTATAATGTATACCGATAAGTATACATAACTAATATACCGATTGGTATACCTGATTTAATATATGTCAAATTAAATAAAGGAAAACAATGAGCATTAAAGAGGATATCTTAGTCAAAAGCTTCGAAACGTTTTATAAAAATGGCTTCCATGATAGTGGCGTGTCGTTATTAGCCGAACGAGCAGGTACAACAAAGCGCACGTTATACGCCCATTTTGATAATAAAGAAGGGTTGATTGAGGCGGTTTTGAATTATCGTCATGATATGTTTATGACGCAATTAATTAGACATTTTGAGTCATTGATAATAAGCGATTCAACAGATGTGACAAATGCCTATGTTGTTTTTCTGAAAAACTGGATAACATCGGATAACTTTTATGGGTGTTTATTTATTAATGCGTGTGCCGAGTTTTCAGAATCTACTTCGATACCGCATGATATTGCGAGACAACATAAAAGTGCAGTAAGACAATTCTTGCTTGAGCAATTTTTAAAGATAAAAACAGATAATCCGAAGCGATTGGCAGATACTTTGTTTGTGTTTGGCGAAGGTTTAATTGTGAGTGCGCAGACGGGACAAGATGATTTGGAGTGGGATTTGGGTTTGATTAATGGAATAACTTGAAAAAAACATAATCGTTATAACAGTTATTGAAACGCTAAACAAAACTTGATACTCTCACTAAGTACACTCGTACATTTTATTAACCTGACCCCTCCTGTCGCCACGTTTGCGCCAGTTAATTATGTTTGAAACTCGTATCGAAGATTACTGGATAACCCGTCCAGATACTTTAAACCTTGGGTATATCAAAGATTTAAACCACTTCCTGATACTTTATAACCTCTCTATAGCCTACCAACCTTGTGAAGACTTGCCAGATTTCGGTATTTTGCAACTGTCTAAAGAAGATGCTAAAACTATTTTAGATGTCTTAAAAGACAACTCATTAATAAACGATTATATCAAGCATAGTATTCAAAACTATATTGCAAAATAACCTCTTACATACCCACCTATTCTTATCAAACGTGACCATCAAATGGCAAATGATGTGACCAGTCATTATTACCATTCGTGACCACATTAATTTCAGAATAGAAAACTATTCAATATTATCCATCAAAAGCATCTGCCACTTTTCTCATAGACTTACCTTTTAATTCTATGATGTGCGCTTGATTGATAACCCGATCTAACAAAGCATCAGCGATCGTTGAATCACTGAACTTATCATGCCAATGCTCTATTGAAAACTGACTAGTAATCATTAGGCTTCCATTCATGGACTGTAAATCAATAATTTCTAGTAATAATGGTGCAATTTGTATATCTATCTGACCTAAAGCGAAATCATCAATGATCAATAAGCGACTTTTTATCAATTTTCGTCTTAATCTAATTAAACTCCCATCAAGCAGTGCATCACTAAGCTCTTCAAGTAACTGATGTGCAGTTATGAACAATGTCTCATAACCTTGTCGACAAGCTTGAATACCTATAGCGCAAGAAAGCCATGTTTTACCAGTACCTGTTGCACCAAATATCAATAGGTTCTGTTTTTTCTCTAACCAACCACCTGATGCTAAGTGCTGTATAATCGCTTTATCTAACTTTCGACTGGGCGCATAAGTAACTTCTTCAAGTCTAGCAGAAGGATAACGAAACTTTGCAGCTTTTATCAGCCTTTCAATTCGCCTTTGATGTCGATTTTGTATTTCAGCATCGCTTAATAGACTAAGCATTTCGCTAAACGACAACCCTTGTTTTAAATATAGTTCATAATTGGTATCTAATAATTCGACAAAGCTAGTTAATTTTAGCTCATTTAATTGTTTACGTAGTGTTGTATTAAGCATGACTATTCTCCAAGCTAGTATTTTGTTGAATAATGTGCTGGTAATAGCCAGCACCTCGAATATTTTCATGACAAATATCTGTATGAGTTTTGCCAGACTTATTATTCAACTTTAAATAGCTTTTACTGGATACCAATTTTTTTAGTGTTGATATATTAAATGATTGCATATTAATCGCACATTGGCATGCACCATCAAGACGCTCTTCAAAGTTATTATCAACAACCCACTCTTTAAAATCTCGAAATTTGAGCGAATTCGACTTAAACTCCCTTTTATTTGCCAAATACTCATGCGCCCATAGCTCACAATTATCTCCCCATTGCCCAGACCATTGTTTTAAGTAGTCAATATTCGATCCAGCTTGATACTGATGGTCTTTAGGCATATGGTTAATATCAATCACATCAAGCTGACCATCACTTGCGATAGCATGAGAAGCAATACGATTACGCTGAAAGTACATTTCAATCAATTTATCTGAGATAGCAATGTCAATCTGTTTATGCGCATATTGATAAGGTACGCTATAGCGCACTCCATCCACGTTCACTTGATAAAACTCATCAACTCTTTGGTCGTACAGCCAATCCCTAATTTCAAAGCTAGATTGTGGTAATGGCGTTAAATACGGTTTATCAAGCTTCAAAAATTGCTCATATCTTGACGTAGGAAAACGTTTAGTGGCTTTAGCGTTTAGTTCAATTAATCCTGCCAAAATAGATTCATTTAACTCATCTAATGAGAAAAAAGTACGATAACGTAGTTTTGCTAAAATACCTCGCTGTACGATTTGTACACATACCTCCGCTAACCCCTTATCTTTGGGTTTACGTGGTCGAGTTGGATTAATTGCAAAGTTATAGTGCTCAGCAAGTTCAGCATAACTTTGATTGATCTGTAGCCGAGTTTTAGTATTGGTGATGACAGCAGATTTTAGATTATCAGTAACGACTTGCTCTGGTACACCTTCAAAATAACGAAACATTTCAATATGACAGCGTAACCAGTCTTTAATTTTCTGTGATTCAACAGCATAAGCAAATATATATCCCGATGCTCCCAACACCCCAACAAATACCTGTACGTAACGCACTTCACCTGTTTCAGGATTCTGTATAGGCATGGTACGACCACAGAAATCAACTAACACTTGTTCACCCACTTTATAGTGTTGACGCATGGATAGCCGATTGGTTTTACGCCATTGTCTATATTTACGAGCAAACTGTGAGTATGACAGGCCTTCAGGGCAATCAATTCGGTATTCTTGCCATAGTAGCATTAGCGTCATATCACGCTTCTTTAGTTCATCGTTTATGTAATCCCAATCAGGTTCGACTTTGTGAGACTGTTGATAAACTTTAGGCTGTGAGCCTAACTGGGCTTCAAACTCATTATTAGGTAGATTCAACAAGTCATCACCATGTATGGTGCACCGCTTATAGAGTCTTAATACCCTGCCAACAGTGTTATGTGAAATGCTAAGCATACTAGCGATTTTACGTTGACTATAGCTTGGATTAATTAAATGATATTGAATGATTTTACGTTGAGTTTTAACATCTAAACGCATAAATATTTCCTAAAATAGATTAAAATATATCAATGCGCAAACATAGATGCTCGGTTTCTGATTGACATCATCAACTAGAAACGTAACAATAGTAATGTCGAAGCTTGAAAACGACACCTGTGCAGTATCTGTGTGTATCAGACACGGATACTGTGCATCTTTATCTACGCAGCCTGTTTATTCAATTGTTGATAGATTTTTTTAGTCCATAACCCCCTCCTGTTTGCGCTGTGTTTTATCGTACTAATCCTTATGATTTATCCTTTGAAATTCGCTGGATAGATAACCTGATGCTTGTAACTCTTTTGTGATAAGCATTGCTGATTGGGCATCTAAACTTCGCATATTATCTAAGCAGTATTGTTCATATGCTTGCCTGATATGAGATGAGGGCAAACGCACTAAAAATGGCTTTGCCCGCTGGGTTGTCTTAGCTCTAACGCTCATGGCATAATCTCCTTGTAACACTTTGTTTATTGCACTAACATAATGTATGTTAATCATACGATTAATTAATGTCAATAGGATTTAATCTTTTGAGTAATTTATTCTTGGCAGAAGAGCGTTCACGGCTTGGCTTAAAGGCAAAAGATGTTGCTGACTATGCAGGTATTGCTATTCCTACTCAATCTAACTATGAGCAGGGTAAACGGTATCCTGATGCTCAGTATTTAATCAAAATTTCTGAATTAGGATTTGATATTAATTATGTCATAACTGGTAGACGAGACAGTCTTTTGTTATCAACACAAGAAAAGCTACTTATTGAACTATTTAGGCAGGCATCAGAGTCTGTGCAAAAGCATGTTATAACTGGCTTGATGTATGGTGAGCAAGCACAAGCAACAGGTACTGGTAATACAATAAGTGTAGGGGATGGTAATACAGGTAGTATAGCTGGAAGAGATATTAAGCTTAAGTAGGAGGTTTTTTGATGCACAACCATGTAACGGTAGGAAGCAATAATCATGGGAATGTTTGCGGGGGTGATTTAACTATTAATTCAATGCTTCCCTGCAAGAACGGCGATGGTATGCTGTCTTTTGAGGATTATCAAAGAATGCCGTACTGTAATAAATGTATTGGTGTTTCAAGGTATCGTAATGAGCAACGTTTTCACTTTTATAGCCTTTTAGCGGGCTTGGTAATAAGTGCATTAGTGATTGCGCTTCACTTGATTGTCACGGGTGGTTTACCAAGGTTTTTATTGCCAATGTTTAAAGACAACTTTCTAGCACCTCTAGTGGTACCTGTGCTTTCCACAGCAATGCTGGCAGTAGTCATTTTGTTGATATGTGCTATTTTTTCTAAAAGATTAGCTGATAGGTATAACAACCAATATTTTTCTTATCATAAGTAGCTGAACCCAGAAGCTAGCTATAAGGAAGTTTTTCAGTTTATATATAATTAGCTGTTTTTTAAAGAGTAATAAGATCAGTTTACATAAACGGACGGAATAGCTCAGGACTTTGTCTTAATAATTGCTGTGTTTGCTTTACTTGCATAAAGCCAATATTGGTATTAAGCTTCTGATCATTATTAGTGGGTAGTATCAATAAAACGCTACCTTTTAAATTGTCATCTGAACGTGTATGCCACATATCTTCAAACTGCTTGCGTGTTAACGTTCGATTACCCCAGCTTGAATCTGCTAGTACAATATGGGTGTCGTTAATGGCTTTAATAACACTAAAGTGATCGCTACGTTTATGGTTGACATAGACAATGGCAGGTATTTTTAATTTTTTTAATGAGTCGTAATTGGTTGCTATACCTTTGGCAGTAAAGCCATATTTTTGACTAACCTCTGCTAGATCTTGAAAAGATGCCATCATATCTGTTAACTGCATATCTTCTAAAATCTGTTGCTCAGAAGTCGGCGTATTATAAAAGTAGGTTAATACCGTTGATAGTGATGATGCACCGCAAGAGTAATCTAAATCCTGTTTAACAACCCCAGCATCACGCATTTGCTTCCAAGTCGTTATGGGAATATCAGACACTGTACCTGCACTGGTATTTAACACTATAGGCGCAGCAGAAGTACTAATGGGCAATGTAAGTGCTAAAAAGAAAGGCACTACTTGTGATATTTTCTTACCATTATTTGAATAATTAATCATAAATAATGCCTATCTAACTTAATACCAGTGATAAATTCAAAAACGCGCTTAAACTAACGACATAGATTAATCCAGCATATCCATTTCAACCAAAGTTTGTTGAATCATCTGTTCAGAGATTTGACTTTGTTGTAAAGCAATACGTTCCGTTAACAACCCCATCTTATTAGCTAATGATTTGCCTATCGGGGAACTATATAACTCAATCAGAGCATTTAGTTCATCAGTGGATAATACTTGTGCATAAGTAGAAGCAAGTTGAGCTTCATAGTCGTAGTTATCCATTTTTTTTGATAGTCTGTCAAAAAACTCATCAGGCATATCAATCATATTACTACGCATAGACTCTATGACGAATTTATTGGCTTGCTTGAAACCTTGTTTAGAGCCATCCATATTAATAAGTTTGCGAGCAAGGGCTACTTTTTGACTGTCTTGTGCTTGAAAAGCTACGGCGGCATGACTTACTTGAGTGATGGATAAGCCAGATAGCATAAGCGTGGCTGATAAGAATAAATGTTGACAAGTTTTAGTTAAAAATGACACTTTTTACTCCTTTTTAAGTCCTTATATTAGATAGCAATGAGGTTTTAATTTTAAAGGATCTAAAGTTTATAAATAATATCGTAGCTTAAACTCAATTTTTGATTGAAATCAGCTTGTATGTAATCTTTATTAGTTATTAGCCTCAAAGCGTTATCACAGGCTTCTTTTTCACCCATCTTATTTTTTAGATGCATAACAGACCAGTAAGCTTCATTATTATCTAGTGATGTTAGCTTTTTAAGCAAGCTTAATCCACTTTCAGATAGTTGATAATATTGATTATCAAGACTGGCAAACATACTTTGCGTATAATCATATCTTATATAAGCAAAGAAATTTTGAATCTTAACGTACTCTACGAATTTTAAGTAACGTTCTTTTGGCAAAAACTCCGCTTGTTGTTTTGAGATAATGATATTAATGATTGTCATAAATATTGACAGTTTCCAATGGTAAAGTTAGAGCATCAACTTTATCTAGAAAGTACCAACGTATTACCAATAGGGTGAATATGAATAGTCCCCCGTAGAACATATCATTACTGTAAAGATAACCAGTATAAAATGCTAGGATTATCGAAACAATTGAGGATAATAATGCATTGGTCTGGATCAAAGAGTTGCAATTTGAGCATTTATAGGGCTCAAGCTTTTTAAACATTAATGGATTGATGACTTTTTCATTGCAACGTGGACATTTTCTTTTTATCATAATTTTATAAATGTTTAAATCTATTAGAATAAGAAGGATTCTAAATATTTAC
Organism: Psychrobacter sp. FDAARGOS_221; assembly: GCF_002313155.2. Taxonomy (NCBI): domain Bacteria; kingdom Pseudomonadati; phylum Pseudomonadota; class Gammaproteobacteria; order Moraxellales; family Moraxellaceae; genus Psychrobacter; species Psychrobacter sp. FDAARGOS_221. The sequence goes on from NZ_NWFK02000001.1 coordinate 593,903, forward strand.
TTTAAAATCCTTCTTATACATACTGTATAAACAAATAGCTTAACTAAGAGATCGTTACTATCTATTGCTTAAACTTTTACCTGTGGAATAAGTACCATATACTAAAGCTGCATTAGATATATAATGCTTAGCGAGCTGACTAGTTACAAAACGACCACCAACGTTTAAAATAATCGGAATAAAAGCACCCTCGGTCTCTTCCATTTCTTGATTAGTCATAGCCATAACTTGAAGGTCTTGACTATCATCAAACGCATAGCTTAAATCAGCAGATGGTTGAACTGCTAGATTTGAGGTAGTTTGAATATTTTCTGAAGCCATTGCTGATACACTTAAGCCCAAACCAAGTGTTGTTGCAGTAGCGATTTTAGTTAATTTTTTCATTACACTTTCCTTATGATTTAAGTTTTCAATGACTGTTGCCCTTATACACTGGCGGGGCAACTGGTTTAATTTTAAGATGGGTAGTTAGTCCATCTGCCAGAATTTGAATAAAGCTAAAATTTATTGAGTCTGTTGTTTATGTTTTCGATACTGCTCCGAGATAGGGGGTGGCAACTTACCTAGCTTGGTTGTCATACCTAATGACAAAGTACTGCCTGAATCACCAGATACCGCTGTGCGCAGGTTGGCGGTTAAATTGCTTCTTTCATTTAAAGCATACGCCAAGCCTACGTTTAGGCTTGTTTCAGTATATTTAGCACTAGAGATATCAGAGTTATCAAATTTATCTCCTTTCACCATACGCCAGCCAACACCTGTATTTAACGTGATATCAGGATTAACTGCGAACCCTACCGAACCATTTAATGAAAATACATCACCAATATCAACTTTACCTATCGACTCTTTAAAATCTCGATTGCCGTTATATTGATACGTGCCTGTTAAGCTAAGTGCTATCGGATCATTGACAGTATAAATGGTACTACCAACAAGAGCAGAAGTTAGATAGTCTGACTTAAGTCCTTGCGTATTATCATAAACAGATAACTCGGTAAAAACTAAACTATCAGGTAAGCTATTATGGTTTTTAGTCAACTGATATTGGGTAGTTAATAAGATGTCTTGAAATCTATCATCACTTTGGGTCGTTACCTTACCGTTGTGTTCAAGCCTCTGCTCCAAAGTTAAGGCATTTGCCTTTACACCCACTTCCCAGTCTTCAGTTATGCCATAACGCAACCCAAGTGTTGCAATTAAATTATCAGTATTTACTTTCCCTTCTGTCGGCATATTAGGAATAGTGATGCTGCGGCCATCACCCAGATCAATATTGGTTGAGCCTTGAGATAATAAATTGGAACTATTTTGATTAAAGTAGCTCACAGTTGTATCTAGCTTAAATCTTCCCTTATCAGTGGTTAGGCTTTCAATAGTAAGTGGCAAGTCTGCATGACTGTAAGGCGCAGTCAGCAAACCTGCCGTGTTAAGCAAAATAAGATGAATAACAAATTTGGGATACTGAGCCATTTTATATCCAATGTTTAAATAAAGTTATGATTGTTAGATGTGAGTATTAACGTTCTAATACGTCTGCTAAATAATAATCATTCCTAATTAAGATGATAGTATTAATCCTGTTAGTGATTGTCAATAGTCATTCAAGAAAATTTAATTCAGGCTATCAGTTAAATCAATAATGATAATATATTTATTGCTTATGATAGCCTATCTAAATTTAGTGTAAACATTGGGCATGGATTTAACGATAAGAATAACTGGTCACCTCACATAATAATTGATGGATATGTTGATGAGAATGTGCACTATATTGATGACACACCTTTGTCTTTTGCAGAATATGAGAATCAACAAAACTATCTAGACCTGCAAAACGCAGACTACGAAACGTTTATCCGCTTTATTACGCATCCGAATATCGCTAATAAGCAACAAAATAATTATGACTTAGATATCTATAAAAAATATCCTGCTAAAAACTGGATAGATGGCGATTTCAATAAGCTTTTAGCGTTTTATCAGCGTTTTTTCAAAGAGTCAGATAAGTTATGGCAAACATACTCTGTTGCTGAGTTGGATGCTATGTTGCAATATATTTTAAATGGTCTTAAGCATGGCTTAGACAAACTGATATACGACAGTCGCTTGTCTTTTGAGAAGCGCCAAGCCGTTATTGAATCAATTTATGATTTGTATGCCAAGCTGTTTATTCATGATTCTATTGGGCATCATCGGCATATGTTGTGGGATGGTCTAGCCTATAGCTATTCGCATGGCTCGTTTAGTTATTATCTTGATAAGAATGACACTGTAGCCTTGCAGAACGTGATGTTTGATACCTTAACTAAAATTTTAAAGATTGATTGTGAAGCCTGCCAAAATGGTGCTTTACACGGTCTTAATCACCTTCACCATCCTGATACTGAAACGGTGATTCGGCAATATTTAAAGAGCCATCCTGATTTAGATGAGGATGATATAGCGTATGCTGAGGCGTGTATTACTGGTGATATGATGTAGATATGAGCTTTTGTTAAATCAAATGAGTGCCTTGTAGATTATATTTTGCACCTGTGCTACGCTCAACTTTCGATGTTCTCTGCTTGCTTTATCTTATTTTACGGGATATTTAAACGATGAGAGATGAGTTTTCATTAGAAGCACTAAAAGATAAAATACATTCTCCGAATACAGCAAACTATTTTGAGGAGGTCTACTCCTGTTATGTACATGGTAACTATAGGTCAGCTGTAGTTATGTTATGGTCAGTCGTAGTTTTAGACCTTGTAGAAAAATTGAAGTCACTTGAAGAGGTTTATAGGGATGACGTGGCAACAAAAATTTTAGAAAAAATTGAAAAGCTTAAGAAGGATAATAGTAAATCTTCAGCTTGGGAGCTTGAGCTAGTACAAGATATCTACAAGCATACAGATTTAATAGATATTAGCGAAATTAAAAGCTTAGAGTATTTGCAACAACAAAGACACTTATCTGCTCATCCTGTATTAGAAGGACTAACAAGGCTATATGTTCCTAATAAGGATACTACTAGAGCACTAATAAGAAATGCTTTAGAGATAATATTTCTTAAACCACCAGTTTATACGGATAAGATACTAGAAAAAATACTAAATGATTTATCTGAGAACCAAGAGCTTTTTTCAAGTCTAGAAGAGTTACAAGAATATGTCGAACATAAGTATTTATCTCGTCTTAGTCCTAAAACAAAATTAAAACTATTTGAAATATTTTGGAAGTTCGTTCTGAAGTTAGATAACGAGGATACCAATGCTAACAGAAAAGTTAATCTTAGATTCCTAATAATCTTAGCATTAGATAACTTAACTGAAGTTGAAAATATAATAAAGAGTAAACCTGAGTCATATAGTGCTATAGAAAATGAAATTAAATTTACATCACCCCTAATTGTATTCTTAGCTAGAGTACCCTCTATTTATCCATTATTAGCCCCTGACCTCCATATTATCCTTAACAAAGCAATTGAAAAGCGTAAAGTTTGGCAAATAGGAGCATATTTCAATAAAGATAACCTAGTAGAACATTACGACCATATAGATAAGTTTATTGACGAAGAAATGAATGTGGAAAAAATTGGTTATAATATATGGAATAGACTAAATACAGTGTCGACTAGCAAAGAAATGCAGGATAGGCTCCATAGGGCAATATGCAAATACTATTACAAAAGTCAGAACTTTGATAGTGCAGACCATGCTTGTTCTAACGTAATTAAATTCATGAATAATTTTAGCATAGAAACTTTTAAATATTTACTTGAAAATGCAGAAAATAACGATCAGACCTATGGAAGAAACCAAGCAGGGGCAGACTATAAAATAATCAAGGATAAGATTCTAGAAAAAGATAGTTCTTTCGATTTTACGCCTTACCCTCACTTCATTAGTACTGTTGATGAATAAACAGACATCTCGCATGACCTACATATACTTCTTATCCGTTCGAATAAAATACTACTAATGCTGCACCGAAGGAGCGGTTTAGCCGTGACAGTAGCGGATATACTTGTGCAACCACTGGCTTGCAGTGACTTGGCTAGGAGTGGTCGCTCGAATGTTGGAACACTACTCGCCTATAGTCACTGCGCCAGTGGGTGTGCAAGATAGTAGCGAATGGCGGGAATAGCTAAAAATAAATCTTAACCTTAAACCGACCATAAAAAAAGAGTTGCCAGATTATCTGACAACTCTTTTTTTCGTTACATTGAATGCTGGGCTAAAGCCTCAGCCTACTCAATTACTTCTATAACTTTATTTGACTAAGCTTGTGACAGCGTCGACCACAGCGTCTGTCGTGATACCAAACTCTTCGAACAGCTCAGCAGCTGGTGCAGACTCACCATAAGTGGTCATGCCGATCACTTTACCGTCTAAACCAACAAACTTATACCAGTAATCAACGTGCGCTGCTTCAACTGCCACGCGAGCACGGATATTTGATGGTAATACAGACTCACGGTAATCGCTGCTTTGCGCCATAAACACTTCAGCACATGGCATAGATACCACTCGTACACCAATACCCTGATCGCTTAGCGTATTATAAGCATTCATCGCTAAGCCAACTTCTGAACCAGTCGCAATAACGATCGCTTGCAGCTCAGATTTTTCTTTAGCCAGTACATAACCACCTTTAGCGATGTTAGCCACTTGCTCGCTATCACGCGTTTGATGTGGCAGACCTTGACGGCTAAAGATAAGCGCAGACGGTGTGCTGTCCGCTTTTAATGCTTCTGCCCAAGCGGTTGCAGACTCAGTGGTGTCACATGGACGCCAAGTGTGTAGATTTGGCGTGCTGCGTAAGCTGGTTAACTGCTCAACAGGCTGATGCGTTGGGCCATCTTCACCCAGACCGATTGAGTCATGAGTATAAACATGAATTACGCGCTGTTTCATCAATGCGCCCATGCGTACTGCGTTACGCGCGTATTCCATAAACATCAAGAAAGTAGCCACGTAAGGGATAAAGCCGCCATGGATTGCGATACCGTTGGCAATCGCTGTCATACCAAATTCACGTACACCGTAATAGATGTAGTTACCATCAGCGTCAGCCTCAATACCTTTTGCGTCTTTAAATAGGGTTAAGTTTGAACCTGCTAAGTCAGCAGAACCGCCCATAAGCTCTGGTAGTAATGGCTGGAAAGTATTGATAGCGTTGAAGCTGGCTTTACGGCTAGCAACATCTTCGCCTTGATCTTGACACTGCTGGATGTATTCTTGTGCTTTTTGTTCAAAGTCAGCTGGTAGCTCACCATTTAGGCGACGCTCAAGCTCAGCTGCAAGCTCTGGGTAGGCTTTTTTGTAAGCTTCAAAGTCTGCTTCCCAGTTCTTTTGAATCGCATCGCCTTTTGCTTTGGCATCCCATGCTTCATAGATTTCGTCAGCCAACTCAAATGGTGCATGTTTCCAAGCCAGCTCATCACGGGTTAACGCGATTTCATCATCACCAAGTGGTGCACCGTGGCTTGACGCTTTACCTTGTTTGTTCGGGCTGCCGACACCGATAATAGTTTTACAAATGATTAAGCTTGGCTTGCTGGTTTCTGCTAAAGCTTCTTCCGTTGCTTTGGTGATTTCATCAGCGTTGTGACCGTCGACTTTGATTACTTGCCAGCCATAGCTTTCAAAACGCTTCTGGGTGTCATCAGTGAACCAACCTTCAACGTCACCATCAATTGAGATGCCATTGTCGTCGTAATAGAACACTAATTTGCCTAGACCTAATGTACCGGCTAGCGAGCATACTTCGTGGCTGATACCTTCCATCAAGCAGCCATCGCCTAAGAAAGCATAAGTATGGTGGTCGATGATGTTGTGGCCGTCACGGTTAAACTGAGCCGCTAAGGTTTTTTCTGCGATAGCAAAACCAACCGCGTTAGCAATACCCTGACCTAATGGACCCGTGGTAGTTTCAACACCTGGGGTGTAACCAAGCTCTGGGTGACCTGGTGTTTTAGAATGCAGTTGACGGAACTGTTTTAGATCTTCAATGCTCACATCATAGCCGGTCAAATGTAGCAATGAATAAATTAACATCGAGCCATGGCCGTTTGATAATACAAAGCGGTCACGGTTTGGCCACTGTGGATCGTTAGGGTTGTGTTTTAAAAACTTACGCCATAATACCTCAGCAATATCTGCCATGCCCATTGGTGCGCCTGGGTGCCCTGAATTGGCTTTTTGAACCGCATCAAAAGAAAGCACGCGAATGGCGTTGGCGAGTTTGCGTTCAGATATAGGTGTCGACATAGTAAATCCTAGGTTTTGGTGGACTATTAAACTAAAAGTTAAAGGTTAATACTGACTTAAATTTACAGTTAAACTGAAATGGTTTCAGCCCCGCCCATGAATGGACGTAGTACTTCAGGAATAGTGATGCTGCCATCTGCATTTTGATGGTTTTCCATAATCGCAAGTAATGTACGACCAACTGCTAGACCTGAACCATTTAAGGTATGCGCTAACTGTGTTTGCTTACCGTCTTTAACGCGAGTACCCATACGGCGTGCTTGGAAATCACCACAGGTTGAGCAGCTTGAGATTTCACGATACGTATCTTGGCTTGGTATCCACACTTCGATATCGTATGTACGGCGAGCACTAAAGCCCATATCGCCAGTACACAGCTTGACCACACGATATGGCAGCTCTAATTGCTGCAAAATGTCTTCTGCTTGCGCGGTCATTTGCTCAAGTAACTCATCAGACTGCTCGGCTGTACCGATATTGACCATCTCAACTTTTTCAAACTGATGCTGACGAATTAGACCACGGGTATCACGGCCATGTGAGCCAGCTTCACTTCTAAAGCAAGGCGTGTGCGCTGTAAATTTAAGCGGTAAATCTTTGGCTTCTAAACGCTCACCACGCACCAAGTTAGTCATTGGCACTTCTGCGGTTGGGATTAGATAAAAGCCCATGCCTTCATTGTTGGTGTGGTTGGTTAGCTTAAATAAATCATCTTCAAATTTTGGTAACTGACCCGTACCTTGCAAGCTGTCAGAGTTCACAATGTATGGCAGATAGCATTCTGTATAGCCATATTTTACAGTGTGCGTATTTAGCATGAACTGAATCAATGCACGGTGTAGTTGCGCAAGCTGGCCGGTTAATACGTTAAAACGACTGCCGGTTAATTTAGCGGCTGCTGCAAAGTCAAGCATGTGCAGCCCTTCACCAATGTCAGTATGGTCTTTAATGTCAAAATCGAATTGACGCGGCGTGCCCCACTTACGTACTTCAACGTTGTCCTCTTCTGACTCACCTAAAGGCACATCATCGGCAGGAATATTTGGAATTTGCAGGGCGGCTTGATTGATTTTATCTTGCAGTGCTTTTAGGTCTTCTTCTGCTTGTTTAATCTCACTGCTGATATTTTGCATCTCAGCCAATAGCTCACTGGCGTCTTCGCCATTTTTCTTTAATACACCCACTTGTTTGGCGCCGGCATTACGCTTGGCTTGCAAATTCTCGGTTTGTACTTGCAATGCTTTGCGTTCTGACTCCATTTGTTGCCAAAAATCGACGTCCAACTCATAACCACGGCCAGCAAGCTTTTGTTTTAGCTCAGTTAAATCTTGGCGTAATAACTTAGGATCAATCATGCAGCACCTTTTTTTAAGTGTATTAGACTTTTAAAATGTATTTTAAGTAGATTAGACAATGCCTTATCAAGCATATCTAACAGATGACTATCAAATAAAAACAACCGTAAAAATAATGGTGACTATAATACCAAGACCTGACATTTTTGACCACGTTTAAACGCAGATAAGTTTACAAATAGCCGATAAAAGTAGACAAAATAGTCCAAATCACAGGCTAAGACACCTAAGCTTTGGCTGAAACTCAATATTTTTGTGACTCACACACGGCTTAAACGTTTCAATTGACCCCAGTTTTCGGTAAGATAAGCCTATCTCTATAACAAGTTTCTGTGACAAGCGTCATTTGCATCAAAATCAGGCACAATGGCGGCTTATCACTGTCTTTTTAGTTTCGCTTTTTTAATATCCTATTCGAGTAATTATATGGCTCTTTACCCTTACACCTTACAACCTGTTGATATCAACTTAACCGAAGAAGAATTTCACCAAGCTCAGTATGAGTTATTTGAGCAATCACAGCCCTCTTTTGGCCTATCTGGCATTAAAATGAAAGAGTGGATTATTATGGCGATTTTTACCGCCATCGGTATCGCAGGCATTGTTTTCGTCAAAGGCTACTCAACCTTTATCTTTTATCTGATGTTGGTATTGGTTGTGATCTATATCTTGATTCGTACCCTTGGCATGAAGTGGTATGTTAAGCGTGAATTTGAAAAGCAGATGGCTGAGCAAGAAATGCCAGATGAAATGAAGCAGTTAAAGCTTGGCGTGCAAAAACATGGTCTAATCATGAGCATCCCTGCGCCAAATGCAGGCCTACAGCCAAAAAACAGTGGCATGTCGAAATCAATGCGTGGCAGCTTACAGATGCGTGCCGCTAACAATCAGCAAGCGGTTATTCCTTGGACCTCAGTTAAAAGCTGGGAAGAGACCGATGATTACATCTTTATGATGTTTGAAATGCAAGGTCAGCAAGGCAGCCAAATCATTCCAAAACGTTTAAAAGCGCAAAAGTTCCCGGTTGATACCGTTCGCACTCACCTGCAAGAAGTCATTCCTGAAAAAGGCTTAAACATGCAGGCATTAGGTCAGTAAACCATTTAAGCCAAGCCGTTCGAATTGAAGGCAGACTATTTAATAAGCACACGCTATTAGATAATCTGCCTTTTTTAATAGCTAACATATTAAAACCGTTGGTTAGAATGGGTTGGCTTTACTTTTTGATTTGTAAAATGTCATTAAGCTGACACCTTATATTGGTTAAGATAGTAGCTAATAAGAAAAAAGCTAAATTAAATATAGAAGTTTAATTTATAAAACCTATCACAAAATTCAATACATTATATTTAACTAATACACCCTGTTTTGCTACTATTATAGGTGTTGAAGGATATAGGTGTTGACGTATTGAGGATAAGCGTAGCAACGCCCTTAACACACGAAAATCTTAACTAACTAAAATAAGGATAAAAGTTATGTCTACTAATCAAATCGGTCTAGAGAAAAAAGATATGTCAGCGGTTATCGAACAACTAAATAACCTACTTTCTACTTATCATATCTTTTATATTAACGTTCGCGGCTATCACTGGAACGTAAAAGGTCCACACTTCTTCTCACTACACGAAAAGTTTGAAGAACTGTATACCGACCTACAGGTTCAAATTGACGAAATTGCAGAGCGTGTACTAACGCTAGGCGGTACCCCACTACATGCATACAGCGACTTTGCTAAGCACAGTGGTATCCAAGAGCACAAAGATGTGTTCTCTGGTGAAGACTGCGTAAAAGGTGTGGTTGCTGGCTTACAAGAGCTAATTGCCGAGCAGCGTAAAGTATCTGCTGTTGCTGAAGAAGCAGAAGACCAAGGTACTGCCGACTTAGTTGACGACTATGTACAAGAGCAAGAAAAACTAATCTGGATGTACAATGCTTTCTTAGGCTAATAGCTTGTTGTTGGTCAGATGCTTGTTTAATTAATAAAGCATAAAAAAATCCCCCATCAGCTGATGACGGGGGATTTTTGTTTTTAGCTATAAACTAATTTTTCGTATTAAGTTTCTTATTAAACGATGGCTGCGGTTATAGCAAGATGAAATATGCCCAGCAAGCCACAACTAGTGAAGCCACGATATTTAATACAACACCAACACGTACCATTTCAGACTGCTTGATCAGACCGGTACCAAACACAATCGCATTCGGCGGCGTTGCCACAGGTAACATGAACGCACACGATGCACCGATACCAATAATCATCACCAGCACCTCTGTCGGTAAGCCCATTTGCTCGGCAATGGCCACAAACACAGGCACTAATAAAGCAGCTGAAGCGGTATTCGAGGCAAACTCAGTTAAGAAGATAATAAAGGCGGCAATCACAAGCATTACTAAGAATAGCGGCGTTGTCATTAACGCATTGGCAACCGTCTCACCCATTACCAATGATGCGCCTGACTGCTTCAACACGTTAGATAAAGCAATACCACCACCAAATAGCATGAGGACGCCCCAGTCGGTATTATCAGAAACCTGCTTCCAGGACACCAACCCTAAGCTGACCACAGCTACCGCTGCACTAAGTGCAATAACAGAGTCCATCGAACTAATGTCTAGATACTCACCCAACTGCTTGCCGAATATCCACGAAATCGCTGTTGCTAAGAATACGATGATGGTCAACACTCGTGGCTTGGTCCACTCAATCTTAGCTTTGTTGATTTTATCAATTTTGACATTCAGATTTGGCTTTAAAACCAAGTACATCACGCCTAATAATAATGGCGTTAATACAAAGGTTAGCGGCAGACCAAACTTCATCCAGTCAATAAAAGACACATCTAACGCTTTGGCAGCAATGGCGTTTGGCGGTGAACCAACAATGGTACCCAGTCCACCCAAACTTGCTGAATACGCAATACCCAATAATACGAAGACAAAGGTGCCTCTGTCTTTTTCACGGTCAACTTGCGACAACATACCAATCGCTAATGGCAACATCATTGCCGCCGTTGCAGTATTAGAAATCCACATCGATAGCAAGGCTGTGGCTGCAAAGATAAGCATTACCGCATTACCCAATCGACCGCCTGCCATAGAAATTAGCCCAAGTGCAATCTTCTCATCTAAGCGCTGCACATGTAACGCCGCTGCCAACGCAAAGCCACCAAAGAACAGATAAATGGTGGGGCTCGCGAAGCTGCTTAACGCGCTTTTGGTATCAAAATCAGGAATACCAATTGCCACGCCGACAATAATGACCAAAATAGCAGTAATGGTCACATGCAAGGCTTCGGTTAACCACAGCACACCGATAAACAGCAGCATGGCCAAGCCTTTGTTAACATCAACATCAAAAGGCAACATGTTAAATGCCAAAATACTAGCAATGGCCGCTATGGCTGTTATCACCAAGCCTTTAACCGTTCCTTTTGGGAAAGTATCGGTAAACAAATACTCATTACCATCCTGAGGAATATGAGCATCTAAACTATCCGTCTCTTTGACGACATTAGGCCGTAGTTCCGACCTGTTATTATTTGGCTCTTTCATATCATTTCCTTATAAAGATCAAAGTGCTTGCTTGAACAGCAGGCAGTTGCGGTATTTAAAATCTTTATCAATAAGACAGCTCTAGGTGAAACTGTCCAACAGGGGTATACTTTGCTAGGTTACTACTCACTTTTATGACAAATTAATGACATAATGATGTCTGGATTAGACAGTTAAAACCAATTGCCATCAGTCCTAAACCGCCATCCATAAGGCGTTCACTCATTATCGCTAATCGCTATAGAACGAGCCGTTCGAAAAAGTAGCTGTAACATAACAGTAACGTTATTATACATTGTATAAGAATAAAGGCGCATTGAACATTACAAAATCAGCTTAAAAATCAAAAAACATCAGCTTAAAAATTAAAACCAGTAGGATAGCCTGTGACAACTCATTCTAAAGACCTCTCTTCAGCACCGGCCAGCACCCACGATTGGGCGACTGGCTTCAAAAAAAGTTTACCCGTTGCCATGGGATATTTACCTGCAGGTATCGCCTTTGGTGTCCTCGCTCAAGTCGCCGGTATTCCGGTGTGGGCAACCATCATGTTAAGTGTGGTGTTATACGCCGGCGCGGCACAATATGCCTGCCTGCCAATGTTAAGCGCAGGCTTACCTATCGGCACCATGGCCTCAAACATTGCCGCCATCAACCTACGTCATATCTTCTATGGCACTCCTCTATTACATGCCTTACCAGATAATAAGTTGGCCAAAACCTACTGCTTATTTGCGTTAACCGATGAGACTTTTTCGGTGATGACCAGTCTGCCGAGTGAATCACGCCGTGCGTTGATACTACCCATCAGCTTGTTTAACCAATCCTGGTGGGTATTGGCAGGCGCGATCGGGGTGATGATTGGTACTGCACTCAATGATATGGTGCCGCATTTAGATTTTGCGTTGGTGTGTTTATTTGCCATCTTAGCGTATGAGCAGTTTCAAAGTATCAAACGCTACTACCCGATTGCCATCGCCGTCATTGCATTAATTATCGCCTCCTTTTTTACCGAAAGCTGGCTGTTATTGACCGCTATTACGCTGTGTACGCTATTAATTCTGGCACGCAGTGCTTGGATTGAGCGTGCGGTAAATGGAGGTGGCCATGACCAGTAGTTATTTAATTTTGGCAACTTTTGCGATGGCCGGTGTCACCTTTATCACCCGAGCGCTACCGGCATTGATCCCAAAAAGACTGCTAGATACACCTTGGCTGCATCGACTTAATGAAAGTTTACCGTTATCAGTAATGGTTTTACTTATCTTAACCAGCCTGTCTTATCAGGACTTGTCTGCCAAAACGGGACTACAAAGCGCAGAGCTGCATCTACTACTGGCACAAATTGGTGCGCTGCTAATGGTATTGCTGGTTTATCATATTAGCCGACAGTTGTTGGTTTCTATGATTGTTGGCATTGCTGCAGTGAATGGTTTTTTATGGCTATTTGCGACGCTTTTTGTATAGATTTTCTTAAAATTAAATACATAACAGGCTAAAAATATTGATAGCAACTTCAAATTTTAGTTTTTTAAAATCAATGAATTAGCGCTTATGTATAACCTTTATTTATCAAAGCCATCAAAAGTATTTGTTCGACTTATTTATTTTTAAATATATGATATTGTATAAGGCTTAATCTAAGACTTCTGACTAGGATGACTATAAGTATGAGTACCTCTACCCGTCAAGAATACGACCTACTTGGTGAACGTGAGATTCCCGCTGATGCCTATTACGGCATTCAAACGCTGCGTGCTTATGAGAATTTTAATATTAGTGGCAACCGCTTACACCAGTTCTCTCCCTTTATTCGCGCTTTTGCAACCGTAAAAAAAGCGGCCGCCATTGCTAACCATCAAGTGGGTGTTTTGGATGGCAAATTAAAAGATGCCATCGTTGCTGCCTGTGATGAGCTGATTGCAGACAAGCTTCATGACCAGTTTATTATTGATATGTTCCAAGGTGGCGCTGGCACCTCGACCAACATGAACGTCAACGAAGTCATTGCTAACCGTGGTCTTGAAATCATGGGCCACAACAAGGGCGAATATAAATATCTGCACCCAAACAATCATGTGAACTTATCACAGTCTACCAATGACTCTTACCCAACGGCTCTAAAGCTGGCACTAGACCATTACTGCGATGAATTATTACAAAAGATGGATGTGCTGCTTAAGAGCTTCTTGAACAAAAAACAACAGCTGGGTGACCGTCTAAAAATGGGCCGTACTCACTTGCAAGACGCGGTACCGATGACAGCAGGTCAAGAGTTCAATGCCTTTGCAACCATGATTAAAGCTGAAAAAGCACGTATCGAACAGGTTCGCGAACATCTGTATGAAATCAATATGGGTGCAACCGCGATTGGTACCGGTATTAATGCGCCTAGCGACTATCCTGAAACGGTTGCTTCGGTATTGGCAGAACTGACTGGCAAGCCTTTTTATACCTCAGAAGACTTAGTACAAGCCACTCAAGACACCAGTACCTACGTTTCTTTATCAGGTAACTTACGCCTACTTGCCACTCGCCTATCTAAGATTGCCAATGACATCCGATTGCAGTCTTCAGGCCCACGTGCCGGCCTAGGTCAGTATCGTATTCCACAAATGCAGCCAGGCAGCTCGATCATGCCAGGCAAAGTTAACCCCGTCATTCCAGAAGTCGTTAACCAAGCGTGTTTTCATGTAATGGGTATTGATCACGCCATCGCTATGGCCTCTGAAGCAGGTCAAATGCAGCTTAACGTGTTCGAACCTGTCATGGCCTTCAACCTATTTACTGGAATGACCATGCTCGGTAATATTTGTGAGACTTTCGCTACTCGCTGTATTGATGGCATTGAAATGAACGAAGATTATTGCCGTCAGCAGGTATTGAGTAATATCGGTCTGGTTACTGCATTAAACCCACACTTAGGCTATGAAGTCTCTAGTCGTATTGCCAAAAAAGCGCAAGAAAATGGCGGCAGTGTGTATAACATCGTCCTTGAAGAGAAACTATTAGATCAAGAAACTCTGGATCAAATTATCTCTCCTGAAAACATGGTTTATCCTTTATTAAAGGGCAAAAAGATGCAAGGCTAATAAAGCTGATGCATAAAAAGCTTAAAGGATAAGCAAAAAAGTGTTAAATTAAAATAAATAAAGTTATGGCTTATAAACAGAGGCTATCGATTGATATTCTCTGTTTTTTAAATCCACTGTTTTTTTAAATCATCTATTTTTTAAGCAGCCTACTTTTTATTCTCAATATTCCATTCCTCAATATTCCATTCTAAGGACCTTGCATGAAACCACTTATCACCAGCATCGCATTATTAACTACTCTAGCCTTGTCTGGCTGCGCTACCACTGGCGGTACAACCAATGGCAATACCACCATGGGTAATGCGACCAATATGGGCATGAATATTTTTAAATCTGCTGTCGATGCCCAGTGTCGCAGCGAGTTAGAAAAACAAAATGCTTGGCGCGTTGCCCGTGTTGCCATGAACACTGAGCAAGAAGAAGCGGCTAAGACCAAAATCTGTGGCTGTGTTAGCGAACAAGCACCACAGCAAGTGACTGTCGTTGAATTAGCAGAAGCGGCGATGGACACCACTTATCGCTCACAGCTAGTCACTAAAGTTGTCGCTAAGTCACTACAAAGCTGCTATGCAAGCTTCACTAAGCCAAGCGCTTAATGATTACCCTCATACTAAAAGCTAACTGTTTACAATAAAAAAAGCCCAGATAGATATCTGGGTTTTTTTATTTAAGTCATCCAAGCCTAGTTGAGCTTAATCAGGAGATGTAGCATGGACAATCCCTGCCGCACCAATCCAAAGCAACTGCAATGGTAGCGTCACGACATCAATTGCGACAGAAGCCGGCAATAACATTAGTTCACCGTAATCTCGATAAGTCTTTTCACCTTGTTGTCTTATCTCTACGTGGCGGCCTTTCTGAAGCGAGTAATTTGCTTTGTCCGAAGCTCTGGTTTTATATAATTCACCTATTAATAATACATCACAATCGTAATAAAGCTTTGGTTTCCATGACTCTGACTTTTTGCTGTTACACATACGATTTAGAAGCTTTTTCTCTTCATCGCTATAGTTTTCATCACTTTTTTTGTATTCAAATGACAGATGGGTCTGAATACTATTTTCAGTAATTCTATCGACATAGACCGTCTTTGGTAGCTTTAAGTATTGAGGATTGAGTTGAGTCATTAACTCTACCTTATCAATCCCTTCATTAAGTACATAAGAGTATTTATCACCTAGCAGTACCATTTTTTTATCATCACCCTCACTGGTACTATAGCCAATATTTCTAATGACATCATCGTCTATTTTAGTATACGTTGTTTTGGTTCTTTCTCTTGTAGCCTGACCTGTAGTTATCAAGGTCATACAGCTTGTCAAAGATAGGGATAACAGACAACAGGTTAGTACTGATAGTGTTTTATTGAAGGTTTTATGCATCGCACTTTATTCCTTGCACTTTATTCTTTTATAGGAGCTGCCTTTATAAATATTAAACACCAGAAAAAAGAGTGAGTCGTCATTGACTCACTCTTATAATATCGCTTTATTGCCATAAATACTACTGTTCAAATACCGAGCTTAGCGCTTTATAATCATAGTCAAGCGCTTCTGCGACCGCTTCATAAGTCATATGCCCTTTTGCAGTATTAACACCTTTTGCTAGCGCAGGATTGTCCACACAAGCTTTTTCAAGGCCTTTATTGGCCAGCTGTAACACATAATTTAAAGTGACATTAGATAAGGCCATGGTTGAGGTGCGCGGCACACCGCCTGGAATATTGGCAACCGCATAATGCACCACGCCATGTCTGACATAGGTAGGATCATCATGAGTAGTGACCTTGTCTGTGGTTTCAAACACACCACCCTGGTCAACCGCAATATCAATGACAACACCGCCATCATCCATCTGCTTAATCATATCCTCTGTGACCAGCTTAGGCGTTGATGCGCCTGGTATGAGCACCGCACCAATCACCAGATCACTGTTTTTGACACTTTCCGCAATATTGACCTTATTCGACATCAAGGTTTGGATATTATTACCAAACATCTCAGACAGCTCTTTTAGACGCTGTGGGTTTAAGTCTAGAATGGTGACATCAGCGCGCAGTCCAATGGCAATTTTTGCCGCTTCTGTCCCTGATACACCGCCACCGATAATGGTAACTCTACCTTTTTTAACCCCAGGGACACCGCCCAATAAAATACCTTTACCGCCATAAAAGCTTTGTAAATATTGAGCACCAATTTGAGTACTCATGCGCCCTGCAATCTCACTCATTGGGGTTAATAGTGGCAACGAGCCATCATCCAACTGCACCGTTTCGTAGCCTAAAGCCGTCACTTTATTATCAATCAATACTTTGGCCAAATCTGGCTCATTGGCTAAGTGTAAATAAGTAAATAAGATCAGCCCTTCAGTTAAGTATTAAAATTCTTCTGGCTGTGGCTCTTTTACTTTGACTACCATATCCACTTGCCAGGCCTGTTTTGCGCTATCAACAACAGTCGCCCCTGCCTGCTTATAATCGTCATCAGAAAACTGTGAGCCTAAGCCTGCATCAGTTTCAACAAGTACCTCATGGCCTTGATCAACCAATACTTTGACACTGTTTGGCGGCAATCCAACTCGATTTTCATTATTTTTAGTTTCTTTAGGGATGCCTATTTTCATAATTATTGCTCCTTATTGGTAATCATCTAACCTAACTTATTCTCCATTTAAATTTAGCCTAGCAAACAACCTAACTAAGATAAAGTAAACAGTCTTCCTAACAGACAAAACACTAACACTCAGACTACCAATCAATTACGCAACTGTCTTTTATTATTGAACTCAGATGATTGCACTCAGTAAGTTATTAGCATTATAAAGATAAGCATAAAAATGTAGGTATAAAAATCTAAGCATAAAAAAAGCGCACCATAGATAATGGTACGCCTTTAACTGACTGACTATGTATGATTAAAACGTTTACGGTAATCAAGCCGTCATCATGACCGCCTAATCACCACAGGTTCAGCTATTGCACGATATAAGTTCTTAACTCTAAAACGGTATCACGAATCTTCGCCGCCTCTTCAAACTTAAGCTCACGTGACAGCTGCTTCATTTGTTTTTCTAAGCGATTAATCTCTTTGGCCAACAAATCAGGACTGCGTAAAATCTCAATATCCACATCAGGCAGACCGGTACTGGTTGGGATTGATTGGTTGTCATTGACATCCTGTTCATCTTCACCGGTATCAATCTTATCGGTAATGCTACGCGTTGCTGATTTTGGCGTAATACCATGCTCTAGGTTAAAGGCAATCTGCTTTTCACGGCGGCGATCGGTCTCTTCAATCGCTTTTTCCATACTTGGCGTAATGCGATCAGCATACAAGATGGCCTTACCATTTAAGTTACGTGCGGCACGACCAATGGTCTGAATCAATGAGCGCTCAGAGCGCAAGAAGCCTTCTTTATCAGCATCGAATATCGCAACAAGCGACACCTCAGGCATATCAAGACCCTCACGCAGCAGGTTAATCCCGACTAACACATCATGTACGCCAGTACGTAACTCGTGGATAATCTGCATCCGCTCAACGGTATCGATATCTGAGTGTAAATAAGCCACTTTGACATCATATTCTTTCAGATAATCGGTCAAATCTTCCGCCATGCGCTTGGTCAGCGTGGTAATTAACACCCGCTCATTAACTTCACGGCGCTTGGTAATCTCTGACAACACATCATCAACCTGAGTTAATACCGGACGGATCTCAATCTCAGGGTCAATCAGACCGGTAGGACGCACTACTTGCTCAACCACTTGCTCACTCTGCTCTAGCTCATATTGAGCCGGTGTGGCTGATACAAAAATCGTGGTCGGTTTAATACGCTCCCACTCTTCAAACTTCATTGGGCGGTTGTCCATGGCACTGGGCAGTCTAAAGCCGTAGTTCACCAAGTTTTCTTTACGGGAACGGTCGCCTTTATACATCGCACCGATTTGCGGCACAGTCACATGCGACTCGTCAATAAATAACAACGCATCCGGCGGAATATAATCAAATAAAGTTGGCGGCGCTTCCCCAGATGGACGACCTGATAAATGCTGCGAGTAGTTCTCAATACCATTACAGTAGCCGAGCTGCTGAATCATCTCCAAGTCATACTGAGTACGCTCTTTGATGCGCTGTGCTTCAATCAGCTTGTCATTATCACGGAAATACTTTAATCGATCTTCAAGCTCTGCTCGGATGGTCTTGCTGGCCGCTTCAAGCTTCTCACGTGGGGTTACATAGTGCGACTTTGGATAAATGGTAATACGCGGCACACTACGCACCGTCTTACCGGTTAATGGGTCAAACCAGCTGATCTTTTCAATTTCATCATCAAACATGCTGATGCGTACCGCTAACTGTTCGGATTCTGCTGGATAAATATCCAAAATCTCACCACGTAAGCGATACGTACCACGCTCAAAATCTAACTCATTACGGGTATATTGCAGCGCCACCAAACGTTTGACTAAAGCTTTGCGATCGACAATGTCACCAACTACCAAATGCAGCAGCATTTTTAGGTAACTTTCTGGATCACCAAGACCATAAATCGAGGACACCGAAGAGATAATAATCGCATCACGGCGCTCCAATAAGGCACGCGTTGCCGACAGGCGCATTTGGTCAATATGATCGTTAATGGCACTGTCTTTTTCGATAAAGGTATCACTGGCAGCGACATAAGCCTCTGGCTGATAATAGTCATAGTAACTGACGAAGTACTCTACCGCATTGTGCGGAAAAAAAGACTTAAACTCACCATACAGCTGAGCGGCCAAAGTCTTGTTATGCGCCATAATAATGGTTGGGCGCTGACATTCACTGATGACTTTGGCCATGGTATAGGTTTTACCAGAGCCGGTTACCCCAAGCAGTAATTGAGCATCCATCCCCGACTCAACGCCTTTTACCAACTTTTCAATGGCTTGCGGCTGATCACCAGCTGGCTCGAAGTCGGTGACCATTTCAAAGGCACGGCTCGATATCTGGGTACCCGAGACGTTAACACCGGTAATCTCTGCTTCATCTTGCAGCTGAGTGGCGAGTTGATTTAATTGTCTTGACGATCTTGGTTCTGGCATGCGCATAGTTATTGTCTTTTCTTTATCTAAGTTTCGTTATTTAAGTTTCTTTATTTAAATAATTTGAATAAGGTTTAATTTTTTATTGTCTGGACTGTCTTATATAACTGAGTGCTTTTAAAATTAGTTGCTTTTAAGGTTTGGGTGTTAGTTAGCTTATTTATGGGGGCAAATTTTAACTTTTAAAGCCGTAACAGGTGTTTGACATAGCCAATGACAGCCTAATAAAAGGCGCTAAACTCAATGCAATCCGTGGTCATTTTAACAATAACTCAAATACCCGCTGCGCTACTCACTTCAACAATTCAGTAATACCCCAATTACCCTATAATCACTCTAAGAACTGTCATAAAAAAAGACGACAACCTATTCAGATTATCGTCTGGTATTCGTCTTATATTTTAGCTATTCGCATTGAACTTGTTTAAATCAAATCTTAAAAATATCTAGAAAACATCCTTCATCAGCTGTTGTAACTGTGGCAACATTTGCTCAAGTTGATCTTGAGTCTGCTGCATCTGATCATCATCTGGTAGTGACTTTTGCATAAAATCAGCCGTTACTTTCGGATTTTTATCCAAGATGCTCTGCCCCACTGCGGTGTCATAAAAGCCGATTATCGCATCCACTTCTTGCTGAGTATAATGCGCTTGTGCTGACTCGATATAGGCTTGGGTCAAAGATTCAACGCTGCCATGACTTTGCAAACTACCAACCACTATTTGCGCATATTCAGTCAAAATGCCTTTCATCTTAGCTTCTAAGACTTTTTTATCACCCTTTTTATCTTCACTCTGGTTTTGCAATATATCAGCCGCTTTTTGCTTACCATCAATCACCGCTTGTATTTGCTGATCAATACGCATCACTTGCATCAGCTTCATCACAGATTCTTTGCTGGGCTTTGCTTGGTTAACGGCTGCTTGATTAGCGCCAGTTTGATTAATGCCACTTTGATTAATGACAGTCGCATTAACGTTCTGACTGCTATTAGCACCATTAGAGATAATCAGCTCAGCATAGGCAGGTGTCACTGCCGTCAACATAGTGGCAGCGGTTAACACTGATAGCTTATGCGCAAGGTTTTTCTTTAGTTTGACACTTAGCATAGATTTAACGCTTAGCATGGGTTTAACGCGTCGCGCTGAATAAAGATGTAACATATATTTTGACCTAAAAGTTATAGAAGAACAGCCTTACCTTAAGATTCGCTCCAACTCTTGCTTTAGTTTTGGTTTGAGCTTCTGCTGGGTCTGATTCACAACATCCATCGTCTCTGGCGTGATGGCTTTCATATAAGCTTGCATGAATGTCGGCTGTTTATCGAGAATACGTTGACCAATATCACTGCTATAAAAAGCAATTTGAGCATCCACCTCAGCTTGAGTGTAATGCTGCTTAGCCAGTACCAAAAAATGCTTTTTGACAATATCAATCATGGCTTTATTGGAGTCTGCCATTAGCTCCTGAGTATAGTCAGATAACACCCGCACCATCTGTTGCCTTTGTGTCTCAGTAATTTGCTGAAGATCCTTATCCTGTAACGCAGACTGCATAACAGAGTCCATCATCTCACCTTGAGCCACTGTCATTGACTGCATCATTTCAGTCATCCGCATCACCTCCATCAGCTCCAGCAAAGAGGCGTCGGTAGGTATTTGGGCAGGCACTTGCTTCTCATTTGCTCCAGCATAACTTGATCCGCTATACCCACCACTATACAAGGACACTTGACCCCCGCCATTGATTGAGTGCTTCATCCCTTTATTGGCCGAATTACCCTGACTTGATTCAGCCAAAGTTAATTCAGCCAAAGCTGGCGTGGTGACCGTGAGCATACCTGCTAATGACAGGGCGCCCAAAGTGAGTGATTTTTTCATCCAATATCCTTCACACTATTCGATTAAAACTTACATTAACCCTGTAAATCTATTTATTTCAGCTGGTCACTTGGCTTAAAGCCGTCTAATTCACCTGGCTTTTCATCAGCTAAATCACAGCTTGGGCGATTAGACTGCTTCTTACGCATCTCTTTACGCGCAGCGGCAGCATCGAAGCGACATTGCTGTACATAGTCTTTAATCTCAAGTGGCGGTACAGGCGTTGGTTTACCATTTTCATCGACAGCGACCATCGTAAAGTAGCAGCTATTGGTATGGCGCACGGTACGCTCTTGAATATTTTCAGCTTCAACGCGAATACCCACCTCCATCGAGGTTTTACCAACATGGTTAATATTGGCCGCAAAAGTAACCAACTCACCCACATAGATAGGTTCTAAAAACATAACCTGATCGACAGACAAGGTAACAACATAAGTACCACTATAGCGACTGGCACAGGCATAAGCGACTTGGTCAAGCATTTTTAACAAGTCACCACCATGCACATTACCAATAAAGTTGGCCATATCTGGTGTCATCAATACTGACATATACAGTTCGTGCTTTAGTGGCGCTTTTACAGCATTAGAGCTTGGTAACGTATTTAATTGTGGCATAACACCCATCCTTATTTTTAGATAAACGGATAATTTAATCAGCACTTTTTAAAGCAACCTGTTATTAAAAGGTCTGGACCTAAACAAAGCTTGTTTTGATAAAAAAGCCAATTAAATTAATCAATAACCCAGTTAGTTTAGCTTAATTTTAAAGTGCTAAGCAATTGAACAGCCGACTATTGGGTTTTGACAGTAACACATATAAATGCATAACCTAAACCAAAGTGATGACAATCTATTAAAAACCGAATTTCAAAGTCCGTATTTTAAAAACAGTTGTTTAAATAACCTCCTATAAAATAGCTTCCTAAAAAAATAGCCTTCTAAAAAATTACTTGCTAAAAACAGCTAAAAACCACTGATTTTTGCTTAAAAAGCCCTTTTTTTGCAAAAAATGCACTTTTTTCATCTTTTTTTTAAAAAAAAGGTTGACGCCTGTTATTTATCTGCTAGAATACGCCCCACTTAACAACGACAGCACATCAATTCAGTGCTTTGAATTCAATAAAATTTTTAATTGAATCTTGTTGTTAACACCAGCTATTCCCTAATAGCTCAGTTGGTAGAGCATCGGACTGTTAATCCGTGTGTCCCTGGTTCGAGCCCAGGTTAGGGAGCCAAATTCTAGCATGTTAAGCATGCTAACACTGCGAAAGGCAGTTTTCTTTATGGCAAAATGCCAAAGTCCTTATCTTAACCGATAAGGACTTTTTTTTGTCTAAAATAATTAGTGTATCTATTTATAGTGGGTCTTCCTAAAACCTAGCCAGCCGCAAAATTAATCAACTAAATAATTAAACCAATCTGGCTGACCCTTACTTTTGTTGAATAATATAAGCTTTCTGGGATACAATAAGCGCGCTAATCAGCCTTGATAAGTAGCAAAAATAGTCGATTAAAAGTTTTTATGACAATTTTATGCAATAAGGCTTGACACCCAGTCAAAGCTTGGCTAGAATACGCATCACTTAGTCGTTAACCCCTTTAGTTCTTTGCTATAAAGATTAATGTGGTGACAAGTTATTCCCTAATAGCTCAGTTGGTAGAGCATCGGACTGTTAATCCGTGTGTCCCTGGTTCGAGCCCAGGTTAGGGAGCCAAATTCTAAAAGGTTTTAACACCCATAGATTTTAGTTAAAACCTAAAAAAGTCCTAATCAGTGATTAGGACTTTTTTTTATGCATGTTGTTTTGTGCATCTCAGTTTGCCACAAAGCACAAAGATACCTTAAGCAAAATCCCCCCTACTTTGCTTATAACACAACTAACACGCTCTATTGGTGCTTACTGCTTGGTGTTTAGTCCCATATCACCTATAATAAATTAAATCTACTTAACCTAATTGATGATAATATGGCTTTAATTCCTCCTCATATCCGCAATAAATATTCAAATCATCCACAGAAAATCACTCGTCCGGTCAGCATTAGACTGTCTGAAGAAATGATCAGCTTAATGGAAGAAACCGCGCATGAGCATGGCTTTAAGCGTATCCAGGGTCTGATTCGTCTTTATATACGTCAAGGCTTAGACAGAGACCATGATGGCTATACCCTAGCTGACGATGAGCTATTTATTGAGCAACTACGCTCTAAAGGTGTTAGCAG
Source organism: Psychrobacter sp. FDAARGOS_221 (assembly GCF_002313155.2). Classification (NCBI taxonomy): domain Bacteria; kingdom Pseudomonadati; phylum Pseudomonadota; class Gammaproteobacteria; order Moraxellales; family Moraxellaceae; genus Psychrobacter; species Psychrobacter sp. FDAARGOS_221. Next base: position 617,351 of record NZ_NWFK02000001.1, read on the forward strand.
CTCTATTATCGAGCAGGCCATTATTGATACCCATAATAGCTATGCCACTAAAGGCTTGCTTGAAGAACAGTATGAAGAAAAATAAGTAAGTTCTATCATGCCCAATGCTGTATGCCCTCACATACCACTTATATGGTTTAGTTTTTGGGGCTCGATTGGGCATTTAATGCTGGCAAAAGCATTGATAATAAAAAAAATTACAAAAATGTGAAAAAATACTTGCAATCAAAATCAAACCCTCTATAATACTGCACCTACGGAGTCGTGGCAGAGCGGTTGAATGCACCGGTCTTGAAAACCGGCAAGGGTTCATAGCCCTTCGAGAGTTCGAATCTCTCCGACTCCGCCAGATACTTAAAAGACCAACTTATTGACTAAGTTGGTCTTTTTTTATGTTCGTAATTTATGTCTGCCAGCTGCCACTAAATTAAATTTTATTCACCCCTTGCATTTGGTCAGATTTTCATTATAATAAGCCACTTATTGGAGTCGTGGCAGAGCGGTTGAATGCACCGGTCTTGAAAACCGGCAAGGGTTCATAGCCCTTCGAGAGTTCGAATCTCTCCGACTCCGCCAGATATTAAAAAGACCAGCTTATTACTAAGCTGGTCTTTTTTTATGTTGTTTATTTTAATGTTGCTGGGTTTTTTATTACAAATTACCGGCTAATCCACATGATGCAGATATAAGCACATATCAAGTAAACGATTGGCATAGCCCCACTCATTATCATACCAAGCAAATACCTTCACCTGACTACCAACCTGCATCAGCTGCTCATCATCGATGATTAGCGACTCAGGTTGATGGATAAAGTCGCTAGACACCAATGGCTCTTCAGTGTATCCCATAATGCCATGCAAACGGCTGTCAGGCGCGCAGGCGGCTTTAAGCACTGCCCTCACCTGCTCTAGATTAACCTCACGCTCAAACACAAAGGTGACATCAATGGCAGCCACATCTATCGTCGGCACCCGTATTGAATGACCATCAATTTTGCCGAGCATATGCGGTAAGGTGCGCTCGGTAGCGGCAATACTACTAGAGGTCGTTGGGATAAAGTTATGGCCTGAAGCACGTGCTCGGCGCTTATCACGGTGTGGTTGATCGAGCACATTTTGATCAGCAGTCACCGCATGAATCTCGGTCATCATTACTGACTGAGTGCCAAAGGCTTTATCAAGGACATAGATGAGTGGCACTAAGGCCTGAGTGGTGCAAGACACACTTGAGATAATCGGTAGCTGGCGGTTCAGCTCTGTTTCATTGACGCCCATCACAATACACGCATCGACGTTGTCAAAGGGTGCTGCGCCAATAATGACTTGTTTTGCACCTGCTTGCAAATGACGACTGGCATCGTCATAAGAGCGAAAGTGACCAGTACACTCAAGTACCACATCCACTTTAAGCTTTTGCCATGGTAATAGCTCTGGCTCAGCAGTCGCAAGTAAGTCTATACAGTAGGTATTGTCATTTTTGGTCAGGCACAGTTGGATGTTTTGCTGCTCATCACTGGTTGCGGCTGACGGATAACGGATACTGGCTTGCACCCCTAGCCGGCTTAATCGACCATGGGTGCTGTCATATTTTAATAGATGTAGCAGTGTATCAACATCCGCCACATCATTGATGGCCACAATGTGTACCAATTTACCCAGTACATCAAAACGCTCAATCAGTGCGCGTAATACATTACGCCCTATACGTCCAAAGCCGTTAATGGCGACGCGTAATGGACGCTTGCGTTGCAATGATGTTGTGGCGGACTGTGCAGGTATAAGGGACATAGTGGCAACTTAAAAATAGCAGAATATAACAGACCAATAGCTCTTAATTTGAGGCTATAAATACAGGGATGAGTGCACAACCGCAGAAGCTAAGCTAACTAACGGCATGGCATAGCATGGTTTTGATAAACGTCGATTGTGATGGATTACTCGACAAATATCAACGCCAGACGGATACTATTATAATCTATTTTCTCATTCAGATATTCATAGATCGGACGCAGCTTAATACGATCTTTGGTAAATAGATCTTTGCCAGCGCTATCGACACCACTGCTATCGTCGCCGCCACTAAAGTCATTGGGATCCGCTGCGGCAATAATCACATCAACAGCAGCACTTACCTTTTCGACAATGGCGTCATCAGGGCGCAGATGCTCACATTTAAAGCTAGGGTCTTGCTGCTTGATTTGAGATAAATGCTTCATAATGGTTGATTGAGCCAAGCCACGAGCTTGAGCAACTTCGGCAATAGATAAGCTCTCTTCAAGCAGCAGCCTGGTTTCCATTAGCGTACTTTGCGAATGATCTGTTAGCTGATTACCAAGCTTATCTCTTTGCGCTTGCTTCTTCGCCTGTCTTTGCTGACGTGCTTTAAACTGAGACTCGTAGGCATCGATACTGCTTTTACTTAAGGTGCCACCTCGGGTCAACACGAAGCGATCATGCGATTCTTTCAGCACTTCAGTTTCAATATCACTAAAGGTCTGCTCTGCTTCATCAGACAGCTGTTGGAATCTAGAATCTGCACCCCGCGCTAATGGATCTAAACGTAAGCTTAAATCATTCATACCTAGCAGCTTAAGACCTTCAAGTGATTTGAGACGTGATAAGGCAACATAGCCTTGTCCTAATTCAAAAGTCTTAGATAAGTCAATCTCTGCTGCATCAAGGGTCATCCCTTGCGACTTATGAATGGTAATTGCCCAAGCTAGGGTTAACGGGATTTGGGTATAACTGGCAAGTATTTCACCATTTTCATCTTCAATCACCCACTCTTCAGGCTCAGCAATGACTTGTCGCCCTGTATTGAGCTTAATAATTGGGTAGCGATCAGTCGATACCGGCGCATCTGATTCTGTAGACTCTACTTCGTCGTCAGTGTCATCTTGATTGGTTAAGCTAGTATCAGTGGCAGCTTTTTGGTCTTTGGCAGCTTGTAGCGCTGAGGACTTAATACTTGAGCTTTCTTTATCATCCGCCGCTTTAACACTACTCGTCTTTAATGGCTTAATGGTCGTAAACCCAACCAGCTCGCCCATGGTGCCGTTTGATACCCCAAGCTCAGTATTGTTCTTAATAAACATTACCTTAGCGCCAATTTTCAACGTGAGCTCATCACTGGTACGCACCGACTTTTTAAGGGTTTCAACCAGTTTGTTATCACCATGCGCTATCGCGTGATAGGTTACGGTTTCACCAGATAGCTGCGCCAACTCATTTTCATTAATTTTGTTTACATTGACGTTATGGGTGTATAACCGTGTACGATTGACGTCCACATCTTGATAAAAGGTATTTTGTAGTGCCAAGATAGCCTCTGCGGTAACCCCTTGATCGCCACGTATCTGATTTAAAATGGCATCTAAAGTAATCTGCTGCTGAACATCCTTTGCCTGGTCATCCGCCTGCTGTCGATGCTGCTCTGTCAAATAACAGACCTTAAACCCAGCATCAAGCCAGGCTTCTGACATAAAGGCGAACTTATCTCTATTGCTTTCACCACGACTGCCTACTGGGGGTAACTGAAAGAAATCACCCGCAGCGACCAATTGAATACCGCCAAAAGGCTTATCACTTTGACGTATGTGCTTTAATACCTGATTGACTAAGTTCAGCTGCTTAGCATGAAGCATAGAGATTTCATCGATAATCAGAACCGATGTGCCTTGCAGCCTATCTTTTAGTATCTTTTTACGTGATAAATTAGACAGGTCACGTTCAGTAAGCTCATCTTTAATACCAATGCCTGACCAACTGTGGATAGTTGTCCCATTCATATGGGTAGCAGCAATACCGGTACTGGCAGTCGTCGCTACCGGTACCCGTCTGGCTCTCAAATAATGAATGTATTGATTTAAAGTGTAGGTTTTTCCTGAACCTGCTGAACCGGTTAAAAAAACATTTTTACCCGTTTTGAGAATATCCAAGGCGGTCGATTGTTTCATGAGCGGGGTGTCTTATTAAAAGCAAGTGAACCTGACAAGGCAGAAATTTGTCTAACGTCAAATGCTATCGGCTACTCTATTCAAACCGTGTAATAAGGTTTGATGTTAAGTGGCGATAGCATTCTGATATAGCGACGTATCTGAAATAGCATCCTGCCTGATATAGCAGGATGATAGTGCAAGTGATGATGTCTCTGCTAAGGGACTGTATATTATCAATCGTATTGAATCAAATATTTATTGAAATGCTAGATTCAAGTTGTCGATAAACGTTATGGCACCAGCTTATGGAAAGTCATAAAGCAGTTAGTACCTTTGGGATCAATACACCAACGCATTAGATTATTCTTAGGTTGATAATCAACGAAAGCCAATAAAGCTTCGCCAGCCTGATCGACCTGAGTACCCGAACAGTCAGGCTTATTATTATCATAGCGGGTCGTAATGGCAATAATAGGTAGGCCTTCGTCTTGATGCTGGTACATATAATTGCTGTAGGTCCACTCTTCACCACTGGTGGTTACCAGTACATTATCAGCACCAAAGCTATAACGCTCGCGACACTGATTGGATGCAGCAACCGTTGCCGGTTGGATGGGCAGTGATTTTGCCTCTGGGTCGTATTGAGTTAAACCCGTACTACTCTTTTGACGATTATTGGTTTGATTATTATCTGCTTGTGCCTGACTGTTTTCCTGACTGGCTTGAACCTGCTTAGCGTGATCAATGATGTCTTGATCAACTCTATTTGCTTCTTGAATCGCTGCGATTAAATCTTGTAATTCCTGACTTTCTGACGCGTCTACAGACACACCGCCTGCTTTATTTTGGGCATCTGGTTTTGCAAAATCTGGGATTGCTTGTAAGTCGAGCTCCCATACGCCAGCAATTTCGGGGCTGACATGAGTGGTAATAACAGCCTGCTCTACATTGGCATTATCTGTAGAGAACGTAGCCATCACTGAAGCCAAAGTGACTGGAAGTATTGAAAGTGGTTCCATATTTTAGCCGTATCCTTTTTTGTATTTATAAGCAGATTAAGCAATTTTGGTTCACATAACAAGGGCACAAACGTTAAGTTTGGTTTATATGCGTCAAGTATTGTCGTTTATATGGATATTTAATCCGTTCTACATAAACATAGTTAATCAAAATACATATCATTGATAAAAATTATTTAACCAACTCTATTTTTCTATTACTATAATTCGTATGACTTGTAAGTCAACATATAAAATTGTTTTTAGATAAATGATATAGTCTTGCCTCGATTTGTTTACTTAAATTAAATAGGAGATAATTTTGAGTCATAAAAAGATCGCTATTTTAGGTGCAGGTCCTAGTGGTTTAGCTCAATTGCGTGCGTTTGAAGCCGCAAGAAAAGCAGGTATGAAGGACTTACCTGAAATCGTCTGTTATGAAAAACAAAACGCTGTTGGCGGTATGTGGAACTACAACTGGCGTACTGGTCTAGATAGAAATGGTGAGCCAGTACATGGCAGTATGTACCGCTATCTTTGGTCAAATGGTCCAAAAGAATGTTTAGAATTTGCTGACTATTCATTTGAAGAGCACTTCGGTGCCCCTATCCCTTCTTATCCGCCTCGCGAAGTGTTACGTGACTATATTATGGGGCGTCTAGAAAAACAAGATATTAATAAATATATTCGCTTCGAATGCCCAGTACGTTGGGTTACCTTTGATGACGAAACTAAGAAGTTTACCGTCACTGTGATGGATCACAAAAAAGGCGAACAAGAAACCAATGAGTTCGACCATGTGATTGTCGCGACTGGCCACTTCTCTACCCCAAATATGCCTTACTTTGAAGGCCTAGAAAAATATACTGGCCGTGTTCTACATGCGCATGACTTCCGTGACGCGCTAGAGTTTGAAGGTCAAGATATCCTGCTAATCGGTAGTAGCTATTCTGCTGAAGACATCGGTACTCAGTGCTATAAATATGGCACAAAATCGGTCACTATCAGCTATCGCACACAACCCTTAGGCTATGATTGGCCAGAAGGCATTTCAGAAAAACCACTGGTGACTCACTTTGAAAATGACGTGGCACACTTCTCTGATGGCACTAGCCAAAGATATGATGCGGTCATCATGTGTACCGGTTACCTATTCCACTTCCCATTCTTACCAGATGAGCTGCGCTTACAGACACACAACTGCTTGTATCCAGCTAACTTGTATAAAGGTATTTTCTGGCAGCCTAACCCACAGCTTATTTACTTAGGCATGCAAGATCAGTACTTTACCTTTAATATGTTCGATGCCCAAGCTTGGTACGCACGTGATGTTATCTTAGGTAAAATTGAATTACCTGATTTAGAAACGCGTCAAAAAGATGAGCAACACTGGTTAGAACGTCATGAAAAACTAAGCAATGCTGAAGAAGAAATCGACTTCCAAGCCAGCTATATTCGTGACTTATATGATGCAACAGATTACCCTGAGTTTGAAGTTGAAAAACAAGGGGAAATCTTCAAGCAGTGGAAGAAGGATAAGAAAAAAGGCATCATGACCTTCCGTGAAAAATCTTACCGCTCAACCTTAACTGGTACGATGGCGCCATCTCTACCTAAACCATGGCTGAAGATTATGGACGACTCGTTAGAGCACTTCTTAAACATTACGCTGGAGAAGCCCTCTCGCTCAGCTTAATCGTTGCTATATAACGATTGGCTTTATCTAAGCGTTAAAAAAGGCCAAGCAGCTATCGTTGCTTGGCCTTTTTAATGGCAGTTTGATAAGGCTGTTGACGTCTATCGTGTAAATAAATTGCTATAAACGCTTAGGCTATTTTAGCTTAAACTGTTTTGTTTTGGTTCATAATTAAATGATTAACGTCTATAAATTTGGCTTAGGCCGTTTAAACCACCAAAACAATTTATGCTCTATGGTCGCCTTCACGGTAACAGGACGCTCTGGCACTCTTTGTATCAACTGATCAAACACTTCAGGCTCGACATACTTAGCACCGCCATGGGCCATCATCACCTGCTCTGGGTTTAACTGTTTTACACGTTTTAGCGATTCACGGTAAACCTGAGGCAAATAAATAGGCACAGGAGCGACAAATTTATGGCGCAATTTGATAATTAAATCAGCGGTATAGATACGCTGTGTTTGTGGGTGATATAAAGACAGGTCGCGATCGGTATGCCCAGCGGTTACCAATACCTGCCAGTCTTCAAAATGTGGCAGCCTTTGGCCATCTACCACTGTGATGTCTGGGGTTAAATGAGCTGGATACCACAAACGTTTAGTCGGACGACCTAAGCGCCTAGCGACCCAATACGCCAAGCTGGTATCAATAAAATGCATCACCCGTCCGCCGACACCGGCATACCATTGGTTTGACTTATCACTGGAGACAATTTGACAGCCGGTCGCTTGCCGAAACAACAGCGCCCCACCGGCATGATCAGCATGCATGTGGGTGACCACCACTTTTAAATCAGTAATGGGCCGCTGCAAGGTATGCTTGATATAGTCTAATACTAAAGGCACATCAGGGCGGCAACACCCATCCAGTAACAGTAGTTTGTCAGGATATACCGCCAAATAAATGGATTGTATGTGACCCTCAAGCTGCACAATCTCCGTTAAGCTCATCGAATTTCCTTTTCGCTTTAAACAACCATCTATAATATCACACCCTAAATTTATGATGCCAACTCAAGTACATAAGTCACTCAAGTAAATAAGTACAGTAGATTAAGTATAGTGGCTGTTTGACCTTAACTTTAATCTTAATATTGTTGTATGACTAACAGATAACTTCCCTGTCACATCTGTTTAATAGCCATTACTAAAAGCAATTAGCCCATACCCAGTTCAATTAAGCTGGCATTACCGCCAATCGCTGTGGTATTGACCGTCTTAACGCGCTCTGTGGTAAAGCGTTCAATATATTCAGGCTCAAACATCTCATGGCAGCCTGCCATATCGGTTACCGCAACTAATTGGGTAATAATACCATCTGACTGAGCCAATTCTTGACCCACTTCAACGGCTTCATCTAGGCTACCGACCAAGCCAACAACAGCCAAACGGTAAATATGCAATAACGTCACCAGCTCTGCATCATTGGCCGTACTCATCACCCCTTCTAATACGCCTGCCTGCTGCAAGATAGTGATGGCCTGATCACATAGTGCTTCATCGCGTTGATAGCGCAAAATAACTTCGTTACCTGCCAGTAGCGCCGCAACCAATTGTCCCAAAACTGGAACAGAATCGGCTTGGTCTGTACCCACAATCATTACTTTACCGCGTGGCGCAAAATATAAATCATTGGTCTCACCAGTCGCACCAGACAGTCTATTGATCTGATCTAAGTGCTCAGCCTGATTTAAAATATGGGTAAATAAACGCTGTGCTTTGTCGGGGTTGCTGGTAATGGCTGCCAGTTTGCGACAGGCTTCAGTCAAAATAATACTACGCTGCACCGCCTCCATCGCACCCCAAGTTTCACAGTGCTGTTGTTGGTTGTCTCTAAATATCTGTGTCATGTGTGATCCTTAAATTTTTGGATTATCCATAATTTGTTTGTTCGTTAACCGTGCTTAAACGTTTTGCCACTTAGTCAAGCGCGCCACATAATGTGGGCCACCCGCTTTCGGACCGGTACCAGACAAACCACTACCACCAAACGGCTGCTCATTGACAATGGCACCAATTTGGTTGCGGTTAATATAGGTATTACCGACTTTAGCACGGCTTTCGATATGGTCAGCGGCCGCTTCAATACGGCTATGAATACCTAAGGTTAATCCATATCCAGTGGCGTTAATTTCATCAATCAACTCATCAAGCTTGCTGGCTTTGTAGCGCACGATATGCATGATAGGACCAAAGTGCTCACCGCCAATCACGTCAATGGACTTAACCTCAATCGCTGTTGGCATCACGAAGGTACTGTTGCTTAGCTTATCGGCACTTTCAGCGCTGATTGGGGTTTGTGCAATCACACGGGCACGGGGGTCTTTTCGCATCGCTTCAATGTGGGCGCGTAGACCTTTTTGAGCATCTCTATCAATCACTGGACCGACATCGGTAGACACTTGCGTTGGGTTGCCCACTTTTAGCTCGGCCATATTGCCTTTTAATAGCTCAATGACGTTGTCAGCAATGTCTTCTTGCAAGCATAAGATACGGCAAGCTGAACAGCGCTGACCCGCTGAACCAAAGGCTGATAATACAGCATCCTTCACCACTTGCTCAGGCAATGCGGTTGAGTCCACAATCATGGCATTTTGACCACCGGTTTCAGCAATTAACACTGGTAAATCAGCGTTGGCCGCCGACGCCTTTCTACCGTCATATAGAGAGCGGTTAATCAGCTGCGCAGTTTGAGTTGAACCAGTAAAGATAACCCCATCAATCTGATTAGACGCAGTCAATGCACCACCGACTTCACCGGCACCGGTGACGAACTGCAATGCATAGCCAGGCACACCGGCTTGATACATCAGCTGTACTGCAAAGTAAGCTATTAAGCTGGTTTGCTCAGCTGGCTTGGCCACAACGGTATTGCCTGCCGCCAATGCGCCCATAATCTGACCGGTATAAATAGCCAATGGGAAGTTCCATGGGCTAATACAGACTAAAGTACCGCGTGCTGCACGTTTTTGGGTAACTTGATTACCAGACAGATCGGTAAAGCTGTTGGTCTCTTCGCTTAAGCGCTCTGCTTCATCGGCATAGTAACGGCAGAAGTCAACCGCTTCACGTACCTCATCGATACTGTCTTGCATGGTCTTGCCCGCTTCTTTGTGACACATAGCCACCAGCTGTGCATAGTTGTCTTCATAAACGTCAGCAACACGGCGTAAAATACTGGCACGCTCACTGACATCAATGCCTTGCCACTGCTGCTGCCCTGCTACCGCTTGCTCAATGGCTTGCTTAGCAACGTCTGCATTGGCGTAGGTCACTTCGCCTACTTTGACATCATGGCTCCAAGGTGCATACACCTCAATGGCCTCTAGATTGTTATCTTTAACATTCACTTGTTCGCCGTTAATAACTGACGTCGCGGTCCAAGTGTCGCTTAAATGGCCATCAATAGCGGTTTTGAACGGTTGCCACTGTGAGTCAACAAAGATATTAGGACCGAAGCTGGCTTTTCTGTCGCCATAGATATCCAGTGGCATCTTGATACGCTCATTATGCAGCGTGGCATGGCTGGTCAGCTTGTCATAAGGATGCACCGTCAGCTCGCTAATCGGATAGCTTTTATCAAGCAGCTGATGCACAAATGAACTGTTGGCGCCGTTTTCTAGCAGGCGGCGTACCAAGTACGGCAGCAAGTCTTTGTGTGCCCCTACTGGCGCATAAATACGAACCGGAATGTTATAAGCGGCTAAGATATGATCATACAGTGCATCACCCATACCATGCAGACGCTGGAACTCAAAGTCTCTGTGTGGACTCATGGTCATCACTGTCGATAAGGTATGCGCGTTATGAGTGGCAAATTGTGGCCATAACACACCACGCACTTGCTCGGTTAATAAGAAGCGCGCACAAGCAAGATAAGCCACATCCGTGCCTTCTTTACGCGTCCATACCGGATAGCCGGTAATGCCTTTTTGCTGCGCTAATTTAATCTCATAGTCCCAGTAAGCGCCTTTTACCAGACGTACTGGAATACGGTCGCCCACTTCTTTGGCCAAGCTTGCCAGCCAAGTTAGCACTGCCAGTGCGCGCTTAGAGTAGCCTTGTACGACCAGACCTAGACCATCCCAATCTTGAGTCATAATATCGCGGTACAAAGACTCAAATAATTTTAATGACACTTCTAAGCGGTCTGCTTCTTCCGCATCAATACTAATATCGACATCAACATCACGTGCCGCTTCAATTAACAAAATACAACGCTGACGCAATAGGCCTAAAACTTGGTCGATTTGAGTCGCTTCATAACGCGGGTGTAATGCCGACAGCTTAATAGACACTGATGGCTTAGGCATACCAGGCTTAACCTGAATATTTGCAGCTGACTTAATGGCATGTAGATAGTCACTAAAGTACTTTTCTGCATCCTTATGAGTGACCGCCGCTTCACCAAGCATATCAAATGAGTAGGTATAGCCTTTATCACGGTAAGGTTGGCTATTTTGACGGGCCTGCTCGATGGTTTCACCCAGTACAAACTGATGGCCCATAATTTTCATCGCACGCTGCATCGCGCTACGAATTACTGGCTCACCCATCTTTTTGGTCATACGATCCAAAAAGCCAGCGGCGGTTGTTTTTTTATCAATACTGACCACACGGCCGGTCATCATCAGACCCCAAGTTGAGGCATTGACGATAAATCCATTGTCATCTTTAAGATGCTTTTTCCAATCGGCAACGCTCATTTTATCGGCAATAAGCGCATCGGCAGTGGCATTATCAGGAACACGAATCAAGGCTTCGGCCAGACTCATCAATAAGATACCTTCTTGCGTATCTAGGCTGTATTCTAATAACAGCGAGTCCACCATTTTGACCGCTTTGTCATTGTTACGCACATGCTCAACTAAGCTTGCGGTTTGATCAGCAGCGGCTTGTCTTTCATCGACACCTTGGCTCACTTGCGGCTCTGCCAGTGGCAATAGCTCGCCTAACCAAGCATCTTCATCGGCGCTATATAAAGGGGATATGAGTTTAAATAGCTCTTTAGACGGCTTGTCGATATAACTCGGATCTAGCACCTGTTGCGGTGAGAATTGAATTGGGTTTTGCGGGTAGAATGGGTTATTAAAACTCATATCATCTCCATTGATAATTTAAATAGATAACGAAATATAGGAATAAAAAAACAAGGTAATCAAATAATTAACAGCCGAGTTTATGGTTTGTCATTTATTGGCACAGGGTCAGCACGAAATTTGCGAATCATTGGCAAATCAGCAGGCTTAATGATTAAAATATTAAATATCACTATAGACTGCATAAGCGTGTCATTAAAGGAAGGATAAGTATCTACAATGTTAAAACAACACATTGTAAACCGAGCTTAATTATAAGACGGCTGCTAAGGAGGACGTATTACTACTAACAAAGATTTGCTATCAATTGTTATTATCAAATAGCGCATGGCATCTGTTAAATACAGAAGCGGTTTACTATTGAAATTTAATATCAATTGGGCAGAATTAATGTAAATATAAAGCGGTCAAAAACAGTAGCAAGTCCAAGCCATCGTCTAATAATGTCACCATCCTCGAACAAAACACTTTCGAAAAAACGGTTTAAAAAACCAACGACAAACTCACTAATGCCTTCTTCTTTGATTGATACTGACTTCAGTGAAACAGAACGTTTGACTGAGGATGTCAGTTAAAGAAAAACCTCTACGGCGTTGATTGAGGTTATGAGCTTGATGGATGAATATTAGCACACTCATCGGCCGTTAGACTATAGGCTAACTGTATCAAAGCATAAAAAATTAGAGTCTATAAACAAGACATTAAACAGGCTATTAAATAAGCCACTAAATAAACATAAGACAAGCCAATAATTTAATCTTTAATTATCAATAAACTAGGCAATAAAAAAGCTGATAAAAACCTAAGTCTTTATCAGCTCTACACCATATGCGATTACTTCATTTATGGCTTATAAACACATTATAAAAATACAATTTTGGCCAATAGAACCACAGTCAACACCCAAACCGCAGGGCTAACTTGGTCAAACTTACCGGTTAACACTTTGACAGCAGTATAAGTGATAAATCCCAGTGAAATACCATCAGCAACCGAATAAGTTAACGGCGTCAATAATAATACAACCGCAACCGGTGCCGCCTCTGTTAAGTCTTGCCAGTCTATATCTTTTAACGTATATAACATCAGTACTGAAACATAAAATATAGCACCTGCAGTTGCATAAGCTGGAATGATACCTGCTAAAGGAGCAAAAAATATGCTTAATAAAAATAAAACACCAACTATTACGGCTGTCAATCCAGTACGACCACCCGCCGCAACCCCTGCGGTACTCTCAACAAAGCTAGTAGTTGATGATGTTCCTAACAAAGAACCAGCTACTGTTGCACTTGAATCTGCCAGTAGAGCTTTTCCTAAATTTGGAATATTCCCTTTATTATCTATAAGATTGGCTTTACTGGCTACACCTATCAAAGTACCTGACGTATCAAACAAGTCGACGAATAAAAAGGCAAAAATGACACTGATCATCGCAACATCGAACGCACCGGCAATGTCTAACTGCATTAAGGTCGGTGCGATAGAAGGCGGCATCGACATTACGCCTGCAAACGGCACCTCACCTACTAGCACTGCAATTACAGTAATGCCCAAGATACCAATGGTCACTGCGCCTGGTACATTACGATAGACCAAGCCAATAATTAAGAAGAAACCCAGCGCTGCCATCATTGGTGAAAATTGTTGTAAGTCTCCCAAACTCACAAAAGTGGCTTCGTTTGCTATAATAACCCCTGAGCTTTTTAAGGCAATAAAGGCTAAAAACGCACCGATACCAGCCACAATACCTTGTTTTAAACTGTTAGGAATGGCGTTAATCACCCACTCACGAATCTTAAACAAGCTAAGTAGAATAAAAATACAGCCTGATAAGAAGACAGCGCCAAGAGCGGTTTGCCAGCTGTAACCCATTCCCAAAACCACACCGTAGGTGAAAAAGGCATTCAACCCCATCCCTGGTGCTAAGGCTACTGGTAATCGTGCATACAATCCCATAATAAAACAGCCTATCGCAGCAGCCAAACAGGTTGCTACGAATACTGCACCCCTATCCATGCCGGCATCCGCCAAAATAGTCGGGTTAACAAAAATAATGTACGCCATCGTCAAGAAGGTAGTAATACCTGCTAAGACTTCTGTTTTTATTGTGGTATTTTGACCATCGATACCAAAATAACGCTCAATTGCATTCATAAGGATTAGCCTATTTTTGGGGTTGAAAACCAAAGAGAACAGTCGTTTTAAACGGTGTGTGGTAACAGTTTACTGAGCTTCAACTATGTTTAGATCAGCTATGAACTACCAAATACACTGGGTAATTAGCACTTAAAGCATCCGTTGACCACGCTGCTGAAAACCTACGTCAATAAAAAAAGGGTCAATTATAAAGGATTCACAACAAAACGAGTAGTTTTGTAAATAGCTCATCAGTTTTTTTGTTGATTTAAGCCATTTTGATGTTACGTTTAATAGGAAATTAAGTATAAGTTTCAAAGATTGCTATGCTATTCGCCTCATTGTAGATTAAAATAACGCATTAAAAATATTAAATTGAAAACATTAAATAATACCCTATACAATGCCGTATAGTTTATCAGCTATTTATTGGCGACGATTTAATTTGCCACTATCGTTAATCCCTGTTATACGCTATAAACCCTATTTTTATCTTCCGTTGTTTTTGCTTATTTAGTAACAAGTGAGTTATTCATGTCAGAGTCTATTAACCTTATCGCCCTAATCACAGAGGCCAGCCTACTGGTACAACTTGTCATGGGTATTTTACTATTGGCATCTATTGTCTGCTGGGTATTAATTTTTCGGTTAAGTGCCAGACTCGGTACGGCAAAAAAATTAGACGAACATTTTGAAAATTGGTTTTGGTCTGGTGAAGATTTGGCCAAGCTATATCAAGGCATCCAAAACTCACCCGATCGTCACGGATTGGCCAATATTTTTTATATTGGTTTTTCTGAGTTTTTGCGTATGAACAAAAAGCGTCAGCCGAAAGATCAAATTATTGATGGTGTCGAACGTAAGCTACGAGTGGGCTTAGGTAGACAACAACAAGCCTTAGAATCAGGTTTGGCGGTATTGGCCAGCATTGGTTCAGTTTCGCCTTATATTGGTCTATTCGGTACCGTTTGGGG